>JAKSIM010000036.1 GCA_024398845.1 Fibrobacter sp. | reverse complement strand
CCTTGAACTGGTTCATGCCGGCGTTCGTGAACATGAGCGTCGGGTCGTCGTGCGGCACCACCGGGGAAGAACGCACAAACAGGTGGTTCTTGCTTTCGAAGAACTTGATAAAAGATTCGCGCACTTGCGCAGAAGTCATTGTATTAGACATATTTTGCCCTTTTTTAATTTTTCGCGCAGAATATAGAAATTATGGGCGTTCCTGCCTACGGCAGGCCGGGTGCTCGCGCTATAAAGCGAGCCAAAACAAAAGTTTTGCCCCGCCTTTTCGTTCAGCCCCTGACGGGTCCGAATGGCGCGCCACTTCGCCCCCTAACGCACCGCTTTTTTACATGGTTCAACGCCTTTTTGAATGTTTTTGCCCCACCGATCTTAATTCCATATCCATCAACAAGTTACCAACTTTTCTCGCAACATTTTTTTCAAGCTTATAATTTACTTGTCGGTTTTGTAATCATTTCAAGTGTAAAATTTGAACGCTTTCCGATTTATCAACTACTTTTTGATATATCTTTTTTGGTAAATTTGGCCCCGATAAACTGGAGACTAAGAAGTCGCGGGAAACCGCGAAAATGAGGAAATATGCAAGTTAAAGAAGAGTGGAACGGATTTGAAGGACAGCGCTGGAAAAACGAAGTCAACGTGCGCATGTTCATCCAGAAAAACTACACACAGTACGATGGAGACAAGTCGTTCCTCGCAGGCCCGACGGAGGCCACGAACAAACTCTGGAAAGAAGTTCAGGAATTACAAAAGCAGGAAATCGCAAAGGGCGGTGTGCTAGATATGGACACCGATATTGTGTCGGGCCTAACGAGCCACCCTGCCGGTTACATCGCAGAAGGGAGCAAGGAACTTGAAAAGGTCGTGGGGATGCAGACCGACAAGCCCTTGAAGCGCGCCTTCATGCCGTACGGCGGCATCAAGATGGCCGAAGAAAGTTGTAAGAACTACGGCTACACCCCAAGCGAAGAACTTCATCACATCTTTACCGACTTCCACAAGACTCACAACCAGGGCGTGTTTGACGCCTATACACCGGCCATGCGTGCCGCCCGTAAGGCACACATCATTACCGGTCTTCCGGACACCTACGGTCGTGGTCGTATCGTCGGCGACTACCGCCGAGTCGCTTTATATGGCGTCGATTATCTTATCGCCATGAAAAAAGCCGACAAGGCAGAATCCGACAACGCCGACATGACCGAAGAAGTCGTACGCCAGCGCGAAGAACTCGCCGAACAAATTAAGGCACTCGAGGGCATGAAGGCCATGGCCGCCATTTACGGTTACGACATTTCCAAGCCGGCCAAGAACGCCCGTGAAGCCGTGCAGTGGCTCTACTTCGGTTACCTCGCCGCCATCAAGACGCAGAACGGCGCCGCCATGAGCGTGGGCCGCGTATCGACCTTCCTCGACATTTATATTGAACGTGACCTCAAGGCAGGCATTCTCACCGAAAGCGAAGCCCAGGAACTTATTGACCACCTGGTGATGAAGCTCCGCATGGTAAAGTTCGCCCGTATCACGAGCTACAACGAGCTCTTTAGCGGTGACCCGGTGTGGGCCACCCTCGAAGTCGCAGGTCTCGGCCAGGACGGTCGCCACATGGTGACCAAAACCGACTACCGCTTCTTGCATACGCTCGTAAACATGGGACCGTCCCCGGAACCGAACCTCACCGTACTCTACAGCCCGCGCCTGCCCGAGAACTTCAAGAAGTTCGCAGCCGAAATCTCGGTAAAAACCAGCGCCATCCAGTATGAGAACGACGAAACGATGCGCCCGATTTGGGGAGACGACTACAGCATCTGCTGCTGTGTTTCTGCCACTCAGACCGGCAAGGAAATGCAGTTCTTTGGCGCCCGCGCGAATCTCGCGAAAGCTCTCCTCTACGCCATTAACGGTGGCAAGGACGAATGCATTTGCCGTGGCCAACAGATTGGTCCTGAATATCCGCCCATTACCAGCGAATACCTCGACTACGATGAACTTGTCCACAAGTTTGACCTGTACCTCGATTGGCTCGCCCGCTTGTACGTGAATACATTGAACTTGATTCACTACATGCACGACAAGTACTACTACGAAGCCGCCGAAATGGCACTTATCGACACGAACGTACGTCGCACCTTCGCTACAGGTATCGCAGGCTTCAGCCATGTGGTCGATAGCCTTTGCGCCGTGAAGTACGCCAAGGTAAAAATCATTCGCGACGCCGAAACCGGCCTCGCCGACGATTTCCAAATCGAAGGCGACTTCCCGCGTTACGGAAACGACGACGACCGCGCCGACGAAATTGCCGTGTGGCTCCTCAAGACGTTTATCGCAAAGGTCAAACAGAACCCGACCTACCGCAATTCCGAACCGACGACATCCATCCTCACGATTACCAGTAACGTTGTGTATGGAAAGGCCACCGGTACGCTCCCCGACGGTCGCAAGAAGGGCGAACCGCTTTCTCCGGGTGCAAACCCGAGCTACGGTGCCGAAAAGAACGGCCTCATCGCCTCCCTTATGTCGGTCGCGAAGATTCCGTACGAATACGCCCTCGACGGCATCAGCAACACGCAAACCATCAACCCGGCCGCCCTCGGCCACGACGATGATGAACGCACAAACAAGCTTGTGCAAGTTCTGGATGGCTACTTTAGCACCGGAAGCCACCACTTGAACGTGAACGTCTTTGGCATTGAAAAGCTGAAAGACGCCATGGAACACCCGGAGAAGGAAGAATACCAGAACTTCACCATCCGCGTGAGTGGATACGCCGTGCGCTTCATCAAGCTCACCCGCGAACAGCAACTTGACGTGATTGCCCGCCAGGCCCACGGCGTGCTTTAAGCACCGCCCACCAAGGCAGCGGATTAACAACACTGAAACGAAAAATGCCCGAGTAAACTCGGGCATTTCCTTTTATGGTTGGGATTTATTAAGAGAGTTTTTAATAAGCTTCGCGGTCGAGAATCATTTGGGCCATGCCGTCCTTCACAACGAGATTCTCCGGGCGGTACATGACTTTTTCCATTTCCCAGTTGCCTCTGGCCCAGCGATCCCAATCGAGATCATCGCCGTCAAAATCGTCTTGCCACTTGAAGGTGAAGGCTTTGGAAGTGGTGTCATACGTATAAACGCGCACATAGTCAATATACTGGATTTGAGGACCAGCAGCGAGTTCTTCACCCGTAAACTTACCGACCCAACCAGTACTGCCAGAAATCCACACGTTAAAGCGGAGGGACTGTTCCTGATTTATGAAAGCCACCTGATCATGCTTGCGGTTATCGGGGTTGCCAATCACATCACGGCGAATTTCAACGCTATCAATTTCCCAGGCAATGTATTCCGGAGTCCACACAATGCCATAGAGGTGGAAATCTTCGGAAGCGTGGAAACCAAATTCCGGCTTGGTTTCAGAAGTAATCTTTGCATTTTTCTTGTCAACATCGGGTTCTCGAGTAATGAGGTTCGCCTGCCATATCGTATCCGTCTTGCCAAGAACTTCAATATCAATTTCGTTCCACGGTTCATCGCCCAAAAGGTAGGACGGATCATAGTACAAGAACATTGAGCTCACGGAACCCGGGAACGAAAGCATCTTCATGCGGGCTTCAAAACGACCGTACAAGAACTGCTCCTTACCAGTCAATTCCGTGCCATAATAAGTATAGGAGACATTAGGATCCACCGGAGCAACAGAACTGGAGGACACCGGGTCCACCGGAAGGGCGGCAGAAGACAAAGCCGCATCCACAGAAGATACGGGCGTTGCAGGCGTATCTGCAGAAGATGCAGGATCTGCAGATACAGAAGAGGCCGGAGCCACAGGAACAGATTGGTCAGCAGAAGAATTCGAATCAACCACAACCGGGTCTACCGCCTGAACGGAATTATCGGAACCATCGTCCGAACAAGCGGAAATCATCATTCCCGAAAAGACAACGGCCACCGTCAAAAACAATTTTTTCATATTTAACCTCTTTTTTATAAAAATAATTTGATGTAAAGCCAAAACAAATACCAACAATATGCCAAAATAAACAAAGTGTATTAAGTGTTTGTTTCCAAAAACACATAAAAAAACTGGGTTTAAGATTCAATTTATTCTATCTTTAGGTCATGTCTTTTGGATACGTAAATAAGTTGGAATCCTTTGGATCAGTTGACGGACCGGGAATCCGTTTTGTCGTATTCTTGCAAGGCTGCCCCATGCGCTGCAAGTTCTGCCACAATCCAGAAACCTGGAAATTCGCAGCCCCGAGTGAGCCTGCGATGGATCACACGGGTGCCATGAAAGTCACCGCCGAAGAGCTATTTGCCAAAGCAATCCGATACAAGGGATACTGGGGAATAGATGGTGGTATTACTGTTAGTGGTGGCGAGCCCCTAATGCAACTCGATTTTTTGATTGAGTTCTTTACGCTCGCCAAAACCGCGGGCGTACACACCTGCATTGACACCAGCGGAGTAAACTTTACGCGAGATACGGGTGTTCCGCAAACCGCAAAGACAACTTTCGAAAAATTCCAGAAGTTGCTCGCCGTGACCGACCTTTTGCTCGTCGACATCAAGCACATTGACGCAGGCGTACACAAGGAATTGACCGGTCACGACAACGCAAACATCATCGACTTTTTCCGCTACCTAGATGAGATTCACAAACCCATCTGGATTCGTCACGTACTTGTACCAGGCATTAGCGACAACGACGAAGCGCTCATACGCACCCGCGACTTTATTCGCACGCTCCATAACGTAGAGCGCGTGGACGTACTTCCTTACCATGCATTCGCCCTCGGCAAGTACGCTGAACTCGGCATTGACTACGCCCTCAAGGACACACTCTCCCCTACCGCCGAACGCGTACAAAACGCCAACGAAATCCTGGAAACCGGCAAATACACCCGCTGGAAACTAGGCAGTAAATAACATAAATCCAACCGTCATCATAGCATAACAATCCTCAAATATCAAAAACATTCTAGGCGCCAACACCTAGCGTTCATTCCCGTGTAAAAACGGCGCGAGGACGACGCCGTAGTAAAACCTACGGCGAGGACGAGCAACGAAGTATCGCGAAGTTTATTATCCCTTAATGGCGTCGCCCATGGAGAACATAGGCATATACATTGCAATCAAAAGGCCACCGACAGCGCCGCCCAAGAACACGATGATAAGCGGTTCGATCATGCCGACGACGGCGTCCACGGCGGCATCCACTTCTTCATCATAGAAGTCGGCGAGCTTCAAAAGCATACCACCCAAGTTACCGGTCTTTTCACCCACACCTGTCATTTGAATAACCATGGGAGGGAAAATTCCTACTTCTTGCATGGGATCCGCAATGGATTTACCACCGGCAATACCAATGGATATTTTACCGATGGCCTGTTCCACGACCAAATTACCCGCTGTCGAGGCGACTACCTTCAAGGCATCCATCACACTCACACCAGCATTCAATAGGGTTCCCAAGGTTCTAGAGAAACTTGCTGTTGAAGACTTGATTTGCAAATCCCCTAACTTGGGCACCTTTAACATGAATTTATCGAATGCAAATTTTGCCGCTCGAACTTTCATGACCAACTTAAAGGCTACAATTACAACAACCACGCCAATAAACAGGAACGCACCATTGTCTCGTATAAAATCAGAGATGTTCATCACCACCTGCGTCGGGGCAGGGAGCTCGGCGTCAAGGGCGGCAAACTGTTCGGCAAAGGTCGGCACCACGAACGTCATAAGGGCAATCACCACGACAATACCCACGATGATAACCATCACCGGGTAAGTCAAGGCCTTTTTGACCTTACGCTTCAAACGCATACTATTTTCCATGGTTTCCGCCAAACGGGCAAGAATTCCTTCAAGAATACCACCTGCTTCACCAGCAGCCACCATGTTGCAATACAAAGAATCAAAAACCTTAGGGTGTTGAGCCAAGGCGTCGGCAAGCGAGGAACCACCGTTAATGGACTGCGTTACTTTGTGCACAACAGACTTTAGCGCAGGGTTTTCGCACTGTTCTTCCAAAATGTTCAAGCACTGCAACATCGGCAAACCTGCAGAACACATAGACGAGAACATACGCGTAAAACGGGTCAAGTCTTCGTGCTTAATGCCAGTACCAATGTTCAGCTTAATTTCGGTAGGCTTCTTTTTAAGGCTTACAATGACTAAGCGACGGCGGAGAAGCATGGCTTCCGCTTCAGCCTTATCCTTTGCCTCAAGGGTTCCCTCAAACGAGTTTCCCTGGGAATTTTGAGCCTTGTATAAAAAATCAGCCATGGATTAAACCCCTTCCTTCACAAACAACTGTTCCAGCTGGTCCGGACTTGGAGAACGAGACAGGGCTTCAAAACGATCCACCTTGTGGTTCTTCACAAGATCACAAAGACACATATTCATGGTGTTCATACCGAACTTCTGACCAATTTCAATCATGGATTCAATCTGATGAACCTTGTCATCGCGAATCAAGGCGCGAATACCCGGAGTCACGTTCATGATTTCGTAAGCCATCACGCGGCCGCCACCAATTTTGGGAACAAGGGTCTGACAAACGACGCCCTGAAGCACAAAGGACAGCTGCGTACGCACCGTCTGCTGCTCCCCCTTCGGGAAAGCGTCAATAATACGGTTAATAGTCTGCACGCAAGAGTTCGTATGCAAGGTAGCGAAAGCCAAGTGACCCGTTTCAGCAATAGTCAAGGCGCAACGCATAGTTTCGTTATCACGCATTTCGCCGATAAGCACCACGTCAGGGTCCTGACGCAAAGCCATCTTAAGAGCGTTCGCAAAACTATGGGTATCGCTACCCACTTCACGCTGGTTGATCATACAACCCTGGTGCTTGTGCAAAAATTCAATCGGATCCTCGACCGTCAAAATGTGGTCATGGCGTTCCTTGTTAATCTTGTCGATCATGGCGGCAAGAGTCGTGGACTTACCAGAACCGGTAGCACCCGTCACGAGCACTAGACCAGAAGGGCGAGTCGTAAATTCAGCAAGAATCTTGGGGAGTCCCAGTTCCTTGAACGTTTTAATATCAAGCGGAATAATACGCAAGGCCAAGGCCACGCAACCACGTTGCAAATAAGCATTGGCACGGAAACGAGCCAAGTTTGCAATACCAAACGAAAAATCGCATTCCTTTTGCTGTTCAAAGGACTTTTTCTGCAGCTCGTTCATCAAGCTGTACGTCATTCGCATGGTTTCGTCCGGTTTGAGTTTCTCTTCACCAAGGGGAGTCAATTTGCCCGAAAGACGCACAAGCGGAGGTGCACCTGCTGTAATATGCAAGTCTGAACCACCGCGTTTCACCATTTCAGAAAGAAGATCTTGAATATTGTATGCCATATTGAAGAATATAATTTAAAACACTTCAAAAAAAACATAAATTCTTATGGGATATGCGGTTAAAATCTGTTAAAATCGTCCTTTTGGCCGGTGGAATTATCCTTGCGTGCATCCTGTTCGCTGCATACAAAGAGATTTCTCACCCCTTCAGCACAATGCCAACCAGCATTGTCAATTTTGCGGCTTTGGACGTCAGTGGAGAGAAAACAGACTACAATCGAGAAAAAGGATACGCGACGCTCATTGTGCTTAGCGCAAGCTGGTGCCCGGCCTGCATGGCCGAAATGCCCACCCTCAAAAAAATTCATCAGGAATTTTCCGGTAAGGGCCTCAACATTTTGATGGTAAGCGAAGACGACAATCTCAAGGCCGCCGCCAAATTCAAACGGGCTAACTCCATACCGTGGACGGTCGTCCACTGGAACTACGAACTGATGAACGCCCTCGGGAACCCGCGGGTGATTCCCGTATCGTACTTAGTCAACGGCAGTGACGAAATCGTCCTGATTGAAGCGGGCATACTGGACGAACAAAAAGTCCACGACGCCCTAGAGAAGATTTTGGAATAACACTCGGTTAAGCGACGGGACTGGGAAACAGAATCACGTCGGCAATTTCCTTTTTACCTAAGGCCAGCATAAACAAGCGGTCCAGGCCCAAAGCCACACCCGAACAAGACGGCATACCCGATTCAAGTGCAGCGAGGAAACGTTCGTCTACCGGCGGAAGAGGCTTACCCATTTTGCGACGGATTTCCAAATCGGCTTCAAAACGACGACGCTGTTCTGCAGCATCCGTAAGTTCCGTATAGCCGTTGCAAAGTTCCACCTTGTCTACAAAAAGTTCAAAGCGCTTGGCCCAAGTCAGTCCATCCTTATCGGTATAAGTCTGAGCAAGAGCGGCCTGTGAAGGCGGATAATCCACAATAAACTCAGGACCATGACTTGCTAAAGCGGGCTCCACCACAAAGACCATCAGGTAATCCCACCAATCTTCGCGACTCATCATGCCCGTACGTTCCGGGACAGGAACTCCATGGAATTCGCACGTATCAATAAAGTTGCTCAAGTCCTTGCAGAACGGATCCACACCAGCGTAATTCTTAAAAGCATCAATCCAGCGGGTGCGACGGGCGTTGAGCGGCTTCCCTATGATTTCGCTCACCAGGGCTTCGACTTCATCCATCAACTGTTCTTGCGGCATACCCACGCGGTACCATTCCACCATGCTGAATTCATTGTTATGGTGGCTGCCAAATTCATCACGACGGAAAGACTTGGTTATCTGGAAGATATCACCGAATCCAGCAGCAAGCAAACGCTTCATGTGAAATTCCGGGCTCGTCATCATGTACTGAGCGGGGTCAGAAATCACCTCAAAGTAATCCAACTGAGGATCTGTACCACCCGCACGAGACAAAGTCGGAGATTCAACTTCCAACACACTGCGAGTCAAGAAAAAATCACGAACCTTAGAAAGCAAAGCCTGACGTTCTATCCACGTATCCCGTGTACACGTCGGACCAAACTTGCATCTGAATTCAACCATAAGTTACTCCCTAACATCCCCGACAATGCAACGCACTGCCAAATAAAAACCGCTATCTACAGAAATCGAAGAAACATCTTTATCGGAACTAAACATAGAGCGTGCGGTACCGCGCTTGTCGCCATCGGCCTTCTCCGTCCAGAAATAGGCCCCCTCGCCTATTGTTGTAGATATTCCATTTTTGTTGGCGTAACCGCCGAACATTGCAGAAAAAGCAAAATCATCGCTACCGTTGCTACGGAGCTTTTCTGCAGCTTCGCTTGCTCCGCCGGCAAAGACTTCAAGCATTTTCCAATCGTCGTCTGTGGCAAGGCGGGAACCTTCCGGGCATGCGGTAATGGCCGCAGCCTGCGTATAGAGACGACCATAAACTTCGCAATTATCGTCTTCGCGATCATAGCACATGGAGCCTTCTTCCATGGCATAGTCCAAGTTTTGCACAAACCACTTAACGCCATTAATTTCTTTTACTTTGTATGTTTTACTATCGCGAGCGTCCGTGAAAGATTCAAAAACAGGGCAACGAGCTTCAAATTCCAACGCCGTTAAAATGGAATCCACTTGCGGTTGCCACGCCGTGCAGAAACGGAAAAGTTCACCACCCGGAAGCGCCGTAGAATCGGCCTTATGGGTTTCGGCCCAACGAGCCACGTACTTAACCGACGGGATCAAAGAATCGGCTATCGAAAGCGGCTTGGCATTGGCCTGCATGAGTTTGGCAAAATATTCCGCCGTATTCATCGGGGATTTCCAATAACCTTCCTTGAGACCTGTCGTCAATTTTTCGTAAAGCGGAGAAGGCTTCGTCACCGTAATTGTCGTTTCAATGTAATGTTCCGGCGTTGTAGGGCAAGAGAGTTTGTGCGCCACGTCGTACATGGAATCTGCCTGGGCGATGCATTCGGCAAGGCATTCTTCCTTGGCCTTACCTTTTTTGGGGCAAGCCACCCACATGGTAGTATCAACTTGTTCCTTGACCGGTTTTGCAAAAGCCTTTGTTTTAAGGGCAACCTTCGCCACCTTTTCGAGAGCTTCCAAAGCGTTCGTATTACCAGCCGTACCCTCATTTAACAAATAGGTAACCACCTCGGTACAGGCACTCAAAGCCTTGGCATTGGCACAAATCTTTGTACCATAACCATACGAGAATTGGTTCGGGCAAGCCGCAAAACTTTCATTAGGCATTTGTTTAAAAAGTTTGTCGTAAACGCTTACCGCATCATTTGCAGAGAGTTTTCCACAGTAAATTTCTTCTATTTCCCCATTTTTCACCATTTTCTTTGCAGAAGAAAGGTCTCCAGAGTCAATAGCTTCATGAAGTGCGTCTTGCGCAAGCACATTTTGAGATAAAATAAGTGCGCAACCAAACACGGTTTTCGCAAAGAAACTCTTCATTTTTTTCCTTTTTTAACCAAATTTGCTGAATTTCAGCACAATGTGTGACATTTATCACATATCAATATAGCAATCAAAAGTGATGTTTTTATTCCAAAAATATTATTTTACAGCGAGGGTCTTTTTGTGAGTAAAAAAACAGCAAAAACGCCAAAAATCAGCTTAAAACGCCATTTTTTGTAAAATTTCGTTTTCCATTCTGCGTTTAATACAGACGCTATCCATAAATTTCTACCTTTGCAAGCATGTTTGATGCAGAAAAAATTCGCAGTGAATTTCCGATGCTCGTCGCAGGCGACAACGACGCAAAGCCGCTCGCCTTCTTAGATAGCACCGCCACGACCCAAAAGCCAGCAAGCGTCATCGACGTGATGGACGACTTCTACCGCGAGCACTACAGTTCCGTGAAGCGCGGCGTTTACCGCCTGAGCGCCCGCACCACCGAAGCGTTCGAAGCCACACGCAAGAACGTGGCGAAGTTCCTGAACGCAAAAAGCGAAGACGAAATCGTCTTCACGCGCGGCACAACGGAAAGCATCAATCTCGTCGCATGGACATACGGCAGAAAGTTCTTCGACGCGGGCGACGAAATTTTAATCAGCGGGCTCGAGCACCACGCGAACATCGTCTCGTGGCAGATTGTCGCCGAGATGAAGGGTGCAAAGATCAAGGTCATCCCCGTGAAGGATGACGGAGACTTGGACCTGACGGCACTTCCGAATTTACTCACGGCCCGCACCAAGATGGTCGCCGTCACGCACGTGAGTAACGCCGTCGGCACCGTGAACCCGATTGCAGAAATCATTGCGACCGTAAGGAAACTCGCCCCGCAGGCAAAGATCTTGATTGACGGTGCCCAGAGCGCAAGCCACATCAAGGTGGACGTGCAAAAACTCGACTGCGACTTCTTCGTCTTCAGCGGACACAAGATTTACGGCCCCACGGGAATCGGCGTATTGTATGGCAAATACGACGTACTCGACAGCATGCCCCCCTGGCACGGCGGCGGCGAGATGATCAAGAACGTCACGTTCGAAAAAACGACCTACGCCGACGTCCCCGCACGATTCGAAGCAGGCACTCCCGCCATTGCAGAAGTCATCGGGCTCGGCAAGGCGATTGAATGGCTGAACGAGAAGGGGCTCGAAAACATCCGCGCCCACGAAGAAAAAATCGTCGCCTACGCTCTTAAGCAACTCGCAGAAATTCCGCAGGTGAAAGTCCTCGGGAACCCGAAGGAACGCGGTGCGCTTTTAAGCATTACTTTGGACGGAATCGCCGTGAGCGACGCCGCGATGATTCTCGACGAAGAGAACATCGCCGTGCGCAGCGGGCACCACTGCGCACAACCGGTCATGGACCGGTTCGGCGTCGATGCAACGCTCCGCCTCTCTTTCGGCGCCTACACGCTCGAGCGCGACATAGACCGCTTTGTCGCGGGCATCAAACGCGTGCTAAGGCTTTTCGCTTAAATAGAAGAAAGACAAAAAGAGCCCGCCAAATTGGCAAGGCTCTTTTTTAATACGCGAGCATTGGGCCACCCTCTTTCGACGGGCGGCCATGCTTTTCATCAATAAATATGCATGCATTGGGCCGCCCTCTTTCGACGGGCGGCCATGCTTTTCATCAATAAATAAAAAGCATTTCGCGGTATTTCGGAAGGGGCCAGGCGTCGTCAGGCACAATCTTTTCGAGAGCATCCACAACCTTGCGAAGTTCCGCAATCGCTTCAATAATACCCTCGTGTTCGCCAAGCAGAGACTCTTCCATCTTTGCGATGCTGGCTAGAAGCTTATTGCAACCTTCACCAAGAGACTTTGCGTAATTGTCAAGACCCGGGAAACCTTGATTCAAGGCCATTTCGTTTGTCTTGAGCGCCTTGGAGTACGATTCCACGACCTTCGGCAAAATCACGTTCTTCGCGAGGTCACGAGCGATTTCACCTTCAATGTGGATGCGCTTGTGGTAATCTTCGCAGTTAACCTCGTATCGGGATTGCATTTCGCGTCGGTTCATCACGCCGTACTTCTCGAAGAGGGCAATGTTCTCTTCTTTGTTGAGCGTTTGCAAAGCGTCCATCGTTGTACGCAAGTTCGGGAGACCGCGGCGCTTGGCTTCGGCGACCCATTCGTCGGTGTAGCCGTTACCGTTAAAGAGTACGCGCTTGTGTTCTTTAACAATCTTTTGCAAAATCTTTTGAAGGCCCGTGTGGAAGTTCTTCTCGTCGAGCTTTTCGAGTTGTTCGGCAATCATGTCAAACGCTTCGGCGACAATCGTATTCAGAACAACATTCGGCTCGGAGCAACTTTGACTAGAGCCCGGTGCGCGGAACTCGAACTTGTTGCCGGTAAAGGCAAAAGTACTGGTGCGATTGCGATCCGTAGCGTCACGCGGAAGGGCGGGGAGCATATCGGCGCCAATGCGCATGGCACCAGCATGCTTACTGGACTTGGGCACACCTTGTTCCAACTGTTCAATCACGTCCATCAACTGGTCGCCCAGATACATGGAGACGATGGCCGGAGGCGCTTCGTTCGCACCAAGACGATGGTCGTTACCGGCACCCGCACAAGTCATGCGGAGCAAATCGGCGTGCGTATCCACAGCGTAAATAATGGCACAGAGCGTAGTAAGGAACACCGCATTCTGGTGCGGGTCCTTGCCCGGATTCAAAAGGTTTCCCTTGCCATAAGAAAGACTCCAGTTATTGTGTTTGCCCGAACCGTTCACGCCGGCGAACGGCTTCTCGTGCAGCAAGCAAACAAGACCGTAGCGGTCGGCCACATTGCGGAGCGTTTCCATAATAAGCATGTTGTGGTCGCAAGCGAGGTTCACTTCCTCGAAAATCGGGGCGAGTTCAAACTGAGCGGGAGCGGCTTCGTTATGGCGGGTTTTGGCCGGGATGCCAAGTTTCCACAGTTCCTTTTCCACATCGTTCATGAAGTTCAAAATGCGGGTCGGAATGCTGCCAAAGTAATGGTCATCCATTTGCTGGTGTTTTGCAGGAGTCGCGCCAAAGATGGTGCGGCCGGCTTGGTACAAGTCCGGGCGCTGCAGGTAGAAGCGCTTGTCGATAAGGAAGTATTCCTGTTCGGCGCCGAGCGTCACGGTCGTCTTCTTGGGGCTCGCCTTGAAGCAAGTCATGAGGCGGCGCGTGGACTTGGAAAGCGCCTGCAGACTGCGGAGGAGCGGAGTCTTCTTGTCGAGCGCTTCACCGGTGTAGCTACAGAAAGCTGTCGGAATGCAAAGCGTTGCACCGTTGCCGTGGCGCTTGATGAATGCCGGGCTCGTCGGGTCCCAGGCGGTGTAGCCGCGGGCTTCGAACGTAGAACGAAGGCCGCCACTCGGGAAGCTCGAAGCGTCCGGTTCGCCCACGATGAGGTTCTTGCCCGAGAGCACCATGATGGCCTTGCAGCCGGAGGGCTCGAGGAAGCTGTCGTGCTTTTCGGCGGTGGAACCGGTAAGCGGCTGGAACCAGTGCGTAAAGTGCGTGGCGCCGCGGTCCATGGCCCACTTCTTCATGGCATGCGCGACGTCGCCCGCGATGTTCGGGTCGAGCGCTTCGCCTTCGTCGATGGTGGCGAGCAGTTTTTCGCAAATATCCTTCGAGAGGTAGTTGCGCATGGCGTCGGCGTTAAAAACGTCTTCGCCGTAAAAGTCAACATTCACCGGTTCAGCAGGCTTAATTGCGCTTGCGGGGGCCGTTGCGATATCGTAAATAGCAGAAAAACGATTGTTAGACATAGAAAGTGGTTGGTGGTTAGTGGTTGGTGGTTAGGTTTTATAGTTACGCGGCTGCGCCGCCATTATAAATCCTGTTTACTGCATACTGTTTACTGCTTACTATCAAGTGATTGGTCGCTTCGCTCCCTTTGAGGTCAGGAAATTGACCTTCAGGCCAGGAGTTTTTGCGAAAAACCACTGCTCACGGTTGTTTTTTCGTTTCATTGTCAAAAATAGCAAGCGGGGAAGGGGTTTTCACGGGTATTTTTCACCAAAGTTCGCTCGTTTTCTTTACATTTTTGTAAAATTATCACATTTTATTACATTTTTGTAAAAACAAAACGAAAAATTTTGTATATTATTCCTAGAAGGTGAAGCAAGCGCTTTCGCTCGTCGCGACATTCAAGTCAAACACCGCCAATCGAGCCAATCAACGACAGGCGGCTGGATTTGGAAGCCAACGGGCGTCGCTCAAGGCGTTTGCAGAAAATTCACGTTTCTCTCCTAGAAGCCGCGTCGTGTGGGGGTTCAGACCCGTGCGGCGCGGCTATCTCAGTTTATGGATGCAAGTACGCTACAGCAATCGGCTCTCGCCGATATCGAAAGAACGCTAAAAACCGTCCGCAAGCCGGGCGAGCGTTCGGCGCACATCCAAAACATCTTGCGCACAGCCTTCGACACCCTCAAAACCGCTCACGAAGAAGAATGCAACCACCTCCGCGAAATCACGGAAGGCCGAGCGGGCGACATCATCGGGAACACGCGCGAGATGCGTGAAGTCGCAAAGCAGGTCAAGCAAATCGCCCCCACCGAAGCAATTGCGCTCATTCGCGGGAACGCAGGAACCGGCAAGGAATACATCGCAAGAAACATCCACCAGCTCTCGGAGCGCGCCCGCGGCCCCTTCGCAAGTCTTAACTGCAACGCCATTGACAGAGGCCAAGGGAACTTTGGCGCAGGCTCCTTCGAAAGCGAACTTTTTGGCTATGAACGCGGGGCCTTCACGGGCGCAACAAACAGGCACTTGGGCAAGGCAGAACAAGCCTCGGGCGGAACCCTATACCTAGACGACGTCACCGCCCTCTCCCCCTCCGCCCAAGCAAACCTTTTGCAATTCATACAGGAGCGCAAGTTTTCGAGACTCGGCTCCAACATTACCCAACCCGCAAACGTCCGCATTATCGCGAGCACCAACGAGAACCTGGAATCATACGTACAGCAGGGCAAGTTCCGCGAGGACCTCTACTACCGCCTGAACATTTTCCAGATTAGCCTGCCGGATCTCGCCCAACGCAAAACCGACATCTTGTTACTCGCCGACTATTTCATTGGGAAAATGAACCTGAAGTACGGCAAAAAAATTTTGAGGTTAAGCACCCCCGCCATCGACATGCTCATGAGCTACCACTGGCCAGGAAACGTGCGCGAACTCGAGAACTGCATTGAGCACGCCTGCCTCGCCACAACGGACGTCGCCATAAACGCCTACGACCTGCCGCCCACGCTCCAAACGGACGTCACCAGCGGAACGGCGCTCCTCCCCGAAGGCGGAAGCCCACTCTCCACGCTCCTCGACAGTTACGAGCGCGAAATTCTCTCCGAAGCGCTTCGCCGCCACAACGGCAACCTGAGCGCCGCCGGACGCGAGCTCTCCGTGAGCCCGCGCATGATGCACTACAAAGTGAACAAACTCGGGATTAAGGTTTAAGGCGGCCCAAGAAACTCGAATTTTTGATGGGCCAAATTTAATTTTTGATGGACAAAATTTGTTTTTGATGGACCAAATGACGAAAATTTTCTGTTTGGTCCATCATTTTTGCAAAAAAGAGCCCGAAGCACGCCCAAAATGACGATTTTCAGCGAAATTTTGCCATTTTTGCGTTGTTGAAAATTATGCAACAGAAACTTTACGCGATACGTTCCTTGAACATCCCTTTTAACTAGCTTTGAGATAGATTTATAGTATGCCCGAAGTTTTAGACTATTTGGAATACCGCGAGTTCCTGAAGGACTGGTTTACCGAAAGCAAAAAGGATAACCCGTTCACCAGCTACCGCTACTTGGGCCAGAAAACCGGCGTTGACCCGGCCTGGCTTGTCCGCGTATTCCAAAAGGAAGGGCACCTGAACGAGGGAACGCTCCCTGCCTTTATCCGCCTTTGCGGGCTTGACGACCGGCGCGCGGAATACTTCAAGACCCTCTATCGCTTTAATAAAACCAAGGCCAAGCAGACGCTCTCGGAGCTTTACTACAAGCTCATGGAACTGCGTTCCCTAGAAACGCGCGTGCTTTCGCAGCCGGAGCTCGCCTACTTTGGCAGTTGGGCCTGCGCGGCTCTCCGCGCCCTCATTGGCATTACCAAGGACACGAGCGACATCACGGCTCTTGGCGAGCATTTGAACCCGCCGATTTCACAGGACGACGCCCGCAATGCGCTTGGCATTTTAAAACAGCTCGGCCTCATTGTACCCGACGGAAACGGCGGCTGGAACATTACCGACCAGATTATCAGTACCGGCGGAGAGGTCAAGAGCCGCGCGGTTCGCGATTTCCACAGGCACACGATGGAACTCGCCCAGGAATCCCTGGACCGCCACAAACCCGAGGAACGCGACATTTCTAGCGTCGTGTTTACCGCCGACGATTCCGACCTGCCCGAAATCAAGCACAGAATCGAGGAATTTCGCCGAGGGCTTTTGCAGTTTGCCCGCAAGAGCGAACGCGCCGACCGCGTTTATGCCCTGAATATTGCGATGTTCCCTCTCAGCGACAAGGTCGATGACCCCGCTACCGCGGATTCTTCACCGGCAAAGCCCAAGAAGGAGGGCTAGGCCATGAAGTCTTTAAGAAATATTTTATATCTTTCTAACGTGGATAAAAGCGGGTTAAAATTTTTTGCACTGGGCTGCGCCGCAATTGCCGGCCTAGTCGGCTGTTCCGATGGCGATAAAACTGCCGGCGGAGGCCCTAGCGGCACCGAAGCTGGTAACGCCATTGTCGCAACAATTGTAAATGAAGGCGCCCCGGTCGCCCGTGCCAAAGTGAACCTCATTGAAAGCGAAAGCCTAGACTTTGGCGCTGCAGGAGAATCCAGCTACACCGCCAACACCGACGAAAACGGAATTGTTGAATTCAACGAAATTCCAAAGGGAAAATACACCTTGGAAGCAAGCACCGAAGGTTTGGCCATCCAAATTCCGGTTTCCGTGAACAACCAGAACATCGATCTTGGTGAAAACAGCCTACAGCAAACGGCAACCATTAACGGCATCGTTGATGGAATTTCGAACGGAACGATCAAGGTTCGCGGTTTGGACCACAGCGCCAAGGTGAGCACAGGAAAGTTCTCGCTTCAGGGTATGCCCGCCGGTACCGCAAACCTCGTATTTATCCCCGAAACAGAATCCGCCGACACGACCTTCGGTTACGTTAATTCTGAGCCAGGCCAAACGGCGAACGTAACCTCTTTCGAGGCCGAAAAGGGATTCCTGCTCATTGAAGACTTTGAAGATTTAAACAACCAACATCGTTACGCACCAGCATTTACGCCTAATGGCGGTTGGTGGTTCGTAACCGCGGATTCCGCATTCTCGTTAGAAACCAACTCGTCCACGACGTCTATTCCGCTTGAAACGGACTCTACCGGTTCTTATATGCACATTAAAGCAACCGTTGCAGAAGGCGCCGTAAACCCGTGGTTAAGCACAGGTGTTCAAATCGGAAATAAACTCAGCAACTATGTAACCACCTACGACCTCTCTTCTGTAGATACTATCGCATTTGACACCAAAGGTGAAGGCATTGTATTTTTACAGATTCTAGACGAAAGTAGGGCTGATGATAGTTCCAAGGTTTTGTACGAAGCTCAGATCGATCTTCCGGGAATCTGGGTAACCCATAAGTTCGCCCTAGACGAAATTATTCCGAACGAAAAAGACCGCACCATGGTCAGCATGATTACCTGGAGCACCAAGGATAACATCGACTTTTTCCTCGATAATTTGAAGTTCATTGGTGGCGACAAAAACCTCATTTGGAACCGTCAATAGTGATGGCCCCCTCTAACAATAACGGGGCCCGCTCGGTCACTTCCAATCAAGATGGACCATACAAAGATTTAGAAGTGGTTGTACGCAAATATGCGACAACTACTTTTTTGCGTCCAATAGCAGACCATACAAGAATCGCCTTCGCCGAGGCTGTGGAGTTCGTCGACAGTTTCCACACAGGCTTAGTTGTTCTCGATTCGGGGTGCGGCACAGGCGAAAGTACCCTCCACCTGGCCAAGCGATTTCCGAATTACCCCGTTATAGGAATTGACAAATCGGCCCTGAGGCTCACCCGCGCAGGGAAACAACAAGTCACGAATTCTAACGAGACTCCGTCAAATGTACTGTGGATTCGCGCGGAACTTTTGGATTTTTGGAGACTCGCCCTTGAAAAAGTCAAGGCCGGACTCTGGCAAATTCCTTACCACGCCATCTATTATCCAAATCCATGGCCCAAGCAAAGCGAAGCTACACGCCGATTCCACCTTCACCCGATTTTCCCAACGCTCATGCAATTGGCGAGCACCACGGAACTGCGAACCAACTGGGAAATTTACGCCACCGAATTTGAACTGGCGGCAAAAACGCTTGAACCTCTCAATAAGCTATACCAACCTATCGGGGCTCAAATCACTCGCGAAGCATTTTTTGCCGACGAGCCTCAAACCGCCTTTGAGCGAAAATACAAAGAAGCCCGCCAGCAACTGTGGCGGGTTCTCGTAAGCTTTAATTTTTAATTATCACCTTAGTTATTACGGTCATCCATCCACTGGAGGTATGACTTGATGTTCTTGGTAAAGCGGACTTCAACTTCGGCGCCCGGCACTATTAGGAACTCCGATACACCGTACTTGTTACTACCGCGAGCGCCCCAGTCGTAAGTGTAGCCCAAGCGAGTCCAGGGGTAGCCTTTACCGCCCTTCACATAGCTCTTGGCCTGGTTGTCATCGAACCAGTTCTTGAACCACATCATCATCTCGGAATTATTGCTATCGCTATTTCCGTCCAAGTCATCTTCAAACAAAGTTTTCATATCGCTACTTGCAATATCGGGAACATAAGCCGGACGCATTAAATCCTTGATATCGACCCAGAACACGCTAAAGTGCGTCATGTGGGAATTTCGCGGAAGGCCAATCAACTGATTCAAGCGAAGGTTCCAATTTCGAACCTTTGATTTATTCATTCTGTACCAATCAAATAGCTCGCGTTCGCTCATCACCCAAACTTCATTCTCGAGTTTTATGGTGCGACCATCTTCGTATACATCCGGAGTATTGTTGAACGTGACCATCATAACCTTGGACTTGTCGGAATTCCAAGTCACCTTATCGGTCGGCGAAGCGGAATCAATCACCACCAGCGGGTAAATTTCTTCGGCGGTGGCATCCGCGGCATCTTCAATAGCAGCTTCATACTGCGCCGCAATCACGGAATCCCTGTTGACAAACGTTACCGGAGCACCCGTATTGTCAAAGACCTCGCAATACGGGATATCTGCCATATTGACGGCGACGTCGTTCTCTTGGGCAATTTCTTCTATAAGAGCATCGTTCTTGTCAAAGAGTTTATCTCCCTGAACAAAAGAAATTACAGCTTTGCAGAAGCCTTGCTCTGGAATCACTACACCAATTGGCCCCAGAAGACTAGCTTCGGCAGCAGTATCAAGCGTGAACTTATTTTCGACACCATTGCACGAATAAGCGTAAGAATACAAGACCGCTTTGCCTGCAGGCATTTCGGATGCAAATAAATTATCTTGATTTTCACTCCAAGTAGGCTTAACTTCAACAGTTTTTTGACCTAGTTGCACATGATGGGGATTTCCCTCACTGCAATAGAATGCCGGTTGGCGGAACACACCAATAATACCCGTTTTTGTACGGAAAAGCTGTGGGTCCTTAACGTTTGGCCTCTGTGCGCAAGAGAGAAGCGCCAAAGCCGAAATACTCAATAGGGTAAGTGTATAAAGTTTCTTCATTCATCATCCTAAAAAAAAGCGTCAACAGCCTAGAAACGAACCGCCAACGCAACCAAAACCAAATATAATTTCGTTTCTTACTCTCAAAGTGTAAAATTCACGTTGCATCGCCCCCAAAAAAGCAATTTAGAGGGCTTTAGGGAAAAATACCCCCGAAAATATATTTCTATCTTTGTACCGTAAAAACTAAACGAGGTCTAATATGACGTTTGAAGAAATGTTCGCGCTCGCATGCCAGCGCAAAAAAGAAATGCCGGAAGGCAAGAGCACCACTGAACTCTTTAAGAAGGGTGCTCACGGTATCGGCAAGAAGCTCGTGGAAGAAGCTGGCGAAAGCTGGATGGCCGCCCGCTTCGAAAGCCGCGACGCCCAGTGCCTCGAACTTTCCCAGGTGCTCTACTATGTCGCCTGCATGATGGCGGAAAAAGGTTTAACCCTCGAAGAAGTGTACGCAAAACTATGATTAAGGTAGCTCTCCCGAACAAGGGCATGCTCTTTGACCCGACGCAGGAACTTTTGAAGGCCTGCGGTTACAAGGCATCCAAGCCCTACAAGACTTTGACCCAGATCGACACGAAGAACGGTATCGAGTTCTTCTTCCTGCGCCCGAGCGACATCCCGATGTACGTGGGCCGCGGCATCATCGACGCCGGCATCACCGGTATCGACTTCAACGCCGAAGCCAAGAGCCCGGCCGTGAAGGTCCTGGACCTGCCCTTTGGCGCTTCCAAGATGTGCGCCGCCGTTCCGAACGAAAGCCCCATCCAGGGCCTCGACGAACTGAAGGACAAGACCATCGCCACAAGCTTCCCGAACATCGTGGAAGGCTTCTACAAGAAGCCGATGGACTTCGTGGTTCTTGAAGGTGCCGTCGAAATTTCCGTGAGCCTCGGTGTGGCAGATGCCATCGTGGACGTCGTGGAAACGGGTACGACTTTGAAGCAGGCCGGCCTCCGCATTATCGGAGAACCGCTGTTCCGCAGTAACGCCGCCCTCTTCTGCAACCCGCAGAAGACCGAACTCGAAGAAGTCAACACGCTCATCCGCCGCATCCAGGGTAAGCTCGTCGCCCAGTCGTACATGATGATTGAATACGACTGCCCGGCAGAACTCCTCGACAAGGCTTGCGAACTCACTCCGGGCCTCGACGCCCCGACGGTCACCAAGCTCCACGGCCGCGAATGGTACTCCGTGAAGGCCATGGTCCCGCAAGAAGAAGCGAACGCCATCATGGATAAACTCTGGGACGCAGGTGCCAGAAGCATCCTCCTGTTCGGCATCAAGAGCGCCAGAATTTAACGCGTAGCGTTAAATTCAGTAAGCAGTGGTTAGTGGTTAGTAAACAGGATTTATAATCGCGATTTCTTCGCATTAATCACTAACCACCAATCACTAACCACCAACCACTAATATGGAATCTCTCGCCTACTTAGCACGTCAGCCAATCCTTGACCGCGATGGCAAAATTTTTGCCTACGAACTTTTGTTCCGCGACTCCCCGTCTAGCGATACCGCAATCATCGCTAGCGATGTTCTCGCTACGGCCCAAGTTCTCGAGAACGTTCTGAACAACATCGGCCTTCCCAAGCTTATTGGTGAACACAAGGCATTTGTAAACTGCAGCCGCGATATGCTGCTCGACAACCTGTTTGGCCTTTTGAACCCGCGGTGCTTTGTTCTTGAAATCCTAGAAGACGTTGAAGTCGATGAGACCTTGGTCAGATCCGTAGAACGCTACAAGCAACGCGGTTTTGAACTAGCACTAGACGACTTCATTTTTAACGACGAATTTTTGACCCGTTGCGCGCCGCTATTCCCGTACATCAGCTACGTGAAGATGGACCTTGTAGACAACACGCCCAAGGCGATGGCCGAAGCAGCAAAATTCTTCAAAGGAAAAAACATCAAGATTCTCGCCGAAAAAGTCGAAACTAAGGCTAGTTTCAAAAAGTGCCTCGCCGATGGCTATGACTACTTCCAAGGATTCTTCTTTGCAAAACCGGAACTTGTTACCGGCAAAAAGATTGACGCCACCTCCGCGGCGATTTTGCGTATTTTACTTTTGCTTCGCAAGCACCCCAGCCTGGACGACCTCTGCAAATGTCTTTCGGAATACGGCGACGTAGCAGCAAACCTGCTCCGCTTTGTGAACTCGGATGCGCAGTTCCACTCGCATAGTATTGCTAATGTACGCGACGCCATTGTGTGGATTGGCATGAGAAACATCCAGGAATGGCTGATGCTTATGTTGTACGCTCGTCCCGAAATGGGCATGACTCCGCAAAGTTCTCCGCTGTTCCAAAACGCAAGCCACCGCGCCAAGTTCCTAGAACTGTTGGCCCGCGTCGTGAGCGGCACAGACGACGACCTTCCGGCAAAAGCCTTTATGGTGGGACTCATCAGCCGCATGGACGCCCTTGTTGGAGCCCCGCTTGAAAACATCCTTACCGAATCTGCAGCCGACGAAGATATGCGAGTCGCCCTGCTAGAGCGCACCGGACGTCTTGGAGTGTTGCTCCGCCTCGCCGATGCTGTGGACCAGGATGATCAAAAATCCATTATGGATCTTTTGGACGAACTAAAAATTTCCTCTACCTTGTTGAACCGCTGCGTCAACGACGCCTATACCTGGGCCCATGAACGTTGAACCTCAAAGCCTTGAAGCGCTAATCGCTGAATTTTCGAGTCTTCCCGGCATTGGGCAAAAGACGGCTCGAAGGCTTGCCTACCACATGCTCACCCGCAGTAAAAATGACATTGAGCGTTTTGCAACAAGCCTTACCTACGCAAGCGAAATGGTTCACCCATGCCCACACTGCCATGCCTACACCGACCAGGAATGTTGTTCTGTATGCAGCGAGCGGGCAGGCGCAAAAGTTATTTGCGTTGTAGAAAAGAGTTCTGACATTATTCCGTTTGAGCGCTCAGGCATTTACCGTGGGCTTTACTTTGTTCTAGGCGGCGTCATATCGCCACTCGATGGCATTGGACCCGAAAACTTGCACCTAGCTCAGCTCGTGGAACGCGTGAAATCCGAAAACATCGAGGAACTGGTACTTGCTCTTGGCAGTAGCCCCGAAGCCGACAGCACTGCACTTATGATAGACCGTATGCTCACCGGTACAAACGTCAAGCGTACGCGCCTTGCCCGAGGAATCCCGATGGGCAGCGATCTTGAATTTGTAGACGAAGTCACCATGCTCCGCGCCTTTGAAGGGAGAGTCAACCTATGAGTTCCCAAGCCCCCATTATTATTGGAGGCTACGAAATTCGCAGTGCCGAATTCGTAAAAGCCGCCGTCAATCTGAAGGGTCTCCCCAGCGAGAGACTTCCCCAGGTAGCCTTTCTTGGACGCTCCAACGTGGGCAAATCATCCCTGCTAAACACCCTCATGGGGCAAAAAAAGCTGGTGAAAGTCAGCGCAGCACCCGGAAAAACGCGTGAAATCAATTTTTTCAAAGTCAATAACCAATTTTTTCTTGTAGATTTACCTGGTGTAGGCTTTGCCAAGGTCAGCAACGCGAAGCGCGACGAAATGTCAGACTTTATCCGCGAATACGTGGAAAAGTGCAAGGACTTGCGCGGACTTGTTTACTTGGTGGACATACGCCACGGAGGCACACCCATCGACATCGAGACGGTGGAAAGCATCCGTAACACGGGTTGCCCTGTTCTGGTAATAGCCAGCAAGCGGGACAAGGTGAACCAATCCGAGTGCGCCAAGAGTCTCAAGCAGATTCAAGAACGCCTTGGCCTGGATTCCAAACCTATTTGCGTAAGTTCGCTCAAGAAAACCGGACTCGATGCGCTTTGGCAAGAGATACTGGACGCAGTAAACGGGAAAGAGTTAATTGCAGAATCAGATAGACAAGATCGAGCATAAGGATCTAGAAAAGTTCACGCCCGTGGGAAAGTTTTTCCACATGGTGGGGATGTTCTTGATGCATCGAATGGCGGGCCAACAGGTAGTCCTGTTTTTCCGTGCTATCGCATCTATCTTTTCGGAAAGTCGAAACTTTAAATCCGACACGAAAAACGTCATTATGCAGACGTTCTTTACCGGTGTTGAAATTTTCCCGATTCTATTTATTGTCGCCACATTGTTCGGTTCTGTAGTCATTGTGGAAGTGATGACCCTAATGGGCAAGGTCGGTTTTTCGGACGTGGTCGGAAGCCTCATGGTGGTCGTAATCATCCGTGAACTAGGACCGATTCTTACGGCATTCCTCATTGCCGGTCGTAGTGGTTCTTCGTTAACCACATACATTGGCACCATGGTCATTGACTCCGAAGTGGACGCTCTCGCCACAATGGGCGTTGACCCCATTCGCTACCTGGTGATGCCAGGCCTTATTGGTGGAACCATCGCCACCTTCATCATGACCATCATATTCAGTTCCAGCGCTATTTGCGCAGGTTACCTGGTTATTAAAATTCTCACCATCATTTCTGGGAATGTACTGAACCTGCAGCTAACCTGGAACTACCTCACTACAGAAATTTTGAATGCCATGACCATTACGGACTTTATATTCATTGTCATTAAGCCAATAGTATTCGGCTGCATCATTACGACAAACGCATGCTACCAGGCCATGAATATTCCCCGCGACATTCGTCAGGTTCCCAAAGCTACCGGACGTTCCGTAATCAAGTCTTTTTTCTATATCGTTTGCGCCGACGTGATTCTTTCTATGTTCTATTTCCTTGACTACTTCAACGAAATTTCGAAGATCATCTAATGAATAACGAAGCTTTACGCATAGAAGGCTTATGCCTTTCGCACAAGGGACTCATGGGAACGTCTTTCTCACAGCCCCGAGCCGTTGCGTACTTTGACAAGTCTTCGGACACAGAAGAACAGATTATTTCCAACGCAAATCTAGTGCTTGAACGAGGCGAAACACTTTGCGTTGGAGGACCTTCGGGACAAGGCAAGAGTTCTCTGCTGCGCGTCATCGCGGGCCTCGCCCGCCCCAGCGCCGGAAGACTCTACTACTTTGGCGAGCACATTCCTTCGGAGCGCCACACAGCTCTTGAAATCGCCAAGCGACAAGTCGGCCTTGTATTCCAGAACGGTGCTTTGATTTCGAACTTGAGCGTGCAAGACAACATTGCACTCCCGCTACGCTACCACAAAAAAGGTTCGCCCAGAGAAATTGACGAAAAAATCAACATGGCCATGGACCTGATGCGCGTAAGAGATTTTGCCAATATGTTCCCGCACCAACTGAGTGTTGGTATGCAAAAGCGCGTGGCCATTGCCCGTTCGTGGGCAATGGACCCGGAATTGCTTTTGATGGACGAACCCACGGCGGGCTTGGACAACTACAACCGCAGAAACCTGTTGCCGCTGATTGACAACATGCGAACTTTGTTCAGAACATCCATTATCATCATCACACACGACCTGATGATTGCAAAAGAACTTAACTGCAACCTTTGCTTTTTACACAAGCAGACTCTTACAGAACCGCACCCCTTTGACTACTGGGTGAACGCCGACAACGAAATCTCGAGAGAACTGTTTAAAGATTTGCGCACAAGCGGCTAGCCCTTTGAGAGGATTCTATGTTCCTTCCTTTACCAGACGATTTTCATGCACATTTGCGCCAGGGCGACTTGATGCCCGGCTACGTTCGCGATTTAGTGAGCCAATTCGGCCGCGCCATCATCATGCCGAACACCGTCCCTGCAATGACAAGCGCAAAAGCGATTGCCGACTACAAAAAGCAGATTCTTGAAGCGGCCGCCCCCGTGCGCGCGGACTTCGAACCGCTCATGACGTTCAAGCTGAACCCGAACTACACGGAGCAGGATTTGAAGGACATGATGGCCGTGGGCGTTGTCGCAGGCAAATACTACCCCGCCGGCGTCACGACGAACAGCCAGGACGGCATCAGCGACTTCGAAGGAATTTTCCCTGTCGTCCAGATGATGGAAAAACTGGGCCTCGTGCTTTGCGTACACGGCGAAGAACCGGGCGAATTCTGCCTGGACAGGGAGCCCGCATTCATCAAGCGCGTAGAAACGCTCGCGGCAAAGTTCCCGAAACTCCGCATTGTCTTTGAGCACCTGAGCAGCGCAAAATCCGTGGAAGCGGTAAAGCGCTTGCCTGCAAACGTGGCCGCCACATTCACGGTGCACCACCTGATGATGACCTTGGACGACGTAGTTGGAGACGCCCTCCGGCCGCACCACTTTTGCAAACCGCTCCCGAAGCGACCGGAAGACCGTGCCGCGATTCGCGAAGCCGCCTTCAGCGGCAACCCGAAGTTTTTCCTCGGCACGGACTCCGCCCCGCACCAGCAGGGCAAAAAGGAATGTCCGTGCGGGGCGGCGGGCGTCTACAGCGCTCCCGTGGCAATTCCGCTTTTAGTCCAGGAATTCGACCGCGCTGGCGCCCTCGACAAGCTCCCAAACTTTATCGCAGGCTTCGGCGCCGACTTCTACGGAATCCCGCGCACCACAAAGCAAATCGAAGTTGTGAAGGAATCCTGGACAGTCCCCGCCATCGTGAACGGAGTCGTTCCGCTTGCCGCCGGCCAGACGCTAGAGTGGAAAATCCGCTGACAGTTCCAACTTCAACCATCATCAAAAATGCGCGCAATTCTAGCATTCATTTACTACTTTGTCGTTTTCGCCGGGATGATTATCCTTGGAACGCCCTACATTTTTTACAAGAAGATTACCCACCACAAAGAAGAAATCACGAACGTCTGCTGGTTCCATTTCAAGTATATCGTCTTTAAACTTTTCCGCATCAAGGTGACCGTTGAAGGCGCCGAGAACATCCCTCAAAAAAAGGGTTTCGTGATTATCGCGAACCACCAGAGTTTCATGGACACGAACGTCATTTGGCACTCGGTCGCGAACTCCGCGTTCATGGCGAAGGCTAGCCTCTGGAAGGCTCCTGTTTTCGGATGGGTCATAAACAACGTTGGCTGCATTCCCGTACACAAGAACCCGCGAAAGAACGCCGGCATGGGAAACGCTGTAGCCGATCGCATTGCAAACGGCTACAACTTCACGGTATTCCCCGAAGGGCACCGCAGCGCCGACGGGCGCATGTTCAAATTCCAGAACGGCATATTCCGTATGGCAAAGGAACACCACTTTGACATCTTGCCCATTACGCTCATAAATACCGGCGAGCACCTTCCGAAAGTCAAGTGGGCCGTGTACGGCGGCGAAGTGAAGATGGTCATCCACCCGCTCGTGAAGGCAAGCGACTATGCCGACAAGCCGATGGCGGAACTCCGCGACGAAATGCACGATTTAATTGAATCCGCGCTGCCCTACAAGGGATGAGGCCGGCCGCCTCGCGCCCTTTGAGGCATGCCACTTGCGCGGCAACGCCCCCGCACATTCCACTTTGGAAGAAAATATCATAAATAACGCAAATTTTTTGGTTTTTGCCGTTTTACATTATATATGTTATTAGTGTAAAATATTAACGAGGCTTGTCCCCGTGTTTTTTTGAGTCCAAGGAGGCTTAACATGCCAGCGAAGCAGTTACCGAGCGAAGAACAGATTATCGCTATTTTACGTGACGAACCTATGGTCGGAAGCCAGC
>JAKSIM010000035.1 GCA_024398845.1 Fibrobacter sp. | reverse complement strand
CAGACAAGGTGCAGGAACTTGCGAAGAAGCTCCCGTACATGAACTTCTTGAAGTAGTCGCAAGACGAGAGTCGCGCCCAAGCTAGCTTGGGCATGACCGGAAATCAAAATTGAAAACGCTCGAGTCATTGACTCGGGCGTTTTTTGTCATACGCATCAAAGAAAGATAAATCGTTTAAATTTACGATTTATCACATTATTTTATTTTTTTTCGTATTTTTTAAAGAATTAAATTGCTTTACAAAACAAAAATAACTATATTAAAAAAAGGAGGCAGACCATGGCCAAGTACACGCCCTTTTCCGACAATGCAGTCCTCACTGAATTCGGCAAACGAATCGCCGGAGCAAGACTCAACAACAACTGGACGCAAGCCGACTTGGCAAACAAAGCCGGTGTCAGCAAAAGCACCGTGGAACACATCGAAAAGGGCCAATCGACACAGCTTTTGAACATGATAAAAATCCTGCGCGCCCTTGGGCATTTAAACCAGTTCATCAGCATTGTCCCCGAACTCGGCCCAAGCCCCATGGAACTCCTGGCAGCCTCCCGCAAGCAGCAGGCGAGCAAACGCAAACGCGCCTCCAAGCCGAGAACACAAGGCAAAACAAGCGCACCCATTCACAACAGAAACTCTTCGCGTAATTTCACGGCAAGTACCGCCGCCGAACCAAAGGCCACGTGGGTTTGGGACGAAGACAAGTAAAAAAGCCCAGGGGGAACCATGATTGCAGTCGAAGTAAAACTTTGGGGAACAACCATCGGAGCGCTTTCCATGCAGGAAGGCGAATCCGTAGCGCGTTTTGAATACGCACCAGCATTTATCGGTGCTGGCATTGAGCCCTCGCCCATCACCATGCCCGTATCCAGCAGAATATACGCCTTTCCGCAACTCTCCAGCACTTTCAAGGGATTGCCCGGACTATTCGTCGACTCCATCCCTGACAAGTTCGGTAACAAGCTCATTGATTCCTGGCTTATAAAACAGGGGCGAAACCCCAATTCATTCACGGCACTGGAGCGACTCTGCTACACAGGGAACCGCGGCATGGGAGCACTTGAATTCTACCCCATGGAAGGTCCTGCCGCAAGCGACAACGATACTCTGGATGTAGAATCCCTGCGCGAATTTGCGGCAAGCGTACTGAACAACCGCAAAAATTTCAAGGCAAACATCGGCACACCCGGCAAAAGCGCGGCCACCCAAAACGCAGCCACCGCCACCAAAAACGCGGCGCCCATGCTCAAAACAAAAAAGCAACAACAGACTTTTGAGCAGATTCTTCGCGTTGGCACTTCCGCAGGCGGCGCCCGCGCCAAAGTGCTCATCGCCTACGACGAAGCAACCGGCGAAATCCGCTCAGGGCAAGTCGCCAACGACGAAAACTTTTCTTACTGGCTTTTAAAGCTGGACGATGTACAGAACAACAGCGACAAGGAAAAAGCCGACGTCCAAGGCTACGGGCCAATTGAATACACTTACTACCAAATGGCGCAAGCCGCAGGAATCCAGATGTCGGAATGCCGCCTGCTCGAAAAAAGTGGCCACAGACATTTCATGACAAAGCGCTTCGACCGTCTCGCAAGCGGTAAAAAATTGCATTACCAATCGCTCTGTGCCCTCGCCCATTACGACTTCAATGCTGCAGGCGCGTACAGCTACGAGCAGGCATTCACCATCATCAAGCAGCTCGACCTCGGCTACGACGCACTGGAGCAATTGTTCCGCAGGGCCGTTTTCAATATATGTGCCAGGAACCAAGACGACCACGCCAAGAACATCGGATTTTTGATGAACAAGCGAGGCGAATGGAGCCTCGCGCCCGCCTTCGACACGACATACGCCTACAACCCAGGCGGCCTCTGGACTGGCTCGCACCAAATGACTTTCAACGGCAAGCGCGACAACTTCACAATTGACGACTTTAAGGCGGTGGCAAGATTCGCTGGCCTAAAGCAAGGCCGGTACAAGAAAATTTTAGGCAGCGTGCAAGAAGCCGTTTCCGCATGGGCGAAACTCGCCAAAAAGAACGACGTAAACGCAGCCTACATCAAGCAAATCAAGGCCACGCACAGAACGTTCTAGCTTTTTAGTCCTGAAGGCAGCGAACGCTATGGCCGTCCGTCTTTGTGTACTCTTCATAAACGATTTCACCATATTCATCAAAGTACTGATCAATAACGCGATCAACCGAAGTTTCAGAAGCACTCCAAATATTAGCATGTTCACCAATACGAATAAACTCGTCCTTAGGGTTATAAAATCCGCCCGGAAGAAGATTAAAACCATAGGCATCAATGCCATTATAATAGCCCCAGCCCGTTTTAGACTTCAACTTTTGAGGAGCAACAAGCTTGCCTCCAACATATTCATAAAGTATGTTGAATTCGTCGTCTGTAGGAACATGCCACCCCTTGGGGCAAATGCCTTGGTGAGGCTCAGTAATCGTGCAGAGTACGCCATAACCGCAATCGCCTTCCTGAGTGGAATCCATGGTCGCGGCCCACGTGTATAGTCGGCCGTATTTTTCGCAGTTTACAGGATTATTATCATAGCACCAGCTATTTTCGCCATCCTTGATATTTCCACCTTCAAACCGAAGGTTCTCGGCCATCCAGACCTGCCCCCCAATTTCGATGGTCTTGTACAACAAGCCATCGCGTTCGTCTTCAAGGGTTCCGTAATCAAACGAACTAGACGGAGCTACGCTACTAGAAGATTTTTCACTACTTGACGAAACCAAGGAACTCGAACTCTTTGGCATGGCGGACTCATCCGAAAGACAACGGACATTGTGGCCATCCGTCTTAGTGTACCGATCATGCCTGATTCTCTCGTAACTATCAAAGAACTGATCAATGGCATACGTTGCAGAGTTTTCAGTAGCACTCCACAAATTAGCATGCTCCCCCATACGAATGAACTCACCATTAATATTTCTATATCCTCCAGGAATAAGGCTAAAGCCGAATTCATTGGAACCGTTATAATATTCCCAACCATCCGTAGACTTCAGCACTTGCGGAGCGACATCCTCGCCCCCAACATACTCATAAAGCATTTTATATTCGTCATTCGTAGGAACATGCCACCCCTCGGGGCAAATACCCTGGTGAGGTTCTTTAATCGTGCAGGTCACCCCATAACCGCAATCCCCCGCCTTGGAGGAATCCATAGCCAAAGACCACGTATACAAGCGGCCGTATCTTTCGCAATTTTCGGGATTGTTATTATAGCACCAACTATTTTTCCCATCCACCACAGGGCTATCTTCATAGTTCAAATTTTCGGCCATCCAAATCTGGTCACCAATTTTTACAGTCTTATACTTTTTCCCATCGCGGGCATCCTTTAGTTCGCCATACGAGATGTTGGGATTGAATGCATAAAAAGAGGAAGAGGAACTTTTTTCGCTCGAAGAAGACCTTTGTTGAGAAGATGAATTTTTCTGCGACGAAGAGGAGGCTTTTTGAGAAGAAGAAAACTTCTGTGAAGATGACGAAGACTTTTTGCTTGAGGAGGACTCCAAGACTCCATTCAAGTGCCAGCGTCCATCATCGCACTTATAAAAGGCATTTTCCTCTTCGACAAACACACTTAAACCATCGCGCTTTTCCGTACAGTTAAGAAGATCCTCTACAGATTCTACGGCTTCACTTTTATCCACCGTTATATGCTCGTTAGGGCGAAAACTACTATCATCGCCACAAGCGGAAAAAACAAAGGACAGACTTAAAGCAGTAAAACCAGCACGCCAAGCAAAAATATCATTTTTCATTATAAAAGCCCCTTTTTTTAAATTCATTTTCAATTATACAAAAAAAAATATACAATAATCATCTCGTTGTTTTCAAGTGTAAACGCAATTTGTTCTCTCACTAGACATCATTACCAAAAAAACAAATAGATTAAGGAAAAATGGTTGTTTGGAGAACAAAAAATGAAAAAAAAACTCATCACGACGTTGGCTTTAGCAGCCTCGTTAACAGTCCCATCATTTGCAGACGACATAACCCCCACGCGAATCGGCCCTGTTAGCCAGTTCGGCCAATTAATGGCCGGCAAAAACTCAAGCGGCAAGGGTCAAATTTATGGTAGCTGCGAAGGCGTAAAAGACGGCGCCGAAGTCCAAGTCAAGGGTATGAGCCTTTACTGGAGCCTCAACGACGAAGCTCTTGAATTCTGGACCGACGAAGGCATCTCAACGATGGTAAAAGACATGAAAATCCAGATTGTTCGCGCCGCCATGGCGTCGGCCAAAGAAGACTGGACCAAGGGCAAATACCAGGGATACGAACTCGCCCCCGATAAGCAGAAGGAATTCGTAAACAGGGTTGTTGAAGCCGCCATCAAGAACGACATCTACGTCATCATAGACTGGCATTCCCATACGGCCACCAAGCAAACCGAAATTTCAAAAGCCTTTTTCTCAGAAATGGCAAAAAAATGGGGTTCCTACGACCACGTCATCTTTGAAATATTCAATGAACCCAAAAACGATGTCAACTGGAACCAAGTCAAGGATTACGCAAATCAGGTTGTAGCGGCAATCCGCCAATATTCAGACAACCTAATTATTGTGGGTAACCCTAGCTGGGACCAGAACCCGCAACAAGCCATTGGCAACGAAGTTACCGACAGCAAAGGCAACATCGCCTACGCATTGCATTACTACGCCAACAGCCACTGCTGGGAAGGAGCTTATGGCTGGGGCGACGGCGTAAAAGACGCTTGCGAAGGCACCAAGGGACTCCAGGCAATGGAAGCGGGCCTCTCCGTATTTATGAGCGAATGGGGTACAGCAAAAGCAGACGGAAAGGGAACCCCCGACGAAAACCGCAATTCCAAGTGGCAAGATTACATGAACAAGCACAAGCTCTCTTGGGCCAACTGGAGCGCCTCCAAGATTAACGAAGGTACGGCTGCGTTCACGGGCAACTCCAACAAGACGCACCTGGAATACTCCACCTCCGGAAAGCTTGTCAAGGGATACCTTTCCAGCAATCCGGAAACATACACCGCATGCAAGGCAAACGAGCCCGAAAGTTCCTCAAGCACAAACCTGAGCAGCTCCATTTCTAACGAGGCGACCTCTAGCAACACTGAGGCTATCGTAGCAACACAGCCAAGCGCTTTCTCGCTTAAGGCCATGAAGAATACCATTTTGCTAAATACCACCGCCTATGGCACCGCACACGTTGAAGTTTTCGATATGCTCGGGCACGCACAGCAACAAAAGGTTTTACAGCTAAACGCTGGTTACAACGCCATCGACATGCAAAATCTACCAGCCGGGATTTACTTAGTTCGCGCTATCCAAGGCGAGTTCCAAGCACAAACCAAGATTCAAATCAGGTAACAAAAAGTCTGTTCAATCAGAGAGAGAGAAGTCCCGGGGGCGTTTGCCCTCGGGACATTTTCTATCTCAGTAATAAATTCCAAAAAAACTAGACTTTAGAAGAGGAAACCGCCGAACTTCACGATGACACCGGCAAACACAACGCTCACCATAGTCATAAGCTTAATCAAGATATTGAGCGATGGACCGGCGGTATCCTTGAACGGGTCACCAACGGTATCGCCAACCACACCCGCCTTGTGGGCGTCGGAATGCTTACCGCCATAATTACCCTTTTCAATGAACTTCTTGGCGTTATCCCAGGCGCCACCTGCATTGTTGAGCATGGTCGCCAAGGCAAAGCCGCAGGCAAGCCCACCCGCAAGGAGGCCGAACACGCCAGCGACACCCATCAGGAGGCCCACCACCACAGGCACAACAACTGCGAGCAGTGACGGGATTACCATTTCCTTTTGAGCGCCGCGGGTAGAAATTTCCACGCAACGACCGTATTCCGGAGTGCCGGTACCTTCCATGATGCCGGGAATTTCGCGGAACTGGCGACGCACTTCCTCGACCATGGCAGCAGCGGCGCGCCCCACAGCCTTGATGGTAAGAGCGCAGAACACAAACGCCATCATGGACCCGATAAAGAGCCCACCAAGGAGCATGGGATTCATCAGGTTCAAGTTATAGACTTGCATAAAGTCGGCAATGCCCGCCTTATTGGCCACCATACCCACAAGGTCGCCGTTCTCGCTAATGGCACGAGCGCCATCTTCGAGAATCTTTGCGCCCGGAATATTGGCAATGGCATTAGCGAGGTCGGAAGCCTGGTTCACAAAGGCCACCTTCCCCGCCGTGTAGGCTCCGCCCGCGCTATCGGCAAGGCGGCCGAGCCAAATTTTGATTTCTTCAACGTAACTTGCCAAAAGGGCCATAGCCGTCAAGGCCGCAGAGCCAATGGCAAAGCCCTTACCCGTTGCGGCAGTCGTATTCCCGAGCATGTCGAGTTCATCGGTGCGGGCGCGGACCTTTTCTTCGAGGCCGGCCATTTCGGCATTACCACCGGCGTTATCGGCAATAGGCCCGAACGCATCGGTCGCAAGGGTGATGCCCAAGGTCGAAAGCATGCCCACGGCGGCAAAGCCTACGCCGTACAAGCCCATCGACATATCCGAGAAACCTCCGGCACAACCGAAGGCGGCAATAATGCCAATCACGATGGTCACTACCGGAAGGCCCGTCGAGAACATACCCACGGAGATACCATCGATGATCGTCGTCGCAGCCCCAAGTTTTGCCTGGCCAGCAATTCCCTGGGTCGGCTTGTAAGCGTCAGAAGTGTAGTACTCCGTGAACTGCCCAATGAGAACGCCCGCGATAAGGCCCGAGAGAACGGAACCAAATATGCCAAGCGAAATGAAACCGATTTTCACAAGGACAAGCAAGGCTATCAAAATGAGAACCGAGGAGCCAAGCGTCCCCGTCAGCAAAGAACGCAAAAGCGTCTTGGTGTTCGCATCTTCCTTAGTGCGCACCATAAAAATGCCCACGAGCGAAAGCACAATGCCAATGGCCGCAACAATCATCGGGGAAATCACGTACGAAATGCCCCCCGGAAGAGCGGCGCCCAAAGCAGCAGTCGCCAAAATGGAACCGCAGTAGGATTCATAGAGATCAGCGCCCATACCGGCGACGTCGCCCACGTTATCGCCCACATTATCGGCGATTGTCGCCGGGTTACGCGGGTCGTCTTCGGGAATTCCCGCTTCAACTTTACCCACGAGGTCTGCCCCAACGTCGGCAGCCTTAGTGTAAATACCGCCGCCCACACGGGCAAACAGAGCCTGCAGGGAAGCGCCCATACCAAAGGTAAGCATGGTCGTTGTAATTTCGACCATTTTGCTGTGCGCCCAGACTTCGTTATTCACCAACGAATCGGTCCAGCCGCCAAGCGCTAGTTTATTTGCAATGTCGGCACCAAAGCCCCACACGTTGTTATCGTAAATGTAGTTAAGCAACAAGAACCAGGCCGAAATGTCAATCAGGCCAAAGCCCACCACCACGAGGCCCATCACAGCACCACTGCGGAATGCAATCACAAGTCCGCGATTAAGGCTGCTAATAGCGCCATTCGCCGTACGGGAGCTCGCGTAGGTCGCGGTTTTCATTCCGAGGAATCCGCACAGACCGCTAAAGAAACCACCCGTGAGGAAAGCCACCGGCACAAACGGGTTCTGAATCTTGAGCACGGCAAGAATCACGAATATAACGAACAAAACCGCAAATACAATCGAAACAGTCTTGTATTGCCTTCGAAGGTAGGCAAAAGCACCCTCACGAACAAACCCGGCAATGGCACGCATTTTTTCGTTGCCATCGGGTTCACGCTTCATCGCTCTATAAAAGAATAAGGCCATAGCCAAAGCGACAAGAGCAGCTACGGGAACAATCAGCCAATATAAAGGAATAGAAGACATATAAGCCTCGAATTTTGATCAACCACACATATAAATCAAAAAACCGCAAAAATGCGTACAATACATATAAACGGCAGGCATTAAAAATTTAGTCTGTTTTTTTGAAAAATCTGAAAAAAAACATTTTTTTACAAACGCAGGAATACTATTCCAACTTGGAATATCATTTTGTCTGTAAACAGTCCCCCTCAAAAAAAATTAAAGTTCCTTGTGTTTAATTAACGCACGGATGTTCTTGGGGAGCACTTCCTTGTGCCATTTCATCCATTCGTCAAAAAAGATATAGCGGCGTTCGCGTTGGCGGAACACGCGACCATGCACCACACGGCGACCATTGCGTTCTTCCACAGGAATCACGATATGCAGGCACTCGTGGTACACCACTCCCGCCACTGCAAACTTGGGGCAGTTTGCCGCATCGTAACCGCGGCTGATGCTAATCAGGTGGAAGTCCTCGCCCGTAATGGGATCCTTGCGCATGGAATGGTAGCTAAGACCGCCAACGCGGTTACTCCACGTAATGCGGCAAGTAAGGGTTCCATCAAAATATGTCTCGTTAACAGCTGCCAAAATGTCGTTCAGGTCGTGATATTTGCCCCTGGGGCGAATCGGCGGAATGCGTCCGCGGCTTTCCAAAGGTTTTTCACCGCGATCCACCAGGACCTGGTCCACAACAGCCCAGAAGCGCGTCACCAAATCCTTGACCACAGCCTTGTTCTTCGCGGTCTTGCGGCGTACGGCGTGTTCCGCCCATTCCGCGGCAAGCTCGCGCGCCGCGGAAAATTCGGGCGCCCTCATATATGCGGGCAGCATGACCTCGGGGTGCCCGAATAGTACGCCGCCCTTGCACCGGATGCTCTTTTTTAAAAGCGGGTTGTACTTGAAGTTCACAAGCCCATTTGCCGAACAATCGGGCGAAGCCGCCTGCACTGCGGGCACTTTGGGCTCTTCCGGGTAATCCCCGAAAAGATCCAGCTGACCAAACAATTCCTTTTGATCGTTAGCCATTAACCAAGCACCCCTTCGTAAGCGTTTACCGCCAAAAGTCCACCAAAATAGCTTTCGGGCAATTCAAGCCCCGCATAGTGTTCCGAAATTCCGTAAATAGCCTCTTCGATATTATCGGGCAAATATACAATATAGCTGTCGTTCTTCTCGGTCTGCAAATGCTCGGGTGTACAATATTTTGGGTCTGTTTCACTAAAGTACATACGACAAGAGACCGGCCTAAACGGGTAAACCATGCAGTCCCCCACCCTATTGGAAAACGGACACGAACGCCATTCGGCAAAATAATCGTGAAGCGCCTTGTCTTCGGCCTCATCTTCGGAAGCACACGTTTCCATCCGCTTGGCGAACAGACGATCAAACATGCCAGCACGCATCTGGCACGCCTCCATCACTTCCATCAAGTCATCCCGCTTGCGGAGTTCGCTGTACAAGTACAGAAGCTCGTAGGGTTCCACCGACATCGGATAATGGTGGCAGCAGTTGCCACAGGCCGGTCTGCACTGGATTGGGCGCGGCTGTTGAGGCAAAACCGCCTTCAAGTATGCAGCGTAGGCCTCGTGATAGGCTTTGGTAAAACTTAAAATTTGAGGAATCTGTTCCCGCAGGTTATCGGGCCCTATGGCGTACTCCCGTCCAAGAGATTGCGCCAAGGAATCCAAACGGTCTCGTTCGGCTCCAAGCAACACAGCCATCTTCATTTCGGCTATTTTGTACGCCCTTGTCGGGAAATAATCGCGGTATAGTTCCATTAATGCAAATATAGATACAATAAAAGTGCTTAAAAAGAAACAAATTAAACATAAAGAAACTTTTTTGTTACAATAATATTATCTTTAAAATGTCTTTTTCCCTTTTTTCGGAAATCGGGCCGATCATGAAACTGAAAATTAACATATGGTTAATCGCATGCGCAATTCTCGTTTTGGGAATTGTCGGTTGCAACATCTTTAACCCCACGGAATCCGTCAACGTTGCCCCAGATGACGCCGACGCCCTCACCTACGAAGGGTACATCAAGTTCCGCGACAACAAGTACGCCGAAGCCGCCGAATACTTTAAGCGCGCCATTCACGCCGATTCCAGCCACTCCGAAGCATGGTATGGGCTCGCCAAAGCCAAGCTGAATCTGCAGGACATCAATATTTTTGAAATTTTGAAATACATAAACATCGGCCAAGATAAAACCCTCCCGATTGCCAATATGACCGACGAAATCGCCTTTAAATACCAGGTCGGGATCGACACGGTTCTCTTTTACCTGAATCGCTTTATTTACCAGGATACCACCGGTAAACTGGATGGAGTTATCACCTACAAAACCATCGCCAACAGCTACATGATTTTGGAAATGATGCAGACAATCCTCATCTTGCGCAAAACAACCAACGCCCTAGGAACCTGCAAAGGTGTCCTCAACGGGAACGCATCCGATTGCGACATGAACATAGTCCTCAACTCCCTTAAGGGCAATACCGAGGGAACTCTTGAAGCGTTCCACAGCATTTTTAAGACCTGCGAAGACAATCCGCAATCCATGGCAACCGTCGCAGACCAGTACATCCAGAACTTTGACTGGATTGCCAAGGACAAACAGGGAGAGGCAGTCGGAACCCTTTGCGGTGCAATGTCGTACTCTACAGGCAACCTCGGTGACTCCTCCTCCAGAGAAAGGGCCTTGGACGCCGTCATTTCGCAAATGGGTTACAGCGACGCCTCCGACGACGATGGAGACGGTTGCATTGACGAAGAAATCTACGACGGCGAAGACAACGACGGCGATGGCGAAATCGACGAAGACCTTCGCGACAACACTCCCAAAATCATTCACGACGCGACTCGTGCCGCAAAGAATATGCTTAAGGGCAAAAAAAACGTTAGGGACCTGATGATTGTCACGTCTGCTTCTCCGAACGAAAAATACATGACCATTGACATTGACAAAAACGGCCTATTCGCTGACGATGAAGAATGGGAATTCGTTTACGCAGATTACGACAAAAGACTATCAAACGCAAATGGCCTCCACCCCACAGGGAACCACCTACTCAAGTTCGCCAAGAAACTCGTGTATAATCCGCAGAACCTACCTTTTGATGAATACCTCGCAGTCAAGCACGCTGTTGCGGCAGACTTGAACGGCAAATACAATCTGGAATATCGCAAAAAGTACATTGGCGGGTGCTGGGTGAACTACGATGAAAACGCCTTCCAGCAGTGGCTAAACAGGAGGAAATAATCATGAGATACTTTATTTCTTCCATTATCCTTTTTGCAGCGGTCGCCACATTTGCCGCCAAAGCCCCAACGCACCATTCCTTGCGTGCGGAATCCATGGGCAACGCCCATGTGGCCGTCGTTGACGACAAAGACGCCATCTATTACAACTACGCCGGATTAAGTCAAATCAACCGTTTGGGAAACTTTGAAAAACGTCCCGAGCAAGGTTACTACCCGCGCAATTACATTGACGCCCGTATAAGCGTAGGCGGCGCAGGTCCATTCGAGACGTACTTCTCGACTTACGATCTCGCAAAAGACTTACAAGACATGTACAACAACGCCCGCGACGCAGCCGTAGCCAACGGGCTCACCACCAACGCCGTATTGATGGACTCCTTGTCTTCGCACCCCGAACTTGTCCATAAAATCAACAGCTACGACCACAAATACCTGTCCATGAAACTCAAACTTGACGCTGAACTCGCCTTCCACGGGTTTGGCGGAGCGATCTGGTTCGACGGAACGATCAATCCGTATCTTGACGGTGGCGTAATTCTTCCGTTCCTTGTTGTCGACACGCTTGTCATTGACGGGGTTGTCCAAGCCGGTGGCGGCTTTTCCATTACAGACAATATTTCTGTCGGTGCAGGTTTAAAGGCAGCCAAGCGTGAAAAAGTCAGAATGATCACTGTTGACGTAATGAACTACAATGCAGTAAAAGACACCCTTGAAGACCGCTACCACGATATCACCGATGACGTTTTCAACGGGAGCACCATCTCGTTTGGCATGGACCTTGGCGTATTGTACCAACTGACCAGAGAAGTGCGCCTTGGCGCCTCGCTCAACGACATTTACTTTAAGGAACTCGCCGGAGACAAGATTACACCGAACTTTTCCGTTGGCGTAAACTACAGCCCAAAATTCTTTAATAGAAACACAGCCTACGCCCGCAAGTTTAACGTGGCCTTTGACTACGCCAACGCCTTTTTTAGCGAAAGGAATTACAAGCCGTTCTCCCATATGAACTTTGGTATGGAAGTGGAACAGACATTGCTCGCCTGGCCTGGCCTCAATAACGAAATCCGAGCCCTCTCCCTTAGACTTTCGGGAGGCTTCAAGGGCGGTTACCCGTCTGCCGGTGTTGGACTCGAATTGCTCCGCTTCATCACCCTGGAATTCGCCACTTGGTCCGAAGAACTCGGTTACTATACTGGCCAAGACGAGGAACGCATTTATATGGTCCAGGCAAGTCTCGGATTCTAATTTTTTGCGGGAATGCCTAAAAAAAACACGACCCGGGTTAAACGCCCGGGATTTTTTTTACAATAAAAACATTTTTGGGTTGCGCAAGAGCAAATAAAAGTGTATATTTGTGCAGTAGCACAAGAGTGCACGACATGTTTCTTATGACGGAGTTCTTATGATTGAACGAATTCGCGGTATTTTGGTAGAGAAGACGCCGACCTTCGTGGTCGTGGAGTGCGGTGGCGTGGGTTACGGCATCAACATTTCGGCCTATACGGCAGGCAAATTGCCCGAAACGGGCGTCGAAGTCACTCTGCATACGAATCTCGTGGTCCGCGAAGACTCCATGACGCTATTCGGATTCGCCGATACCACCGAAAAGAACCTGTTCCTGATGCTTCTGGACGTGAACGGCGTTGGACCAAAACTCGCCCAGCGCATTTTGAGCGGAGTATCCCCCGCCGACCTTTTGAACATGCTTGCAAGCGACAACAAGACCGCGCTAAGCAAAATCAAGGGACTCGGCAAAAAGACCTGCGAACAGATGACGCTCACCTTGAAAGACAAGGCAGCCACCATGTTACAGTCTCTTGGTGACGTAGAAGGCAGCGGAATTACCTCCATGGGAGCCTTGACCGGCGCCAAGCTCGAAGCCGTACTCGCCCTGCATACCTTGGGAGTCAAGGACCCGGCTGCCGAAAAGGCTGTCGTGAAGGCAGTCGAAGTTTTGGGAGATTCCGCCGACGCGGCAACCCTAATTCCCGAGGCATTAAAGTACCTTTAATACGGCTTCGCAAAAAATGGTGAACGAACCAGGAAACCAATTCACTTTTTAACACAGTCATTCAATATGGACGAACAGCGCATTATATCTCCGCAAAAGACTTCCTTCGACGATAGCGATACCGACAGAAACTTGCGGCCGCCAAGTCTCGCCGAATTCACGGGCCAAAAGGACATCAAGGAGAGCCTTTCCATTGCAATCGAAGCGGCGAAGCACCGCGGCGATGCGCTTGACCACTGTCTTTTTGCGGGGCCTCCCGGACTTGGCAAAACGACTCTTGCGGGCATTATAGCCAAAGAGATGGGCGTCAACATCCATATTACGAGCGGGCCCGTGCTAGAGAAGGCCAGCGACCTTGCGGGGCTACTCACGAGTTTGCAGGAGAATGACGTTCTGTTCATTGACGAAATTCACCGTTTGAACCGCGTTGTAGAAGAATACCTCTACCCCGCCATGGAAGATTTCAGGCTCGACATCATGCTTGACTCGGGCCCGGCGGCGAGAAGCGTGAACCTCCCGCTAAAGCATTTCACGCTCGTCGGCGCCACAACCCGCAGCGGCCTCCTGACGGGACCTTTGCGCGACCGCTTTGGCCTGCAGTACCGCCTGGAGCTGTACGACGAAGAAGACATCGTGAAGATTTTGATGAGGAGCGCCAAAATTTTAGGAATTGAACTGACGGAAGACGCGGCAAAGGTCCTTGGAGGCCGCTGCCGCGGTACGCCACGCGTGGCGAACCGCGTGCTACGTCGTTGCAGGGATGTGGCGCAAGTACGCGGAACCGGGGTCATAGACGTTCAAGCCGCAAGCAAAACGCTCGACATGCTGGGCATCGACAGCGAAGGCCTCGACCCGATGGACCGCAAAATTTTGGGAATGATGATAGACAAATTCGACGGCGGCCCCGTCGGGCTCGGCACCATCAGTGCCGCATTGGGCGAAGAACCCGATACCCTCGAAGAAGTCTACGAGCCCTATTTAATTCGCAAAGGACTTTTGAGTCGCACTCCCCGCGGCCGGATCGCCACACAAAACGCCTACCGCATGTTCCACAAGGAAATTCCGAGGAACTACGCCGGCGGCACAAGCGACCAAATAGAATTATTCTAGGAAATTTAGGCGTTCAAGCAACGCCTAGTTTTTTATCGGAATTCAGGCGCAATCGTCAGCACAAGGTTCACGCCATGTAAGCCGTGGAAACCGAACTGCACACGGAACCAGAACATATCGGGTTTGCGAACACGCACACCAAAGCCCCACGAGTTATAATACTTGTCAAAGGACCATTCGTCAAACTCTGTAGTGTGCATGGCATATTCATCAAAAACGACTCCGTCCACATACTTATCAATTGGCCAGCGATATTCCATGCTCAGGCCCATAACATGATAATCGCCAAACACGTTACCATAACCACGCAGAGGATATCTACCGCTTACTACCTGGACGGCATTAAAGGGAGACTCCCCTTTTTCCATTTCCCAGGTGCTTTCCATTCTAAACTGCACTGCCAAAACGCGTCGTTCAAACAGCGTGTTCACCACGTTATCGGGGTGCCAAACACGCAATGCCTCGTCCCAATTAAAGTCCAAATAGAATTTCCTGTTTTTGCGAGCCTCCGCATTACTCATAATAAACGAAGACGACTTACGTCCTAAATAAAAGTAATGCTGGAACATGATGGACGTACCCATATAATCGTGATTCCCGCCATCATCGCCGAAATTCGCCCGATGGTGAACTCCCGTAAGGTTAAACTCATCAAAATTCATGCCACGATAACGCTGTACATGCACATAACCGACACGTGCATTAAATCGGGAACCTTTGGAAGGTGCGTAAGCAAAGTCCAGGTTATCAAACGTAAGCGAAAGTTCAAACGGGAAGAGAAACTTCTTTTGATAAAGGCCCCTGGCTTCAACCCAGTACGAGGAATCCAACAATACGCTATCGGACATATTATCGGGAAGGCCTACGTTATTATACATGACCGTCGCCGAGCCCTCGATATTCCAATGCCCATCTTTAGTTAACGGCGTACTCAAGCGCCAGTTGAATTGCACAGTGGAATCCGGCTGCGTAAACTGTTCCTTTGTACCTGGAATCACAAAAAAGGCGTCACGGTTCCAATCTTGCTGGTAACGGAACGCTGCATAAAGAGGCAATCCAAACAAATTCTGCTTGGCGTAACGAAGAGATACATAAATATCGCCATTCGCAAAATACTGAGGTTCCAAAACAAAGTAATCTCTGTCAAGCAACATACTACGATGACGGTACGAAAAACCAAGCATGGTAGACGAACCCGGCTTTAGGTTCATGGTCGGGTAAAGCAATATGTTCTTCTCTTTGCCAAAGGTAATTAGGTCTACGGATTTATCAATAACGCCATTATCAAAAGCATAATGAATCGGTTGAGCAATCGGGTAGACCGCGATGCCAAATATCGGCTGTAAAATATGAATAAAGGGCCAAGCAACATAATCGCGCCACGACATAGGCGTGTCATGCACGGATTCCGGTTCTACGGTTTTCTGAGAATTTTCCGCGGTCTGCAAAGAATCCTTTTGAACCTCCTCGGCAAATAACACCGAAGACGAAAGCAGGAGCACCAGAACAATTCTTACAATCCAATTCATACTTTATTGCTTTATGAGGCTAATTTACAATTTAATCAACATTCGTAAAGTCACATTGGAAAAATAAGGTGGCTTATTATTATATTATCAGTGATGTTTTCGATAGCGACAAGAATCGTAAAAAAAATGGCGCGCTACCCGTTAGCTATTTTGGTGACAAGCCTATCGCTTGCCGTCTTTTGCATATACCCCATTAGCCAACTCCGGTGGGAACTACAACTGCAAGACACTATTTCGCTCCAAAACAGCAAGAGCCTGGATTACCACGAAATAGAAAAGTCGTTTGGAGGGCTCGGAAGCCTTACCGTAATTTTGCATTCACCCGATAGTGCGGCAAACTACAAAGAGGCAAAACAACTAAGCCAGTATTTACAAGACAACCCGCTTGTCCACTTTGTAGAATACGAAACCGACATTGACTTTTACAAGCAACACAGCCTGCTCTACATCGAAAACGAAGACCTCGACACTATATACGACCGACTGATGGCTTTCAAACGGAAAGTCATTATGGAAAACAACCCGCTATTCGTCGACATCGCCAATCAAACGGATTCATCCAACCAGGCATTAAACGGCAAGAGCAAGTTCAGCCTTTTGGACATTGAAGAAAAATACTTCAGCATTCTCTCGCGCAGCCACGCCAATCAAGACGGGACAATTCGAGTCATTGACATTTACCCCAAAAACTCTCTATCTGACTTGAAATCTGCCAGAGCATTACTTGCCGACGTTCAAAACTTTTTTGAAAAAGACAAGGGCATTGAAGTTTACTTTACCGGCAAGCTCTACGACACAATCCTTACGGGAAGGACGCTCCTACCCGAGGCGAAATTCGCCGGGAAAATGACGGCACTCTTTATTCTGCTTTTATTCATCATCCATTTTTACAGACAACCGCAACTCATTCTCGTATCGGCCTTGCCTGCAGGCCTTCCCGTTCTTTACACGCTTGCCCTCGCCGGAATCATTTACGGTCGCATTAATCTATTCACCCTTTTGCTCGCTTTGTTCCTGCCAGGACAAGCCTGTCAAATTATCACACACGTTTTAAATCGCTACTTTATCGAACGTAACAACAATCTTGGACCGCAGTTGAGTACCGAGAGCGCCGTTCTCGGCATTGGACCGTCTACAGCAGTAAGCGCGTGCATTATGTCTGGCATTTTCGCCACCCTTTTGCTAGTCCCCGTGACAGGGCTCCAGGAACTAGGCATTCTCGGAGCCATCGGCAGCCTGTTAAACTGGGGTCTCACCATTCTGCTCACCACCTCTCTTTTGCAGGTTCTTCAACGCAACAAGCCCTTTGCGGTCAACGGATTTCGCTTTCAACGAGAATACAACTTCTCGCTTCTCTCTTACAAATTCTACAAAATATTTATTGCAGTCGTTTCTGCCATTAGCTTGATTGGCCTTGTGTACGGAAGCTTCCACATGAAGTTCTTTTACGACTTCGAGCAAATGGAAATTTCGCACAAGCACAATACCGCCGACAGTCTACTAGCCCAAACGGGATTTCCGCAATATGACCCGATTATTGTCAAGTTACCCAATCAGGCTGCAGGTGATGAACTTTTCGAGAACTTCAAGGATCTCAAGAAGAACGGAAAGCTCACCCATCTGGACCGCATTTATACGTTGGCCCAGTTTTCACCTAAGAACCAGATTGCCAAAAAAGAACTTCTTGAAGAAATCAAGAGCATTTTTACCCGAGATTTTTTGAAGAATTTGGACACCGCCAATTTACGCATTGTAACGCAAATCGAAGAATCACTTTTCCGCATCGATTCCGAAGAAGATGACACGCCCGACAACCTGAAACCAAAATTCAGCGACAACCAGGGAAACGCAGGTGTATTCGCCTTTATTTTCAGCAAAATCAACCCAGATAACGGCATTGAATGTCGTCGTCTTAAAAAGGACCTCAAAGAGTTAAACGGTTTTGAAAACGGAACATACAAAGTAGCAGGAACTCCCGTTTTGAGGGCCACCTTCCTTGACCTCATACTCAAGAATATCGACAAGTCCCTTATCGTTGGATTCCTTTTGATTTGGTTCTTTTTGCTGCTCTACTACAATCGCTTTAGCAGGGCCATCTTTACGCTACTCCCGTCCATTTTTGCCATGGGATGGCTCGTATTCCTTTTACACATATTCAATATTGAATTGTCCGCATTCAGTTCGCTCGCCTTTGCAGTTCTGTTCGGCTTTAGCGTCGATGGCTCTCTGCAGCTGTGGACCGCCTACTACGAAAAGCAAGATGGGGTCGCCCTCAATGTATTGCAGCACAAGTTTTTCTCGGTCGCCATTAGCCAAGCCGCAGCCCTCATCGGCACCTACGGATTGCTCATATCGTCACACCCGGGACTCAAAAGCATTGGTCAACTCTGCTTACTCGGCTTAATTTGCATTTCCATTTCACAATTTTTCATTTTCCCGTTAATTGCCGGTTCCTTGGACAATTATCGTTTGCACAAGCACAACAAAGAAAAATGACTCGTCCTCTTTCTAACAGAACACAAAATATTGCAGCCTCGCTCACTGTCGCCATAGATACACTCGCCAAGCAAATGATTGCCGAAGGCAAAGACGTGGTAAGCCTTGGCGCGGGCGAACCAGACTTTGCCACGCCGGAGCCCATTCGTACTGCCGCCTGTAAAGCCATTAACGAAGGCAAAACGCGCTACACGGCACCCGTTGGAATTCTAGAGGTGCGCAAAGCCGTTTGTGAAAAACTTTTGCGCGACAACGGGCTTCATTACAAGCCCGAGCAAATCATTATGACGAGCGGTGCAAAGCATGCCGTGTTTAACGCGCTTGCCGCCCTGATTAATCCAGGCGATGAAGTCATTATTCCCGCCCCCTACTGGGTCACTTATCCGGAACTGGTAAAGTGGTTAGGAGGATCGCCCATATTTATACAGGGGCTTCGCGAAAATGATTTCAAGATTACGGCAAACCAGTTGGAAGCCGCCTGTACGGAGCGCACCAAAGCCATCCTTTTGAACAATCCCTGCAACCCGACGGGTTCCGTTTATAGTCGCGAAGAACTGGCATCTCTTGTCAAGGTCATTATCGCAAAGGATCTCTATTGTATCTCGGACGAAGTTTACGAATACTTTGTTTACAACAAGGAATTCGTAAGCGCCGCCGCTTTTGAAGGCATGGAAGAACGCACCATTGTGGTGAATGGTTTTTCGAAATCGCATTGCATGACGGGTTGGAGAATCGGTTACGACGCAGCACCCGAAAGCATTGCGAAAATCATCGGCAAAATCCAGGGGCAGGCAACACACCACCCGAGTAATGTGGCGCAATACGCAGCCCTCGGCGCGCTGGGCATGGGAATGTCCGAAGTAGAAAAAATGCGGGCAGCCTTCCTCAAGCGCCGCAACTACATGTTGGAACGCACCGCCAGGATTCTAAAGACCCCGGCTAAGGCCCCCGATGGAGCCTTTTACCTGTTCGCTCCGGTCAACGATTTTTACGGGAAAAAGACACCCGACGGAAAAACCATCAATGGGTCCGTCGAGCTTTGTCAATACCTGCTCGAAAGCGAAGGGCTAGCCATTGTCCCGGGAGCAGCCTTTGGCGACGACACCTGCGTTCGATTCTCGTATGCAGCGAGCGATGATATGCTGCAAAAGGCCTGCGACCGATTTGAAAGGGGCTTGAATAAGCTGATTTAAGATGTTCCATTTAATAACTCCAGACGCAAGCAAGCCATTTACCATTGGACGAAGGGAAAACTGCGACCTTCGTTTTAATGACGTGTTTGTGTCTAGAGACCACGCCATTCTCGAAAAGAAAGAGGCTGGCTGGATTTTAAAAAGCCTCACAAGCAACAGCGTCACCAAAATAAACGACGAAGATATCGTTGAGAAAAAACTGAATGACGGCGACATCATTGTGATTGGAGTTCGCAGACTGCGCGTGACCCTCAATGCGGACGAGCTCTCGCTATTGATTTTAGACCAGAACCAGGAAGTGGACACCTTTGGCCTTGGCAAGGATTGGACCGATGTCGGGGCGATAAAGGCGAGACTCACAAGCGCCGGAGACGGTGCAGAATATGCAGAAATTCAATGCGATAAGCGAATCTATTTGCAGAATGGAGAAACCGCCCGCATCGACGAAACCGAAGTCACCTTCCGCGAAGGAAGTCTACTCGTCTCCAAGATTCTCGCAGGCTTTGACGTGAGCGTCAAGAACCTGGATGTTTACGCCGGCAAAAAACGTTTACTGCAAGACGTGAACTTCGAGCTCCCCGCAGGAGAAATTCTAGCCATCATAGGACGTTCAGGCCAAGGCAAATCAACGCTTTTGCGTTTACTCGAAGGTTTGCATACCAAGAACCAGAACAGTGACGTTTTTATTGGCGGGCTCGATTACCGCAAAAAAGAAATTCGCGAGCGCATCGCTTTTTTGGCGCAAGACCCGGCGTTACGCAAGGACCTGACGGTACAGGAAACTATTCTACATGGGGCACGCATTTCGATGGACCGCACGGTGTTCGCCGCCACCGCGACCGAGCGGTTCGAAAAGTTCACGGAACTTTTCGGGCTGAGCGAGCGCAAGGACCACCGCATATCCACGCTCAGCGGCGGCGAACTCCGCCGAACCGCCCTCGCGCAAGAACTCATGGGAAGCCCAGGCCTCATCATCTTGGATGAACCGCTCAGCGGGCTCGACCCATACAACTCCAAGATTCTCTGCACCCACTTAAAGCAGCTCGCTTTCCTTGGGCACACGGTGATTCTCACCACCCACAGTTACGAAGCGCTTAAAATCGCAAATAAAGTCCTTGTACTTCATAAAGGCCACCAATGCTTTTACGGAAGCCCGCAGGGCGCTTACCGCTATTTTAAAACGACAGACCCCGAAGCCTTGCTTTCTGGGCTCGATGACGCCACCGTTACCCGCTGGAAGGAATCGGGCGAGGCGACTCAGTTTAACGCCAATAAGGAATATTCACAAGTGGTATTCCCAAAGGTCCATCGCAAGCCCAGCTTTTTTTACAGCATGGGAATCACCCTCAAACAGTGGTTCCGCGACAAAGGCAAAGCAACTTCCCTCTTTTTGCAGCCCATCATTATCGGCTTTTTGTTCTCGCAAATTTTCAGTTCCCAAAGTTCCCTGTGGACCGTCGCTTTCGCCTTGATTCTTTGCGCGAACTGGTTCGCCCTATCGCTTTCCATTCGAGAAGTTGTTCAAGAAAAAGACATTTTCCGAAACGAATTCCGCAAAGGCCAAAGCATTACGCCCATACTCTTTGGCAAAGTACTACTGCCCTCTATTGCAGCCTTTTTGCAGACCTCCATTGTATTCGCTTTTATCGCCTTTAGTCTTTCTATTCACCCGGACATCGCAACGCTTTGCGCCGTATTCGCTAGCACCGTTTTACCGGCAGTTTGTACAGGTCTTTTAGTCAGTTCCTTAAGCAAAAACGCAGGACAAGCTAACGCCTACCTCCCCCTACTCATTATACCGCAGGTCGCTTTAGCCGGGGCCCTCGTACCTCTTGACCAAATGCAAGCCATTGGCAAGGCCCTTTCAACCATCATTTGGTCGCGCTATAACCAAAGTTCGTTGCTCAACCTGTTTTTAGAGCGTTCTGACGACACCTATAACAAGCCCTCGGCCCTTGCCCTCGCTTTAGGTTTTTATATTATTACTGCAATAATTCTCTATCGATCCAAAAAAGCAAAATGACAGTTCAAGTAGACACATTCCCGCGCCCATTCAACGAAAACTATGACTTAATTGGAACTTTGGGCAAAGGTGGCATGGGCAACGTTTACAAGGCCCTCGACAAGAAGCTCAAGCGCGAGGTGGCTTTCAAAATTTTGGACGCCTCCGCCGATGAAGAGGCCATCCAGAGATTCTATCTGGAAGCCCAAGCCATGAAGGAGCTAGACCACCAAAACATAGTCCATGTCTTTGACTTTGGAATGCAAAACAACCAACTGTTCATTGCCATGACCTACGTACAAGGGTACACGCTCTCTGGCGTTTTGCAAAAGAGAAGCAAGCTTCCGTTTGAAGCCATTGAAGTTATCATCCGCCAAATTGCACGCGGACTCCTTTACGCCCACAGCAAAGGCATTGTACACCGAGACGTAAAGCCATCCAACATTATGCTCACCCGCGACAACCGCGTGTACGTAATGGATTTTGGCATTTCGTACATTCACGAGATGGAACAGGATCGCCTCACCAAGACCGGCATGACCATGGGAACTCCCGAATACATGAGTCCGGAACAATGCCATGGCGATGAAGTCACTTTGCAATCCGACATTTACAGCATGGGCGTCATCTTGTACGAGATGACCTGCGGTCGGCTCCCCTTTAACGGCAACCGTCCCGTAGAAATCGCCCTCAAGCATGTTCAGGAACCGCCTCCAAACCCAAAGCAGTTCCGTCCCGACATGCCAGCAGGCCTCTCAGAGCTCATTCTCAAGTGCCTCAAAAAGAAACTCAACGAACGCTTCCACGACATGCAGGAATTTTTGGATGCCTGCGACCAGGTTTTTCCGCAAAGAGAAACCCATGGCGGTCCGCGACTCACCGGCAAGCGCCATTCCCTTCTCCGTCACGGAACGGAATCCATCGCCGAAGTCGCAAACAAGCTACCCTCGCACGTACGCATCATTCGCCGTAGGCTCACTGCGCTAGCCATTTCGCTATTCCCGCTACTCATTCTGCTTTTAATTTTGCTTATGCTCACGCACAAGCCGCAAAGTACAGTTCGAGAAATCGAATGGAGCGAAGCCCTGGGCAACTTCGAAAAGAACGCCATAGAAGTCGAAGAAACCGACGGCTACCCCATTAAAAATCTGACCGACGGCGATTTGAAAACCGCATGGCTTACCGCTATGCCAGCCAAGCCGCAGAACCCCGTACTCACGCTATTCTTTGAAAAGAATACCCTCGTCACAAACATCGGTTTCGCCATTGGCTACCAAAAATCCGTAGACGACACTTTTGGCGACCGATTCCGCATTTTCCCAAAGCCAAAAACTTTAACTCTCGAAACCAAGGACGGCTTTAAACAAAGAGTCAAGCTCGAAAACATCAAAGGCATGCAATACCCCACCTTGCAAGCCATGGAAACCACCGAAATCAAAATTTACCTAGAAGATGTTTACGAAGCCGAAAACAAGGATTTCGCCATTTCGGAAATTCGTTTGTTAGGAATGGAACTATAGACAAACTCTAAAATTTTAACATTTTTTATTAGAACATACGGCAAACGCCGTGTGTTCTTTTTTTTCGGAGAACAAATGCAAAGAACACAAAATTTCAAACAAGGCAAAAGTCAAAACAAGTTCAAGGGAAACTTCATCGAAACGCATGCGGCCGCATACCTAACGCGAAAGGGATATCAGGTATTAGACAGAAATTACGCTTTTCGCGGCGGGGAACTCGACATCGTCGCAATGGACAACGACACCATGGTCTTTGTGGAAGTGAAATCCGTCTGGAAGAACGGCACCGGGAACCCGGCGGCCCGCGTGAACGCCACAAAGCAGATGAAAATTTGGAAAACCGCCTACCACTACCTCTACAGCAAGGTGCACAACCTAGACCAGAAAAGCCGTTTCGACGTGCTCGCCGTCAAGGTCTACGAACATCCCCTGCAGTTCGTGCATTACGAGAATGCGTTCGAAGGCGCTAGTACGTTACCTCGGTGGTAATTCAGGCAACATCCTTGCCAAGTCACCATTTTTTTATATCTTATAGCCATGCGTTTTGAAGTTCATCCTGAAAATCCGCAGCCGCGAATCGTGAAATTGGCTGCCGCCGCCCTCGAAGACGACGCCTTGGTTCTGTACCCCACGGAATCCGGCTACGCCATTGGCTGCAATGCCGAATCCCCAAAGGCAATCCACAAACTGTATGCGCTCAAGAAGCCCATGAAAAAATTCTTTATGGCCTTGATTGTCCCCGACATCCGCGCAGCAACCGATTACGCCCGCGTAGACAATTTCGCCTTCAACATCATGAAACCGCGCGTGCCGGGACCGTACACCTTCATTTTGCCCGCCGACCCGCACATTGCGCGCCGCCTCGACGTGAAGCGTCCGGAAATAGGCATCCGCATGCCGACGCACCCGTTTTTCAAGGAACTTTTCCAGCATTTTGACAAGCCCATTTTGAGCACGGCGGCAAAGCTCAGCGACGAAGACATCTACGATGTGGACGAACTTTGGAACACCTTCCAGCACTCCGTCGATATGATGGTGGACTGCGGGAACATCGAAATCAACCCGACGAACATCGTGAGCCTCGTCAACCGAAACGAAGTTGAAGTCATCCGCGGTGAACTGCTCGACCCGTAAAAGGCGCGTTCGCCGTTAAAAGAAAGTCCAGACGGCAATCCAAAAGACCATCAGGCAAAATTCCATTTCGCGATTGATGCGCGAAAGGAAGCTACTCCCGAACGCAATGCCACCAATGGCAACCAGTCGAAGCCACGGGACATCAAACCCGCGGTAGAACAAAGCGAGCGACCCAAACAATTCCACCCACAGCCAAAAGACCTGGGCAAGTACCAAATAACGGCGGCGTTTTGAATGGAGCGTCGTCGCCGAAAAGCAAAGGCACAGAGCCAGCATACGGAACGGATACAGTTCCATATTCGGGTCACGCAAATCACCCGCGAGGATTGTAAAAAGTACCGAAAGGAGAAAGAACGCAAGAATCAAAAGCGATTCTTTTAAAAGAGTGATTTTACCACGCCACAAGAAACTGGCGAGTCCAAGAACCAAGAGGCAAGCTAGCGCATGAATTAACGGCGTCATGGCACGACCTCCACCGGAATCGAATCCGTAGCCAAGGAATCCTCAATAACGACGGAATCTATTGGTGCAATGGAACGCATGTAACGAACCAAAGCGCGGGCGTCATCTTCACTCAGGCGATCTCCATACGGGTTCATGTTCACGCGGCCCTTCAGCACAACCTTCACCAATGAATCCAGGCCCAACGAGTCAAGTCGCTGCTGAGTAAGCTTTTGCGGGACCGGATAAAATTCGCGAATAAACTTTTCATTGAATTTTCCGTCAACGCCATGGCATGCAGAACAACGGGAATTCCAAATCATTATCGTTCGGGCATACGAATTCATATCTTCGGCGTGCTCCGCACGAGTTTCGCGGGACTCGCTTGCAGCTGGCATCGAAGAACCGCCCGCATAAAACGCGCCAAACAAACCGGCGAGCAAAACGCACACACCAACAAAACACCACCGCGCCCTAGATTCAAAAACGTACCACAACGGCTTAGCGCATAAAATCACAGACGCCACAAGCACCACAATCGGGAAAAATACAGGCACTACAGAAATCAAGGAGACTTGAATATTACTATCGGCATTACTGCTTACAGTCCAAATACAGAACAATAACGAGACCAGAATTCCAAACAAAACAGGAAGGCGAAGCACTCGGTATTCAGGAGTTGTCAGCGGAGGGAAATACTTGGCACGAGCGTTCCTTTCAGAGGCGGATTCCTCGGACTCCTTAACTTCATCCACATCGCCCATCAAAATTTCATCGTTTTCAATCGGCTTCGAAAGCCACCTGCGAACAGCAAAGAACAAGTGGATAAAGCAACCTACGCCAAACGCAATCAGCCCCCAATCCACCCAGCGGGAGCTATCGGAGATTCCCGCCAGCGCAGACACCTGCGGCGTCGGGGCCACCAGGAATATGCGTTCCAAAAGCATGCCGAGCAAAATAGAAAAGCAAACCATGCTGCGTAAAATACGGGACTCGCGCACATTCTCCACCAAAAGGAATTGCGGTAGAACTCCGGCAAACACAAAAGCCGACACGCAAAAATCACCCTTAAGCAAAAAATTCCAAAGCCACAAAGCGCAAAGGACCCAGCTTCCAACAAGCATCAGCTTTTCGAGTAAACGTACGCGGTAATTTTCTACGCACAAAAGCAAGTTCACCATCGCAAGTCCCGAGAAAATGGCCCCCGCAATAAAGTACGCCGGGAAAAATGCGCCACGCCACTCCGGTACAAAAGTCGTTGCAAAATCAAGGCTCACAATCGTGTGAACCCACAGTACCAGCGGGAACAAGAGCCACGCCATGGACCTACGAATTTTAACAATGCCATCTAACATGTTCGACTTTGCGCCGCCAATCAAGTGCAGCACAAAGAACAACAACGAAAGCAGGCCATACACGGCAATACAGCAAAAATCCCAAACCAAAGGCGAGCGCACATTCGCAAAATTCCCGCGAGCATCCAAAAGCGGGGCGACCATGTAGAAATTGCCAATAACGCCCAAGTGGATAAGAGGGTAAATAGCAGCAATAATCAAGCAAACCAAAGTCGAAAGTTCCGCAAGCAAGGCCGTACGGCGGTCCATGCTCACGTTTAGCGCAAGGAATATGGCCGACAAGAGCGTCCCGGCATGAGCGAGGCCAATCCAGAACACAAACAAGCTAACGGGAACACCCCAAAAAGTGACCGCATCTACCCCCCACGACACGGGGCCTTCGTACACAGCAAAACCGACCGCAGCAAGCCCCGGTACAAGAAAAGCCAAACCTATGTACATCAGCAGGCGAAACACTAGCGACGCCCTCGCATATAAACCACAGACGGATCAAGCCCAGCCACCACAGATGGTGCGTAAAGTTCACGACGCGAAGCGACCTTTACAAGTTCACTATTTTCATCTAGCCAGTTTCCAAAAATTATGGCATGCTTTGAGCAAGCCTCGGAACAAGCCGTTTGAACCCCTCGGCCACGCCACTCGCCGCTTCCAAGCACAGGGACACCGGCCGCCTTGGCGACCCCCACTTCCGTTTTGAATCTAAGACGGTCATTTTGCAATCGCTGTAAGCACATGGAACACTTTTCCATTACGCCCTTACCGCGTTGCGGGACCTCGTCATTGAACTTGCGGGCAAGCCCCAAAGCCTGAGCATCGTTAAAGTTGAACTTTCGCGCATGAAGCGGGCAGTTGGCCCCGCAAAAGCGACTACCGGTGCAGCGCTTGTACATCATGGCACTTAGGCCATCGGGCGTGTGGTTTGCAGCCCCCGTCGGGCAAACCTTTTCACAGGGAGCATCTCCGCAATGCGCGCACATAAACGGAACTCCACCGCAAATTTGAATCCAATGCATAAAGCGATTCTTCGCGGCCTCATCTTCGGTCACAAGCGGAACGTTGTTTTCCATATTGCACGCTAGAATGCACTTGCCACAACCATCACAGACGTCCAAATCTATGGCCATGCCAAAACGATTCGCGGAATCTTGCGAACGAACCGTAGACAAAGAAGACTTTATGGAACCTGGCATCGGAACTTTTACCAGTTCAAAGCCTCGCCCGCCCTGCGCCACCGCCCGACGAACTTCATCTTCAAAATCACCGAGCGTCGGGAGTTTACGAGAGCCACTAGACGAACCAAGCAAGCCGTCACGACAGCCGAACAAGGCAAACCCCGCGGCCATCATAGAGCACATCTTTAAAAATTCACGACGATCCATTTACACCTACCGATGGCATGCGGCACAGTACGTCGCCGCAGGCTTAAAATTCTTTTGTTTGAACGTTTCGCCCCTATGGCACGAAAGGCACATTTTCATGTCAAACTTTTCGCCACCATAAATATCGTTTCGAAATCCCTGCGCACCGTCACTTGCGAGAGTCGCCTCGCCAACCGCCCCCCTGTGCGGTCTATGGCAATCGGCGCATTCCACGCCAGCCGCGCTGTGCACCCCATGGTGGAACACCACGTGTTCCGGCAAATTGGATTTTACAACCCACGGTTCCGAAGCGGCCCCCGCTAACGCAGAATCCAACGTTTCAATTCCGGGATTCTCGGTCAAAGGCAAGCGATGGCAATCCATGCAATCGGACTTCGCCGGCATAAACGCATGCCCCGAAGAACGCGCCCCCGTATGGCAGTAAGCGCAATCAAGCCCAATGGAATCTCCATGCAAAGCGTGCTTAAAAACAATTGCCGGAGTCGACGTCACAGATTCATCCAAATCACTTTTTTGAGTAGGCGAAACACCCTGCCCAAATAAAAAATCAGCAAGCAAGAATGCGCAAATAATTCCAAGGACTGCGACCGAAAAATACTTCATAAGCTACTTCGGCCTCCCGGGATCGTCGGGATTTTTCAAAATGTACAGAAGCCACGCCGTCATCATCTTGGCCTGCACTTCGGTCAAGGGAGTAATTTCCATGGCGGGCCATTCATCCGGGTGTTGCGGAGTCGGATGCATCAGATACTGGACCATGCCCTCGGGATTTTCGGCGTAGTGCTCCACATTGTCGTGCATGGGCGGAGCCGCGAACTTGCGAGCCCAACGATGGCACCCCTTGCACTCGTTGTCAAAGAATTCCTTGGCATTTTTCTTGAGTTCCGGAGTCACCTCGGGTAGCACAAAAACATCTGCCGCAAACAGCGCGCAGACAAGTGACAAAGCAACGATAACAACGTTTCGATTCACAATTTAAATATATCTATATTTTGCGCCATGGGAGTTTTTTCGATCATTATCATCGCCATTGTAGAAGCCATGGACTGTTTTGCAGTTTCCATAAGCACAGGACTTTGCAAAACGGGCATCAAATACAGCCGCGCCATGCTCCAATCGGTATCGTTCGGTGTATTCCAAGGTGGAATGACCTTGCTCGGCTATTTTCTCG
>JAKSIM010000034.1 GCA_024398845.1 Fibrobacter sp. | reverse complement strand
CACGAACTCATCTTCGTGAACGACGGTTCCAGGGACCGCACCCGCGAAATCGTGGAAGGACTCATTCCGGCAGGCTCCAACAACAAGATTGTGAACTTCAGCCGCAACTTCGGTCACCAGGCTGCGTTCAGCGCAGGCCTCGACAAGGCTACAGGCGACGCCGTCGTGATTATCGACGGTGACTTGCAGGATCCGCCAAGTCTCATCCACGAAATGATGGAAAAATGGCGCGAAGGCTACCAGGTCGTTTACGCTCAAAGAAACAAACGCAAGGGCGAAACGATTTTCAAGCGTTTCACCGCATTCGCCTTCTACCGCATCATCGGGAAACTCACGAGCATCGACATCCCGCCCGACACCGGAGACTTCCGCCTCATGGACCGCTGCGTGGTGGACCAGCTCAAGAACCTCCCGGAACGCAGCCGCTTCTTGCGCGGGCTCGTGTGCTGGGTCGGCTTCAAGAAAATCGGCGTCAAGTACGACCGTGCCGAACGCACCGCCGGCGAATCCAAGTACCCGCTCAAAAAGATGGTGCGCCTCGCCCTCGACGGCATCACGGGATTCAGTTCCGCTCCGCTCAAGATCAGTTTCTACATGGGCATCTTCGCGACCATCGTGGGCTTCGCCGCCTTCGTGTGGTCCATTCTCGAAAAGTATTTGAGTCCCGCAACAACCGTTCCCGGCTGGGCATCGCTCATGACTGTCATCGTATTCTTCGCTGGTGTGCAACTGATTACCATCGGAATCCTCGGCGAATACATCGGACGCATCTACGACGAAGTCAAGCAGAGACCGCTTTACATTGAGGATAAGAAGTAAGTAGTGGTTGGTAAACAGTGGAATAATCGCGCGCAAGCGCGCCTTATAAAACGGCGAAGCCGAGTAACTAACCCCTAGCCACTAATCTCTAAATCCTAACCACCAACCACTAACCACCAACCACTAGCCACTAACCACTAGCCACTAGCCACCAACCACTATTCATGAACAACAAGCTTTTCGTTATGAGCGCCGCGAGTGGCGCCGGCAAAACCACCCTCAAAGACAAAGTCATTGCGGAATTTCCGGATATCGTCTATTCTATTTCGGCCACCACACGCAAGCCACGCGAAGGCGAAGTCAACGGCGTTCACTACTTTTTTAAGACCAAGGAAGAATTCGAGCAGCTCATCAAGGAAAACGGCCTCATCGAATGGAACGAAGTCCACGGCAACTATTACGGGACCCCAAAGTTCTTTGTCGAGGACATGCTCAAGCAGGGAAAGCGCGTGCTTTTTGACCTGGATGTTTTTGGTAAAGTAAACTTTGACAAGGTCTACCCCGAAGCGACAGGCATCCTGATCCTCCCCCCAAGCGAAGAGGAACTGGAACGTCGACTCCGTGGCCGCGGCACCGATCCCGAAGATGTAATCCAGCTCCGCCTCGCCAACGCAAAGAAAGAAATGGAATTCGCAAAGTCCAAGGGCAAGTACGAATATACCATCGTGAACGATGACCTCGAAAAGGCCGCAGACGAACTCCGTGCCATTCTCAAGAAATAAAAAATCCGTGCGAGAATAAATTCTCGCACGGCTCCTCCATAAACCATATTTTTATAGCTTCACTAAAGCGGGGCTTTTTTGCCATCGCCTAGCGAGCGGCGCCGGTAAAGGCGCCTGGTTTACAATTTAGCGTGAAGAGCGTCATCTTCGAGGTTAAAGCCTCGGAGATCCATCCTCACGTTCAAAACCACTACAGCGCTGCGTGAGCAGCGATCTTATAAATCGCAGTCACATCTTCACGCTTGAGCGGCAAAAATCCCCAGCCTTCGCCCGGATTCAGCTTGTCGACCAGCAAAGGAATGTCTTCTTCCTTCGCGCCGAGTTCTTCAAAGTTGATTGGCATGCCAATGCTCTTGAGGAATTTGCGGAAGCAACGAATACCTTCCATAGCAGTCACTTCGGGATTTGCGAAATTCACTTGGCACCCCCAAACGCGGTTCGCCACCTGAGCAAAGCGCATTACATCGTGATGCATCACATATTCCATCCAAGCAGGCATAATCACCGCAAGTCCCGCACCGTGGGCGCAATCGTACAAGCCCGAAAGTTCATGTTCCATGGCATGGCTGTTCCAGTCCTGACTGCGACCGCAACCAATGATGTCATTGTGGCAAACCGTTCCCGCCCACATAATGTTTGCGCGCGCCTCGTAGTTATTTGGGTCAGCAATCACACGCGGGCCTTCCATAATCATCGTTAAAAGAATCGCTTCGCAAAGGCGATCGCCCACTTCAACTTCTGCCGTATTGGTAAAATAGCGTTCAAAAGTATGAGCCATAATGTCGGTGATGCCACAAGCGGTTTGGTACGGGGGGAGCGTGCAGGTAAGCGCAGGATTTTCAATCGAAAAACGTGGGCGAACCAAATCTGTACCAATATCACGCTTGAGGCCACCATCGACTTTAGTTACCACAGAGGCTCCACTGCCTTCGCTACCCGCAGCGGCAATCGTGAGAATCACACCCACAGGTAATGCACGCTTGATTTCGGCCTTGCGGCAGTAAAAGTCCCAAAAATCACCTTCATAAAGGCTACCCACGGCAATCGCCTTGGAGCTATCAATCGTAGAGCCGCCACCCACCGCAAGGATGAAGTCAATACCCGTCTTTTTCACGAGTTCAATGCCTTCATAAATCTTTACATCCTTCGGATTCGGCTGCACGCCTCCTAATTCAAAGTAGCCTATGCCCTCGGCATCCAAACTTGCCTTCACACGGTCAATGAGACCGTTCTTTTTTGCAGATTGTCCACCATAATGAATTAAAACGCGCGTGCCACCATACTTTTTTACATACCTGCCCACTTCATTTTCGCGATCTTTACCAAAAATAAATTCCGTAGGACTATAAAAATTAAACGCTTCCATGATTCTTCCTTGTACTCAAGATGAACGCTTTGCCCGTGCAAAAAAAAGGCACACCACTCTTTTTTTATAAAAATACTCGAAAAAACGTCCTAAAAGGAACTTTTTCTACTATTTTCTGTGCACAACAGAAACCAGCGCTAATTTATTCTATTTCAACTTTAATATCAACGCCGGGAGCCCACGGTTTTGGGCTATTCACCACCGGATTCAGTACCCGACGCACCACAGCGAGGTCCGCCGTTTTCAAATAAAGTTTCGCCCAATGCACGTTCTGCACCATGCTCACAAACGCATCCACCGGGCCTAATACCATCAGGGATTTCTCGACACGGCACATCGCGTCCACGCGGTTAATGGCGTCGCGCAAAAGCGATTCGTCGCGACTCCCGAACGAAACTTCAACAAGCTTGCAAAACGGGGGGTAATAGGCGTCCTTGCGGTCTTGCATTTCGTGGTCGGCAAAACCCGCAAAATCATGGCGCAACGCAAACTGCATCACGGGTTCTTCGGGATTGAGCGTCTGGATAATGACCTTGCCGCCACCGGCGGCACGTCCCGCACGACCTGCGGTTTGGCTCAGCAATTGAAACAGGCGTTCGGTATTGCGAAAATCAGGCATACCAAGCCCGCTATCGGCCCCGACGACTCCCACGAGGCGCACCCCCGGGAAGTCATGGCCTTTCGCGACCATCTGCGTTCCAAGCAATACATTATATTCGCGATTGCGGAACGCCTCGAGAATCTTTTCAATGGATCCCACATTTTGCGTGGTGTCGCGGTCCATTCGCACGACCTTCGCATTCGGGACCCAATCTATAATTTCTTCTTCGAGTTTTTCAATGGCGCCACCTACAAACTCATAGGTTCCGGCCCCGCACGCATGGCACGGAGAATCTACCGGGTAAAGCATTCCACAGTAGTGGCACAAAAGTGAGTTAAACTGTTTATGATAAACTAACGGCACATGGCAATGCTTGCAATAAAGCGTCTCGCCACATTCAGAGCACACGCGGATTTTAGAATAGCCACGGCGGTTCATAAGCACTATAGCCTGTTCGCCTGCGGCAACGCATGCCACCAGAGCCTCGCGCAAGTCGGGCGACATCATGACGCCCTTTTGCTGGCGCACCGCCCCCATGTTCACGATTTTCACATCGGGGAGCGAGGCCGTCGTCGCACGTTTGGCAAGTTTTAAATATTTCAGGTTCCCTGCCATCGCATTGTGGAACGTTTCGAGGCAGGGGGTTGCACTCCCCAGCACAACGAGCGCGCCGTACTTATGCGCCAAATGGAACGCAAGTTCACGCGTATGGTAACGCGGCGCCGGGTCCTGCTGCTTAAACGAGCCATCATGTTCTTCGTCCAAAATCACAACATCAAAATCGAACGGCGAGAGGATTGCGCTTCGGGTTCCAAGCACCACGCGCGCCTCACCCGTCAACACGGCCACATAAGCGGCGCGCTTTTTGGGGGCCGAGAGCGCCGAATGCAAAACCTGCACCGGAACCTGCAAAAAATCTTCAAAACGTTCGGAAGTCTGCGGCGTGAGGCCGATTTCTGGAACCAGGATGAGCACGCGCTTCCCGCGGGCCAAGGCCTCGTAAGCGAGTTCCTGGTAAACGCGCGTTTTTCCAGAGCCCGTAACGCCATGCAAAAGCGCCCCGCGGAATCCTTCACCATCAAGTTCTGCGACAAGCGCATCAAGCGCGACCTGCTGCTCGTCCGTGAGTGCAGGTGCCTCCGGCCTCGGCGGCATCTTGAACGACGAGCCCTCCTGCGGCGTCTTTTCTAGCGGTGCCACGGCAGCATCCGCAGCACTCGCCTTGAGCATTTGTCGTCTCTCGTCTAAAGCCGCATCCAGGTACTTCTCGAAATCGGCGGGCCAAAACACGTTGAGAGCCTTCATGGGCGTGCTCACGTAATACCGTGCGACCCACTCGAGCGATTCCATATAACGTTCTTCAAATACGTACCCCGAGGCATGCGGGTAAACACAGCGCACGTCAAACGCAGGGCGTTCCACCATCTTAGAGACTACCGCCAAGGCGGGCTTTTTGCGGGTAGCGAACTGTACCCAGACCACGCTACCGCGGCGAATCTCAACCCCTTCGGGCAAGTCCCGCGGTACACCATAGGTATAAACCGACGGTGCGAGCGGTATATAAACCTCGCAAAAAAGCTCAACATCTTGAGCCTTGAACTTCGTGCGAATTTCGCTCGGAGCCTCTGTTTTAGGGATTCGTTTTGCCATTACAAGGTAAAGATAGGTATTCCACGCCCATTTTCAGCCCATAATATTGCCAAAATTCAATTATTTTCTTAAACCGATTTAAATCTTTTTAGTTAGATTATGTTACACGATCCCCTAAAAAGGGTCGTCTACCTAATTGGAGATATTATGAGCTTATTGGATGCATTTAAACCGAAATGGCAAAATTCCAACCCCGAAAAGCGCCTCGAGGCGATTGACGAGTTGGATCCACGCGAACAGAGCACTCTTGAACGCATTGCCCTTTCTGATGATAATTCTGAAGTGAGGACCGCAGCCATCAAGAAATTGGCACTGATTCCAACGCTTCACTCTATTTCGAAAAACGATAGCGAAGCAAGCATTCGCCGCCTCGCCGAAAACCGTTACCTTGAAGAAGCCTCCAAGAAACTCAGGAACTTCCGTGAACCCGCTAACGACGATGTCCGCCTTTGCATTGCGGACCTCAAAGATTCCCGTTTTGCCGAAGATTTAGTCAAGTCCATGCCGAGTTCTGAACTCCGTATGGAACTAGTCAAGGCCACTGGCAAGGCTAACGTACTCGCCCAGGCCGCCAACAAGGACGCCAAGGAAGAAATTGCCAAGGCCGCCGTGGAACGCATCGAATCCGAATCGCTCCTCGCCGACATCGCCAAGAATTCCAAACACACAAGCGTAAGAAAGATCGCCGCCGAAAAGATTCGTGCCCAGAGGGAAGCCGCCGATGGTGGCAAAAAGGCTGCAGCCCTCCTCATTAGCAAGCGCGAAGCACTTATCCAGCAAGCCCATCACCTGGCCGCCCAAAAGGATCCGCTCGCCGTCAAGCCTCAATTCGAAGCTTTGATGAAGGAAGCCGACGCCCTTGGCATGGGTCCTGCCCAGGCAACCCTCGAAGAAGTTTTCACGAGCTTCCAAAAATTCTGCTGTGAAGCAGACGCCTCCCGCATCGCCGCCGAAAAGGCCGAAGCCGAGAAGCAAGCCCTCAAGACTCACCTCAGCGAAACGCTCGCCGAACTCGAATCTATTTTGGCAAGCGACAACGCCCAGGCCGAGGAAGTTCGCATTAACGAAATCATTACCGAATGGACCGACAAGAAGTCCATTATGGACGCCCCTGAAGTAAGAAAGTTCAACCAGGCCTTCTTCAAGGCTCAGGATGTAAAGAAAAAAGAACCTGAAGTCCCGGTCGAAAACGCCGAAGCAACAGTCGATGAATCGGCCCGTCCTGAACTGCTGGAACGACTTCAAGCTCTGGCTGATACCGACGTGAACGAAACCACTTCAAAGCACTTGCACTCCATTGTTCGCGAATGGGAAAAGCTCCCGCTCCTCGAAGGCGAAGACCCGGTATTGCAGAACTACAACAGCCTGCGCAACAAGCTCAGCGAAAAAATTTCTGCATTTAACGAAAGCGCACAAAAGATTTTTGAAGAAAACAGCACAAAGCTCAAAGCGCTCATTGAACGCGTCAAGGGCTTTGACGAAAACGAAGACTTTAAGGAACTCAGCCTCAAACTTCGCAACGCCTATAATGAATGGAAAGAAATTGTGGGCGAACAAAAGTTCAAGTACCACGACCTGTGGTTGGAATACAAGGCAGCCACGGAACGCTTCCAAGAAATGCGCCAGTGGGAATCTTGGCACAACGAAAATGATCGTTCGACCATTCTCGATGAGATGGAAGCTCTCACTCACGAAACCGGCAGCCAAGACGTATTGGTCAAGCTCAAGGACTTGAGCGCCCGCTGGAAGAACTGCGGTCCAACCTCTGCAGCCAAGTTCGTGGAATTCCGTGAAAAGTTCCAAGGATATTTTGACCAAATTAAGCAGAACTGCGCTCCGTTTATTGAAGAACAGATTGCCGAACGTCAAAAGAATCTCGAGAGCAAGGAAGCCCTTTGCCAAAAGGTCGAGGAACTCGTCGCCAACACCGAAATGTTCTGGAAAGACAAGTTCAAGGCCATGCAAGAAGTTCAAGAAAGCTGGAAGAACATTGGCATGGTGCCAAAGGAAAGCTTAAATGCCCTGATGGACCGTTTCAAGGCCGCCACCAATGCTTTCTACGCCCAGCACAAGGAAAACCAGAAGCAAGAAGACGCCAACCGCGAAGCCAACTATATTAAAAAGGTGATGCTTTGCGAAGAAGCCGAAGGCTTGACGGAATCAACCGACTGGAACGCCACTTCAACCAAATTAAAGCAGTTGCAAGAATCCTGGAAGGCTTGCGGTCCGGTACCCAAGAGCAAATCCGACGAAATCTGGAATCGCTTCCGCACAGCTTGTGACGCCTTCTTCGAAAAGAAGCGTAGCCACTTTGTAGAAATGGATGCCGCCAAGCAAGAAAATCTTGCCAAAAAGACAGCCCTCTGCGAAAAGCTCGAAGCCATGAGTCTTGACAACATCACGAGCGAAACCATTGAAGCCATTAAGGGCATTGAAGCCGAATGGAAGACGATCGGCATGGTTCCTAAGGAATCCGTTGAAACTATCAACGACCGCTTTAGCGAAACCTACAACCAGTTCCTCGGCCGTTGCGCCGAATCTGATGCGGCTCTCCAGGCCAAGCTCGACGACGTGAAAAAGCAAAAGCAAGACATGATTGAAAAAGTCAAGCAGTTTGCCGAAAGCGCTGGTAGCAACCAGCTCGCCGACGCCGTTCGCGACCTGCAAAAGAGCTGGCGCGAAATTGGCTCCTGCGGCTTTGACGATTTGCTTTTGTACAAGAATTTCCGCGAAGTTTGCGATGACTTCTTTACCCGCCGTCGTGACCAGCTCGATATTCAGGAACAGGCACGCCAGAATAACCTTCAAAAGAAGGTTCTGCTCTGCGAACAGGCCGAAGACCTGCTGACCGACCTGAACGAATCCACCGTCGGTGGCGCGATGAACAAGGTCAAGCACCTGCGTCGTTTGTGGAAGGAAGTCGGAGCCGTTCCTCGCGAACATTCCGACAAGATTTGGAAGCGCTTTAACAGTGCTTGCGACCAGGTTTTTGCCTACGGCCGTAAGGACGAGCCCAAGGAAGAAGCTCCGGCAGCCCCGGCAGCAGAAGCCCCGAGCGCTGAAGCATAATTTTTTCATAAAGCTCCCAAAGGATGGCTCTCGGGCCATCCTTTTTTTGTGCGTTTTTTACGAAAATTTTTATGTAGCCTAAAACCTCATTTTTTTTTATTTTTGGCGACATGAAGTTTCCCCCTTGGACAAGCGTCAGCGAAGCTGCTCAACTTTTAAAGCAAGGCGAAGTGGTCGCCATCCCGACCGAGACCGTTTACGGCCTCGCAGGGAACGCCTTTGAGCCCAAAGCTCTCGCCAAGATTTTCGCCGCCAAGGAACGCCCGACCTTTGACCCGCTTATTGTGCATATCGCCGATTTGGAACAGCTCAAGGATGTGGCAAAGGATATACCCGATTCGGCCTACAAGCTCGCCGAAGCCTATTGGCCAGGGCCAATGACGCTTATCCTCCCTAAAAAGGATTGTATTCCGGATCTTTGCACCAGCGGGCTTCCCTCGGTAGCCGTGCGTTTCCCGAGTCATCCGGTCGCGCAGGCGATTATTAAGGAATCCGGACTCCCGCTTGCCGCCCCAAGCGCGAACCTCTTTAAGCACGTGAGCCCGACAACCGCAGAACATGTTGCGGCCCAACTCGCCGACCGCATCGCAGGTATTGTCGATGGCGGTCCATGTGCGGTGGGCGTCGAAAGTTCAATTGTGGCGCTTACGGGAGAAGTCCCGACGGTACTCAGGCCGGGCGCCATCACGCCAGAGATGGTCCAAAAGGTGCTAGGCCAAGTCGCCATCAAGGAATCTACGTCCAAGCCGGGCCAAGCCATGCAGGCGCCGGGCCAGTGCGACACGCACTACCGCCCGCAAGTTCCGCTGTTCTTTGGGGAAGTGCCCGCCGGTTACAAACTTCCGGCCCACACCGTGCGAATAGCCTTCGGGAATACGGTCGGTCCCATCCCCGCCACGGTGAATCTGTCCGAGTCGGGCGACATGCTCGAAGCGACCGCCAAGCTCTACGCCTTTATGCACGACTTGGATCTTCCCGAAAACGACCTGATTCTCGTAGACCCCATCCCAAACGTGGGAGTGGGCATGGCCATCAACGACCGCCTCAAACGCGCGAGCATCAAAAAACTCACGTTCTAAAACTACAGCGGAAACAGCGGATAATTTTCTTTGGTGTAGCTACGCGTATAAGCGTTAAAATGCCACCATTCACTGTTAAGCGTAACCCAGCCCGCACGCTTCATAATGCCGCGGAGCAAATTGCGGTTATCCAATTGCTGTTGCGTAAGTCGCCCGCGTTCCAAAGCTTCCGCCTCGCCCACTTCTCCAGCACAACGTTCAAACGAATCAAAATCCGTTCCCATGTCTAAAAGCGCACCCGTAGAATCCGCAAGCGTCATATCGAGCGCGAGCCCGTAATTGTGGAGTCCACCTGTCTTGCCCGACGAAACGTAGTTCGAGTAAGGCGTTCCCGCCACGGTACTTTTGAGGGCAGCCTGCGCATACATGGGGCGTGCCGCATCAAAAATCACGAAGGTGTAACCGGGAAGTTCCTTTTGCATCAGGCGAATCGCCTTTTTGAGTTTCGGGAGCGCATCGCGGTGAACAAACGCCCTCTGGCGTCCGCAATACAAGTCATGTCCAGTTACGTTGTTAAAACTGCCATATCGCAAATCCATTCGGATTCCCGACATGTTCGTGATTTCCACTAAATTGGAGTCCTGCGTAGCGTATTCAATCCACTGCTTTGCCGCAGTGCAAAAACGCAACGGCTTTGCAGGCTTGGGAGGCACAAACAAACTATCGGTTTCATAAGCAAAACTCGAGGCTACCAAAGCGAGCAATAACGCACAAGCCCTAAGCATTCCTTAAATTCCAAGCTTAACTTCTACACCAAACTGGAAGTAAAGTCCCATGCCCTTCGCCATGAACGGCACCAAATCATAGCCATTGGTAGAGTTGTCATCGTTATCGCGAGTCACCCAAGAACGTTCTCGCGCATTCTCGGCCCCCAAAAACCTGAGGGCATCGACATCGAGTTTGCTAAAGATATTGTCAAGTTCCAAATAGAATCTCGCATCGCGGAAGAATCCCTTTTCGCGATGAATATCCAAGTTTACACGCACATCCGTACGGAACAAGTCGGTGAACTCATTCATATCTTTCAAGCGACGCGTACCATTAATGCGTTCCGAGCGCCCCTTTTCATCAACCTGAGTACTCGAGGGGGTAATCTCGTAATAATAAAGCGGGCGGTGCCAAGCGGCATGATGCGTAAGAATCACCGAGATCATGGAGTCCTTGCGCGGGTAATAACGGAAATGCGACATAATGTCTAAACGTGAATTCGCTTCCCACGGCAAAGAGCTACCGCCATCCAATTCATATTCGCCATATACGGTGCTCAAATTGCTCGCCATCGAAAAATGGTGCGAAGTTTTCCATTCCATTTTAGCAGAAGCGCCAAACACCCAAGCGTAGTCAGCCCCAGTCAAATCCTTGTACTGAGCATAGGCCTTTGGCATCGGCATAACCGGGTCAAAGTAATAACGACCAAATCCACTCGCCAAACCTTCGAAATACTTAGAGCGGTAGCCAAAGCCAAGCTTGGCAGAAGAGCCCTTTTCCAAACGTCCGGCCAAATTGCCATCATCATAATAAGACTTCCAGTCGCTACGGTAAGCAGCATTACCAAACAAGCGCCAATAAGCAGAATCATTATCACTCAAATTCACATCGGCGTCCAATGAAGCCGTCGGTTCCGCATTGTGTTCGGCGGCGTCAGCAACACCGCCCAACGAAAGAATGTATTCCGAGTAGTCCTGCTTCCAGTCAAAGCGACCGGTTCCCGAAAGCACAAAGGCATCGTAATCATCCGAAATCGTACCGCCAAAATCCGGGTAATCGCGTTCCACAAGGTGTTCTTCAAAAAGTACGGCACCACTCAAGCCGGCCCCCAGAATACGCCCCTTAAAGTTTTTATCAAGACCAGCACTAATAGTAGAGTGCGTAAACTCGTAACCATCGATAAAGGCAGCACCGGCATCGGTCGTCGCATTTTTGCGGAACCCAGTAGTATCGCGCAGCGTATCACCCACCGATTCACGCACATAACCAGCATGGGCGCTAGTCCCAAACTTGCTTACATATTCGGCACCCACAACAAAGTAGTTCTGCTTGCCTTCAATAATGTCAATGGAATTGACCTGGTCATAAGCCGTCGAAGTATCTTGCTTAATGGAATATTCATCGGCGCTGTACAATGTACGAAGCGCCCAGGTATTTCCCAAGGAATCCGAGCCATTCAACTGAGCATAAATATCAAATGCCGAAAGGTCAAACGGATCCGAAGACTTCACTCGGCAATCTTCCGTGCAGTCGCCATCGCGCTTACGGAATTCTGTAAAGAACTTTTCGCCCAAATTCTTGAGCATTTCATCGTCCAGGCGGCGGAAAGCAAAGCGGAAACTGTCCCAAATAAAGAACGGCGCATCGAGCATCACCTCTTGGACCGTAAGGCCCGCGGCCCCCCTAAGGCCCCACTCGCCCTTGGTCTGTTCGGGCAAGTACTGCACGGATGTCGCAAGTCCTTGACCAATCGGGCCAGAACCATAATGGTCGTGAATTTCAATACCGCTCAAAATATGCGGGTTCACAACCGAAAGGTTTCCGGGGAAACCAACATCCAAGTGACGCATATTCGGAATGCGTAAACGACCCAGGTGGTAAGCCACGTCTTCGGCTCGGGAACCATCGTAATAAAGGGCGCTGCTAAAATCTTTCTGGCCCGAAATACCGGGCATCTGGCTCAAGTGTTCCGTAAGGTCAAAACGCATACCGGCAGCATCTTCCAGTTTATCAACCGCCACCGTATGTTCCGGCTCCCACTTCACCGGTTCGCCTCCGCCCACAATGGTACTCGAACCCAAATCACGCAAATCCGTCGAGAGCGTCACCACCATGTCAAGCAGGTCCGCAAAATCCTGAAGTTCAACGACAACGCTATCAAAGCCTTCTTTTTGGAACAACAAGATGGCATTCTTAGAATCGACCGTAAATTCAAAATGACCGTCCGAGGAAGTTTTACCCAAGACTTTACCAGAACGATAAGTAATTTGCACACCATCAAGAGGCAAGTCCGAACCAGCTTCCAAAACCACACCAACAATAGGCGTTGGAGTTGCAGCAAAAACGAGGGCGGCGCATAGAGCCACTATCCATAAAATACGAGAACTCATATACCGTTAATTTAGCAAACTACAAGTTTCAAAGCGAATATACTAGATTTAAAACATGCTCAAAGTTTACCTAGTACAGATGGAATCCGTCCCTGGCGACAAGCCAAGGAACTTTGCAAAGGCAAAAGCCCTCGTAAGCGAAGCCAAGCCCGAAAAAGGATCCCTAGTCCTCTTCCCCGAGATGTTCGATACTGGGTACACCCCGCAATTATTTGACAAATTCAAAAGCGCAAATCCACACGCCCCGCAGGCTAGTACAGCATCTTTCTTGCAGGAACTCGCCAATGAATTCAATTGTTCTATGGCCGGAGGAGGCGTATGGAGAACTGGCGCAATTTTCACAAACCACGTTGGCGTATTTGCCCCCGGTCAAACGACCGAAGTCGCGGGCTATAACAAGAATCATCTGTTTTTCCCCGAGCAAGGAAAGCTAACCGCCGGAAACGAAATTAATTTATTCAAAATAAACGACTTTAACGTAGCCACAACCATCTGTTACGACCTCAGGTTTCCGGAGCTCTACAGTGAAGCCCGTAAAAAAGGCGCCGAACTTTTTACCGTACAGGCGGCCTGGCCCACCGCCCGCAAAAACCACTGGGAAACGCTTCTCAAGGCGCGCTCCATCGAGAATCAAGCCTACGTTGCCGCCGTAAATTGCGTCACCGCCGATGGCATTTTTACCGGCGATTCTCAAATCATTTCGCCCACCGGCGATGTATTAGTTTGTGCACAATCTAAAAAAGAATGTGTCGTTTTCGCAGAGTTGGATGTCAAAATGGTACAACAATACCGAAAAGATTTCCCAATCTTTACAAAAACCTGAAAATTATTCGTGATTCAAGTCACACGAAATTTTTTCTTAAAAACACACACCTTTTTGGAGGTTTTTCGTAACCCCATAATCTGCAACAAATTAGCAGATTTATTTTTTTGTATTCTGTGAAATTAAACAACCTATTCAAAGAGAATTGATACAAAAAGTCTCTTTTTTGAAAAAAATATACTACATTAGTAATGTAAACATAAATCAACCATCTTCCAGAGGTTCCTATGACATCGCCATACATGGATAAGCTCAACTATGCTAGGGCCCTCATTAGAGCTGGTCTAACGCAAGATCTGATTTTGAAAATCACCGCGATTTCTCATTATCAGTATTCGCAAATTCAACGCGAACTTCTAGCCGCCTAAGACTCGCCCGTGCAGTTGATTCTAAACATTACCGCGCAGCCTGCCACTCATAACGAGGATCGGCAGGCCGCGCTTTTTTGTTGCTATAAAGACGGGAGTCTGCTACTAGACGCCCGCGACAATAAAAAGCCAGCACGCTTTTACCTCACCCCAAAAGACTCCTTTCCATGGGAAGAATTCATCGGCAAGCTCCTCATTGCCTGGCAGTTGTGCGATTACAGCGACGTTCCCATGCAATTTAGGCCCCAAAAGCGCATTCCACAGTTCGTTTTAGACGGAATTCCCGAAGAACCGCTTGCAAACAAGCTCAAAATACTCGCCACACTCCGTAAGCAGGGCTACTTCCCCTCCCTCCCCGGACGTAAAGACACCGCAAATACAGCGACCCTTTACTAAATTACCTTACATGAAAAGTATTCCAGACATCAGCGTCAAGCGCTGGTTCATGGGCAAGGGGCGCACCATCAAGGCCATCCGCGAAAAAGACTCCACGGACATTGGCGATACGCGGCTCATTATTGCCGAAGTTGAATTTCAGGACCACTCCAAAGACCTCTACGCTCTTGTAGAAGACGAAAACCGCATAGGCAGGATTCTCGAAGAAGCCTTTGCCGACGGAGCCTCCAGCAGCGTTTTCCAGGGACGACAGGGCCATTTTATTTTCAAGAATACAGGCAAGCTCCCTACCAAGTACTTCAGGGCGCTCAAGCCCATAAGTTCCGAGCAAAGCAATTCCGCCTTTTTTACCCCCGGGAAGGTATTCTTTAAGCTCTACCGCCGATTGCAGGCCGGAGTCCACCCCGAAGCAGAGACTCTGGAGCAACTAAACGAAAAAGACTTCCCTAGCGCTCCTCGCTTTTACGGGAGTTTCAGCTACCGCGACGATGACGAGAATCTCTATACGCTCGGGATTATCGAAGAACATGTAACCGGCTACCGCGACGCCTGGGAATACTTTAACACCCAGATGGACGCCAAGGCCGCCAAAGTTTTGGGAATCGAAACCGCCCGCATGCACCACGCACTCAAGAACCTCGCGGGCAAAAATAGTTCTAGCGAAGAAGTTCCGTTCCAAAAGCTAAAGGACCTTTTAAACGCCAATAAGAACGACGACTTAAACTCTGGCTTAAAGCAAAAAATTTTGCAAGCGCTGCCAAACCTAGAACAAGCGTTTAGCCAAGCTATACACGCCAGCAAAGAGGCTTCAGCCACACAGCCATTCGCACCACAGCGAATCCACGGGGACTTTCACCTGGGGCAGGTTTTAATTGGCGAGAACGGTTCCCCGACCTTCAAAATTTTGGACTTCGAGGGGGAACCCACACGTTCTATTGAATTCCGGAGAACTCTACGTTCACCCGCTGTCGATATCGCCGGGATGCTCCGCAGTTTCCGCTATGCCGCGGCAAACTCCGGACTCGAAAGCAAAACCGCCGAGGAAGCCTTTATTGAGGGCTATTCCCAAGAATCCGGCATCTGCGAAGCAACTCTCAAATGCGAAGTTGCCCCATACATAATCGCAAAAGCCGTTTACGAAGCCTGCTACGAACTGGATTTCCGTCCCAGCTGGTTCCATATTCCAGCGACAGCCTTACTCGAATAATGCTATATTGCTTGTCACTATGACAGTCGAAGAAATGGAAACTCGCCTCCGCGAAGAGGCCAAGGAACTGGTAAAAAGCGAGCCGCTCTCTAAGCTCATGCTCGAAGAACAGATTTTGAACCGCAAAAACTTTGCGGATATGCTCTGCGTTACCCTCGCCTGTCAACTGGCCGGTGAAGTCATCGACCGAGCCGAACTCGAAAAGATGTTCAGCGCCATCTACGTAAAGTACCCGGAACTTTTGACGAGCGCCGTAAAGGACCTTTACGCAACCGTGATGCGCGATCCGGCCTGTACCAGTTACTTGGAACCGCTCCTCCTGTTCAAGGGCTTCCAAGGGTTACAAGCTTTCCGCGTGGCTCACGTTCTGTGGGAAGAAGACCGTCATTTCCCGGCCAAGATGCTCCAGAACATAATCAGCCGCAAGTTCGGCATGGACTTCCACCCGGCAGCAAAAATAGGCCACGGGCTTTTGATTGACCACGCCACCAACATCGTGATTGGCGAAACCGCGACCGTCGGGAACAACGTAAGCTTTTTGCACGGCGTGACCCTGGGCGGTACCGGCAACGAAGTCGGCGATCGTCACCCAAAGGTAGGGAACGGCGTGATGCTCGGAGCCCACGCGCAATTGCTCGGCAACATCCACATTGGCGACGGTGCAAAGATTGGGGCCGGCGCTGTGGTTCTTGGCGACGTTCCGCCGCATACCACTTATGCAGGCGTTCCAGCCGTTCAAGTAGGCCACCCGCACGACGAAATGCCAAGCTTCAACATGCAGCAAGACTTTACGCGCGACGTATAGTTTTCGAAGAACGCCCACCACGAAAGGCATTGATGCGCAGGCCATGAGCAAAGTTCTTACCAAAAAAGAAAAAATCGCCTTTATCGGGAAAAAATTGGACGAGTTGTACCCCAATCCGCCCATTCCACTCAACTACACGAATGCCTACACCATGCTCGTGGCCGTTGTGCTAAGCGCGCAGTGCACAGACATTCGCGTGAACCAGGTGACAGCAGTCCTTTTCAAGAAGGCCGACACCCCACAGAAGATGCTCAAGCTGGGCGTAGATGGCATCGCCGAAATCATCAAGCCCTGCGGATTCTTCAACACCAAGAGCGCGAACATCTTCAAACTTTCGCAGGCCCTGGTCAACGACTTTGGCGGCAACGTTCCGCAGACTTTTGAAGAACTCGAAAGTTTGCCCGGTGTGGGTCACAAGACGGCGAGCGTCATCATGAGCCATATTTTCAAGCAACCGGCCTTCCCTGTAGACACCCACATCCACCGCCTCGCCGAACGCTGGGGGCTTTCGGACGGGAGCAGCGTAGAACAGACCGAAAAAGACCTCAAAAAAGCATTCCCCGAAAGCGAATGGGAAAAGCGCCACCTGCAAATAATTTACTTTGGACGCAACGAGTGCAAGGCCCGCGGACACAAGGTCGAAAATTGCCCCATCTGCAGTGTCGTAGGCTGCAAACGATAGCCCCCCCCTTTCCGCTCTTTTGGGGGTGAATTTGTTTAAGTATTTTCTATCTTTTAATCAAATGAAAGACGGATTATTCCGTTATGGAGAACAGATGAAAAAGATATGGGTTGGTGCAGCAGTCTGCGCCCTTTTGATTGGCTGTGGCTCTGATTCGAGTTCCAGCAGCGACGAAGAAGAACTTCCTTCGAGTTCCTCACAAGATGAGTACGTCGACCCCAACGACAGCGAAGATTACCTCAAGTCCAAGACGACTTATGTCACGGGTTCTGTCCGCGACAACAGCGGCTACATCAACACAGTCCAGTTCAAATCCTACATCTGGACTACCGAAAACGCCTCTTACAACAGTTACTCCACCAAAAACGTCTGCTACGACGAAGAGAACATCAACTGCAGCGAATACGGCAGGCTCTACCAGAAAGAAGGTGCCGAATTCGCCTGCCCGAGCGGTTTCCACGTTCCCTCCGTCGATGAATGGAAGGCTTTGGATAATTTCCGCTTGGCATCCAGCAAACATGATTCCATCTTGAATTTCACCTACGGCGGCATGTGCAACACCAGCAGCAAAGGCGACATCAAGTGCTCCGGACAAGACGAAACTGCCAAGTACCTGACCAGCAGCGGCAAAATCTACATCCTCAAAAAAGACAAAGGGGCATCCTCTTTCGACAACATCACCAAGAAAGCCTACTACAGCCTGCGCTGCGTTTCTTCCACCTACATCGTAAACACCAAGAGCGACTTGCCCGCATGCAATTCCTCTAGCGACATAGACGAGAACTATTTCGTCATTGCAGAACACAGCAACTTCTTCTGCACGGGTAGCCACTGGGTTGACGACTTCACCGACGATTGCCCCAGCAGTTCTAACGGCGTTATCGCTAGTTACAAGGACACCACCTACATTTGCAAATCCGGATACTGGCAGTTAGCCACCATCAGCGACATCCCGGACGAATGCACCGAAGATGTAGAAGGCAGCCTGTTGCTCGTGAACGGCAAGCGCTACGCCTGCGAAGATGAAGACTGGAGAAGTTTCACCACAATCGAAGATTCCCTGGGCTACTGCAACAGCAAAAAGCAGGGCACCATAGACTCTTTGATTTCGGGCCTCAAACAAAGCATCTATGTCTGCGACACCAGCGGATGGAGAACGGCTAAAATTGCGGACTACCTCGGCACCTGCGATTCCACGAGCGAAGGAAAAACAGCCGAACGCGATTCCATCGGTTATGTTTGCACAAAAGACAGTTATAACGAAACCTTCAGTTGGATAAAATTAAGCAAACTGGAAATGGACATTGGCGTATGCACCTCTGAACGCATGGGTGAATTCGACACCACCAAGGCGGACACGCTCCACACACCTTACTACTGCGACTCCACTGGATGGCGCACCCCCAAAATTAAAGACTACGGCGGAGAATGCACGGAACTCAAGGAAGGCAAGGAACTCAATTTCTTGGGCACACACTACGTTTGCAGGGATAACTACTGGAGCCAACTTAGCGGTACCGAAGCCTACCTGGGCATTTGCAACGAGAAAAACGACGGACAAATAAGAATCAGCAGTAAAGATAAATATCCCTATATTTGCGAATCGTCTACTTGGAATAGACAAACAATCGAAGATATCGCGGGAGAATGCAATGAAAAAAATATAGACAAGGTTATCGAATACGGAGAAGATACCCGATACTGCTCCGGCGCAGAGTGGATGCTCGAACTTAAATTGTCAGATTACATGTATCTCGGCTATAACGATTGGAATAAATACGCCGTTTGGGACACTTCAACAGCAAAGCATTGTACATTCAAAAACGAAGGTGCCATTGATAGCATATACCAAACCATCGGAAACGACACCATATACTACTTCTTTGAATGTGACCCTTACAACTCTAATCTAGGCGGCTGGCAAGATGTGAGCACAGCCTACGCCCACTTTGGTGCATGCGATTCCACAAAGTTCTACAATGTAAAAACAGTCAGGGACACAACATATTCTTGCAGACCAAAAAACAAAAATTCATGGACAAAAGTTTCCGATGTAGCGAAAAAATACGGTGACTGCGCAGACCCCGATGTAAAATTTGGTACAGTCGTCACATACAACGACACCTCTTACATATGCGCTCCAAATGAATGGCACGCAAAGAGCAAATACGAAAAAGTTTTAGGTTTCTGCAAAACCGAAAACGACAGCACCATCCAACAAGCGGGAGATTCATCCCTCATTTGCCAAAATTGGAATTGGGTGGTCCTCGGCATTCCAGAATCCGAAATCGGCTTCTGCACCACAGCACTTGAAGACTCTGTCAAAGAAGCGGGCGACTATGCCTACAAATGCTCCAAAAAAACCTGGACCAAGTTGTCTTATTCATCCTACCTTCCCACTTGCGATTCTTCCATTGTAGGGACGGTAAAAGCCTATGGTGGAGCAGAGTATCAATGTCGAAACAACAAATGGAACGGCGCTTCAAGCCAAGAAAGCGCCTTGGGATTCTGCACCAAAGATAGATTTGGCAAGAAGGGCAAGTACAACAACTATATATACCAATGCGACGACTACACCTGGACTATGGTTTCTGAATAATGGGGAGGCAGATTATGAACATGACTTTTAAAAATACATCTTTCAAGACTGTTTTCACCATCTGCTCCATTTTCGCTTGCAGCACGCTCTTTACCGCCTGCGGCGGTGATTCCTCCAGCAGCAATGACGACGAAATCGAAAACGCAGAAAGCAGCGACAGCAGCGGCAGTAACGACGGCAGCAGCGGTTCTGTCGAAGAAAAGAAAATTCACGAAGGCGCCATCACCGAAGCCCGCGACATCGACTTGAGCAAATATAAAACGGGTTCCACGGGCAAGTTTGTCGACGAGAGAAACGGTCAGACCTACAACACCGTCAAAACAGGAATCTACACTTGGATTCTCGACAACGTGAACGTCAAACTTCCAGACCTCAAAAGCACCTGCTACAAATACGACGACACCAAGTGTGCCAAGTACGGCAGACTTTACATGGGTTACGACAACAGGGACGCCTGTCCCGACGGTTTCAATCTTCCGAGCGTTTCGGAATGGCGTTATTTCAACGAGCATGAAGACGCCAAGTTGACCTATGCCGGCATCTGCAGCAAGCGCGACACCTTGGAATGCACAGGCCTGGATTCTGCGGTCAGTTATCTGGCCTACGATGACAGTGCCGTCGTATTTGACAAGAAGGGCAACATGAAAGCCGTTTCTGCGACATCGAGCGGGTTCTATAGCATACGTTGCGTAAATACGCAAACCATCGTCGACAGCCTTTCGGACTTGCCCAAGTGCGAAAAAGAATCCAACTTCCCCTATATCTATGTTATTGGCGAAGCCGCTTCTTACTACTGCGACGACGAAGAATGGAACCAAGCAAGTTCAAGTTACCAAGCAAGATGCAGCAATTACGAAGAAGGCAGCAAGTACGTGTTCGGCGACGACCTCCTTTTCATTTGCAAAAGCGGAAAATGGCAATTGGCATTAATGGACGATCTTGACGAGTGCACTCTCAACAACATCAACCAAGAATACACCTTGAATCAATACCGTTTTGCTTGCACCGATTCAGGCTGGGTTCGGTTGAGTTTCCCTGAAAGTGAACTAGGGCTTTGCATCGAAAAGAACTACAAGAAAACAGCCAAGGCGACATCAAAAAACAGAACTTATGTATGTGACAGCACCGGTTGGAGAGTAGCCGATGTCGTTGATGTCTACGGAGTCTGCGAAAGCGCCATTTTCAACAAGACCGTATCCCTGGATTCAACATTGTATCTGTGCCAAAATGACCACGTATGGAAAAAAGCCGGAATGACGGAACAAATGCTTGGTGCTTTTTGCACTGCAAAAATCCAAGATTCCTTAGTCCTTTACAATGGCAACTACTATCTCTGTCAATACAGTTTATGGCAAAATGCCTACGTTTCGAATGATATCGGCATTTGTACATCCAAGCGCCACGGGGAAAAAACCGTCGCTCAAGACAAAAACGAATACTACTGTAACAGCAACGGAGTATGGCAAAAAACAAGCGTCTTCAAACTTCCTGACAACTCCATACATATATGCGACAAGGAATTAATGAACACCTCGATAACGGTGAAAGATACTATGTATATCTGTGACGCCAAAAATTCAACAGAGTTCTATTGGCGTACAGCCAACAGCCTTGAAAATATTTTCGGCGTTTGCCCCTCCGACACATCTTTTTCAATCGTAACGGACACGAACACTTATACGTGTGATTATGGCGAATGGGATTATAACGCAACAACCATCTCGGACGTTGCTGGAACATGCACTCGTAACACCTCCACAGTCAAAGACACTATATTCAACAACAAACAATACGTTTGCGACTCTTCCACGCACAACAGCGATTGGTTCACGCCTACCGACTTCGACAAGAAATACGGCTACTGCAGAACCGCCATATTGGATTCTGTTGTTATCAGCGTCGATTCCAGCACCATTTACAAATGCCTGGTAGACTCCAGCACAACGAACAACATCCGCAAATGGACTACCGTTGCATGGTACAACAACATGCCCACTTGCAACGCAAGCAATCTTGACAAAACCGCATTTAACGGAATCAACGAAAGCGCTTGCCAAGGTCCATTCAACACCTCGTACTACTATTGGAGAGCCATTCCCTCCGACACCATTACAGACGAACGCACTGGATATAAGTACCCCGTCTTCGCCATCGGTGACCAAGTTTGGCTAGGGCAAGATTTGGTTTACTTCGTGGATGAATCCCAGTACGCCAACATCACCACCACCGCGGCCGGCAACGTGACAGCCGACGATTTCACCAGCCAACCCGACCACCTTTTCTACACCTGGCATTCCGCCATGGGCCTTACCGCAGACGCAGACTCCGCCCGCTCTGTCGAAGACACCACGGTATTCTACAGCAACTACCAGGGCGCCTGCATGGAAGGCTGGCACATTCCGACCTACGCCGAATGGAACACCATGTTCAACCTGACCGCCAAACGTTCGGGCTATACCACCAACGCGAACAACGTCGCCAAGATGGTGGACCACAACTGGACAACCACTCCGGGCAAGGCCGACTTCGGCATGAACATCGACGGATTCGGTCACGACAGCGTATACTACGACGCAGACGAAGCCCTCTACATGGCCGTAAGCAAGGCTAAAGGCACCACGGCGCAATACTGGCTGCCCCGCGAAACGGGCGTCAAGACGGGTTCCTACATCGAAATCAACTCGACAAAGACCACGTTCTACAGCAACGCCCCCAAGACCAACGCCTACTCCATCCGTTGCGTCAAGAACAAGAAATAGCCGTTACGTAAAGTCGCGGCAATAAACGCGACTTTAAAAGCAATAAACACGCAAAATTAAAAAGACTTCCTGACAAAACTCAGGAAGCCTTTTTTATAAGAACAAAAAGTATTTAGGCGTTCGACTTCAGCAACTCATCGAAATAGGCGATGGTCTTTTTCAAGCCTTCGCGCAAGGGAATCGTCGGTTCCCAGCCGAGGGCGCTCTTCGCCAGGTCGATATTCGGGCGGCGCATTTTCGGGTCGTCGCCCGGAAGCGGCCTGTACACGATTTTGCTCTTGGAGCCCGTCAATTCCAGCACCTGTTCCGCAAGTTCCAGCATAGTGAATTCGCCCGGATTGCCGATGTTCACAGGGCCGATAATCTTGTCCTGGTTCATCATGCGTACGAAGCCTTCGATGAGGTCGTCCACATAGCAGAAACTGCGCGTCTGGCTACCGTCACCGTAAATGGTCAAGTCCTCGCCCTTCAAAGCCTGCACAATAAAGTTCGAAACCACGCGGCCATCGTTGGGGAGCATTCGCGGACCGTACGTATTGAAAATGCGCACGATGCGGATATCCACGTTATTTTGCCTGTGGTAATCCATGAACAACGTTTCGGCCACGCGCTTACCTTCGTCGTAGCAACTGCGGATGCCAATCGGGTTCACGTTTCCCCAGTAGTCTTCCGTCTGCGGGTGCACAGCCGGATCGCCGTAAACTTCGCTCGTACTCGCCTGCAGAATGCGAGCCTTCACGCGCTTCGCCATGCCAAGCATGTTGATTGCTCCCATCACGCTCGTCTTAATGGTCTTCACCGGGTTGAACTGGTAGTGGATGGGGCTTGCGGGGCACGCCAAGTTGAAAATACGGTCCACTTCCAAAAGGATAGGTTCGGTCACGTCGTGGCGGATCAGTTCAAAACTCTTGTTGTCGCGGAGGTGCGCCACATTCGCCATGCGGCCCGTAAAATAGTTGTCCAGGCAGATGACCTCGTGGCCATCGTTCAAAAGTCTTTCGCAAAGGTGGCTTCCTAAAAAGCCTGCACCGCCAGTAACTAAACAACGCATAGACGCTCCAATTAAAATCTATGGAATAATATATAAAATAGTGATTAGGGTCTAGGGTCTACAGTTTGCCAAATCTCTTTCGTCTATCGTCTAAAAAGCCAAAGGCCGTTCTATCATCTTTTTTTAGAGACTAGCTTATTCTTCTTCGGAATCGCGTTCAACAGCGGCAGCGGCATTCCCACGGACAGCCACCAGGCGCACGCCGTTCAAGGTCAGGTACGGGTCGTAGGTGTCGATAACTTTCGAGTGCCCCATCACCATCTGGCCCCAGCCACCCGTTGCAAATACGGGAACGTTCTTCTTGCCCATCTCGGCCTTGATTTTAGCAACGAGCGTTTCGAGTTCCGCCATAAAGCCGTACAGGAGACCTGCACGGATAGCATCGTCCGTATTGTTCGCAATGACCTTCTCGGGCCATTCGATACTCACCGGCAAAAGGCGGGCGGCCTTCTCGGTAAGTACATCCAAACTAGCGCTGATGCCCGGGATAATGACACCGCCGGCAAAACCGCCGTCCTTCATCACGTCAAAAGTCGTCGCCGTGCCCATGTCCACCACGATGGCGTCCGTGAGGCCGCGGTCGCGAAGCGCAATCACGTTGCAAAGGCGGTCCGCACCCAAGGTCGCCGGGTTCGGGTAAGCAATTGGGCAGTTAAGGCAGTTCTTGCTGCTCACGACCTGCACCGGGCGCTTCAAAAGCGTCTGCAAAGCCTTGACCCACGGGCGTTCCAAGACAGGCACCACCGTCGAAAGCCCCACATGGGTGATTTCGCTGGGCTTGATTTCGGAAAAACGGATAAGGCCGCCAATTCGGTTCATCACCTCGTCGCTCGTTGTCTCCTTGCGCGTGGTAAGGCGCCAGTGGTCCACCACCTTGTCGCCCTTGAAAATGCCAAGAACCGTATGGGAGTTTCCAACGTCTACAGCAAAAGTAAGCGGTTGCTTCCTTGGAGCCTTGGACTGATTTTTCACTACGTTTTTCAATTTATTCTCTTTCATTTTCAACACGCGCGAACCGCTTGACATCTATCTTATCTCTCGTCTTTCGTCTATCAGCGAAGCGGTCTAATTATATTCTCATCGAAATGTCGAGGGCCTTCACGCTGTGCGTCAAGGCGCCAACCGAGATAAAGTCGAGGCCAAGGTCCGCAATCTGCTTTGCGCGTTCCAAGGTCATGTTGCCGGAACCTTCCACCAGGCACTTGTCGCCGCTTTCCTTGATAATCTTCAAGGCTTCGGCCATCATCTCGTTGCTCATGTTGTCGAGCATGATTACGTCCACGCCCTTGTTCAAAAGTGCGCGAAGCTGGTCGAAGTTTTCCACTTCCATTTCGACCATCAGGTTCTGGGTGTTGTTCTTCTTCACGACCGCGAGGGCTTCCAAGACGCCACCAGCAGCGGCAATGTGGTTGTCCTTCACCAAGACCATGTCGAAAAGTCCCATGCGATGGTTGGAGCCGCCACCCACGCGCACGGCGTACTTCTGCAACGTGCGGAAACCGGGCACCGTCTTGCGCGTATCGAGCACCTTCGTCTTGCCGCCCTTCAAAGCTTCCTGGAACGTATGTGCGACAGTCGCCACGCCAGAGAGTTGCTGGATGAAGTTCAGGAGGGTGCGTTCACCCGTCAAGAGTTCGTGCGTCGTGCCGTCCATTTCGGCAATAAGGTCGCCCTTCTTCACCACATCGCCATCCTTCTTGTGGAGAGTCACCTTGGCGTTCGCCTTGAGTTCCTGGAACACAAGTTCAATCACCGGGAGGCCAGCAAGCACGCCGTCTTCTTTCGCAATCAAGCGGGCATGCTGTTTCTGGTCGGCAGGAATCGTCCATTCGCTAGTGACGTCGCCCGTGCGCACGTCTTCGGCCAAGGCCAAGCGAATCATGGTAAGAGCATCTTCTGTGGGGAAAACTGGAGTAGAATTATCGCCGTACATGATTTAGTGATTGGTGGTTAGTGGTTGGTGGTTAGTGGTTGGTGGTTAGATTTTCTCTTATTCCTTGCGCAAGGTGCGTAACTTTGCCCTGTTTACCAACCACTGTTTACTATTTTCTTGTCTATAGGCCAAAACAATCGACCTCATCGCTCATACCTATTGCGCCCCCTTTCCGGTAAGCACCACGTAAACAGTACGCACCAGAATCTGGAAGTCAAGAAGCAGGCTCATGTTTTCGTAATAGTACATGTCGTACCGCAACTTTATCTGCACATCCTCAATGCTTGTGTCGTAATGGTGACGCACCTGAGCCCAGCCGGTAAGACCTGGTTTCATCTTGAGGCGGCTAATGTAAAAAGGAATCTGTTCACGAAGTTTGCCAATGAACACGGCACGCTCCGGACGCGGGCCAACCATACTCATATCGCCCTTGAGAACGCACAAAATCTGGGGAAGTTCATCGATACGGGTCTTGCGCAGGAACTTGCCGATTTTCGTAATGCGCGGGTCATCCTTCGTCGCCCACTGGGCACCAAACTTTTCGGCATCGGTACGCATGGTACGGAACTTGTAAACCGTAAACGGCTTTCCATAAAGGCCTATGCGTTCCTGAGAATAGAATATCGGGCCATGGTCATTCAGCTTGATGGCTATAGCTGCGAATAAACTAAGTGGCAGGGAGCAAATGCCAATAAGACCGCCCACAAACAAATCCATAATGCGCTTGACACGAACCTGCCAAGGCGGCATCGTAAAGGCAAATAATTCCTGAAGCTCAAAGCCATAAACAAGATTTCCTTTGAACTGACCATTTACAACACCATAGAGTTCCGGAACAACGTAAATATGAATCGGCAATTCACAAACCCATACCAGCACTCGCATAATTTCTTGCGGAGAAGTACTGTCGTGAGCAATGATGATTCCACTCACCCTGTGTTTTTTTACAAGGGCTGGCAAATCAGAATACTTGCCCAAAACAGGGGCGCCCGCGAATTCATGGGGAATGACTTGGTAGCGTTCATCAACAAAACCCACCACTCGCTGACCACGGGCAGGAGTCTTTGCAAAAGCTTCCGCAATTTTTTGGCCGGCTTCTGTAGCGCCCAGCACCAGAATGCTATTCGCACCATAGCCCAAGCGCAAAAGCCCGCGAAGGCACCAATAAATCACCAGACGAAAAATTGATACCAAAGCAAGTGCAAGGCCGCCATAAATAAATATCCACGGGAATCTAGAACCGTACAGGTAGTCCTGGTTCAAGGGTTGATTCGCAAAAACCTTACCTATGAACTCGGCGCCAAACAAGCCAATAATAACAATGACAATTCCCACCACTACGGCACGCAGCACGCGCAATATCTGGTGAGTTCTCGACATAAGCAACCACGACCTGTAAAGCCCAGCACAAGTAAACAACAGGAGCCACCCCACATTGAGGACGATTCCCATATACAAATACTGGTCAAAGGTCTTATTCGGGTCAAACTTGTCTATAATCCAGCCACTATGGAACTGCACCCAAAAAGCCAAGGCGAAGCAAATCGACAAAGCCACAAAGTCCGAGAGGACCAGCAGTACACGTTCCAATGTGGTTGCACGAATCATAAACAATACACCAAACCAAATTAAACGAAATTAAGCGAGGAAGCGAATGACCTGGCTCTTTTCCACGATTTCCGGGAGTGCATTCACAGCATCCACAGCCTTGCTGGCCTTGCTGTCAAGCGTCTTCTCGGTAATAACGACAATGGAAACCTTGCCCGGATCGTTCACGTTCTTCTGGATAATGGTTTCAATAGAAATCTTGTTTTCGGCGAGGATGCTAGTAATCTTCGCAAGCACACCGCAAGCGTCACGACTCGTGAAGCGCAGGTAGTAGCGGGCGCTCGTTTCGGAAATCGGCACCAAGTTGGCGGAATTTTCGACGTTGAACCAGCCCATCGGGAGCGCCTTGCGATTGCCCATATCCACAGAACGAGCGAGAGACACAAGGTCAGCCACAACAGCAGATGCAGTCGGCAAGCGACCAGCACCGGCACCCGTCTGGAGGGTTTCGCCAAGGTTATCGCACTGCAGGTACACAGCATTGAGCACGCGATTCACGCTGCTAAGCTGATGGTCAAGCGGCACAAAGCACGGATGGACACGAGCATCCACGCGGTCCCCTTCGCGACGATAAATGCCGAGAAGCTTCACGCAGCAGCCAAGTTCCTTGGCAAACGCAATATCCTGAGCCGTAATCTTGGAAATACCGGTCACGTAAATCTTTTCGAAGTCCACGCGATGGCCACTGCAGAGGCTAGCAAGGAGGGCGGTCTTGTGGGCGGAGTCAATGCCCTCAATGTCGAACGTCGGGTCGGCTTCGGCAAAACCAAGGCGCTGAGCGTCCTTCAAGACAACATCAAAATCAAGACCTTCATCGGCCATGCGGCTAAGAATGTAGTTGCAAGTACCGTTGATAATGCAGCTGAGGCTCTCGACCGTAGAACCGAGCAAGCCTTCCTGAAGGCTGCGAATAATAGGAATGCCTCCGCCAACCGCGGCTTCGAACAGCACATGCAGGCCCTTCTTTGCGGCAAGCGGGAAAATTTCGTGGCCGTACTTGGCAAGGAGAGCCTTATTCGCAGTCACCACATGCTTGCCGTTCTCAAGAGCAGCCAAAATCCACTTGCGCGGCATATTGTAGCCACCGGCAAGTTCCACAAGAACGTCGATATCCTTGGAAGCGATCATTTCATCGGCATTCGTGGATGTCTTGTAGCCCTTCGCCTTATACGGGGCAACTTCTTCGTCGGACTTAGCACAAATACATGCCAATTCGAGTTCTACGCCCAATTTTTCTTTATATTCGGCAATTTTCTGTTCAAGAATGGTAATTACGCCACCACCAACGGTGCCCGTACCAATAAGACCAATACGCAACATAAGCGTCTCCAGTTAAAATTATACATGGGTAAAAATAGAAAAACATACGAAAAAAAGAATGCTATATTTAATATATATGAAACAGGAATCCCTAAATCCGGCGATTGACAGCCTGCTCAACGAGCAAAAGCTGAAAAATATCGTCTATCCGGCAAGACTTTTTAGAGCTCGCCTAAACGAGGAGTTCCTTCGAGCTAATCGTACCCGTCGGCCGTTCCTGTTCATCAAGATTTATTCACACCAGTACGACTTGATTGGCTGGGGACGTCCTTCACGCATTGTCGAAAAAACTTGGCGTATTAGCGTTCTCACAATGTTTTCGCACCTGAGGTTCATTGACGTCCTCGGGTACCTGAGCGACGGCAGTGGCATTGGAATCATTCTCTTAAATTCCAACATCAGCACGCTGGAATCCATCCGCAAAGAAATTCTACACAAGCTAAACGACGCAGGTCTCATTCAAGCTTTAAGACATAAGCCTAAAAATCCTATTTTCCAAGCCTACCTTTATTCTGGACTTCAAGAAAAAGACAACCTGGAACAGGACAACAAGCTCAAGGACTTCAACAGCACTAACGGAAGTTTCTTCACACTCAGTCGTTTAAACCTTTCTGACATTTGGGTACACCCGCACAAAATTCGTTTTCGCCATATAATAAAGCGCGTAATTGACTTGGCTTGTGCGAGCACCGCACTCATCCTATTGTCTCCACTTCTTTTATTCTGCTCATTGGCAGTAAAGATCAGTGACCCCAAGGGCCCCGTAATCTTTAAGCAGACTCGCGTAGGCCGCGATGGAAAGTTGTTTACCATGTACAAGTTCCGCAGCATGTACGTTGATGCAGAGGAACGCAAAAAAGAACTTTTGGCACAAAACGAAACTGGCGGCAAGACCTTTAAGATGAAGAACGACCCGCGAATTTATCCGTTCGGTCACATTCTCCGCAAGTTCAGTCTCGACGAACTCCCGCAGTTAATAAACATTATCAAGGGCGATATGTCGGTTGTTGGACCAAGACCGCCTATTCCTTCCGAAGTAGCCGAATACGAGCCGTGGCACAGAATGCGTTTGTCTGTAACGCCGGGACTCACATGCATTTGGCAAGTCAGTGGACGAAGCAATATTCCGTTCGAAGGACAAATGAGACTTGACAACGACTACATCAGAAGAGACAGTAAACTCGGAGAAGATTTGAAACTGATTCTCAAGACATTTAAAGTTGTCTTTAAGGGCGACGGCGCCTATTAATACCGTTCGCTGTTCTACGGGTAAGGAACATCCCGATCCGCTCACTCATTTTCGCTTCGTCAAGTATTAAATGGCACCACGGTTTAATAACCGTGGCACCATTTCTCTACGGGTAACGAAGGGCGTCTTTGATACCGTTCGCTGTTCCTTTTATTTGGAACATCCCGAGCCGCTCTATACAAGGCCGTTCGCTCAGTACATTTTTTACGGGCCTACGGTTTTTCGCGAACTCTCGTTTCCACGCCTCGTAAAAAACGAGGCGTTTCAACTCACTCATTTTCGCTTCGTCAAGTATTAAATGGCACCACGGTTTAATAACCGTG
>JAKSIM010000033.1 GCA_024398845.1 Fibrobacter sp. | reverse complement strand
TTGCCATCATCGATGAAGATTTGCTCAAGAGCAAAGTCTACACCATCCGCGGTGTAAAGGTCATGCTCGATGCCGTTTGCTACGACTTGAATCCTTTTCGGAAAGGCCCCACTGCAAATAAAATGACTTGAGAATTTCAAGGTTCACGCCCTCGTATCTAATTGCAAAATTTAAATGGGCTTGCCAGGTGTTGTTAACACAATAACGCCACTTACTGGTATTTTTCAATCAAAAAAAGATATCCGACGGCATCCATGTTTCGCTGAAAATGCTTTGTTGTCGGTGCCGTTCTAGATCAAGTTGCGCTTTAAGGGGCAAAAGCGTCTGTGTGGATTATCGAATGTTGTCCAGCAGGTCCATAATCTCGCTGGCTTTTTTCGCTTGCGTACTTTTGATGTTTGGGAAGTTGAAAATGCGTCCGGTCCCTTTTTTTAGGTCGTAGAATGCTATTAGGGTGCTGCTGCCGTAGGTGTTTTCCGTGGTGTACTCTAGGCTGTAATCTTGAAAGGATTTGACAAGTTTCTTGACGTTTTCCATCTTCTCTGCTTGTACCAAGGTCCACGGGGAAGTTGATATTATGTCGTCTTCCGGGATGGGGTCTATGTAGGTCACATGGATATCCAGGCTCCTCTGGTAATAGGCGGAATCCCCCTTGATGCGGAGTGAAAATTCCGGGTGCATCATGTCGCCTGTTTCCGTGACGTCGATTTCGTAATCGAATCCTTTCGCCGAATCCAGTACATTTTTGGGTATCGATGTTTCGCCGAAGTCGCCGAAGGGGTGCTGCGCAGCGGCTGCGTTGAGTGTATCGCAGAAAAAAGGGAATGCAAAGATTAGCGGAATCGGTAGCAAATTAAAGAGACCTATCATGTGTTACCGTATTTGACATTGATTGTTGGCATTGTAAAATATAGCGTTTTCGGGGATGAAAAATCCCGAGCGGTTGGCCCGCACGGGAATTTATTTTTGTCGATTAAGTCGGCGCCATGGGGTTAGTTTTCTTCATCCAAGATGCAACGGATTGAGGCGTACATTTCTTCGGTGTCGTATATGGTAAAAGAGGTATTGCCATCGCAATCTATAGTTAGCACGTATCCTTCGCTGCCTTCAATTGAGGATGTCCAGAAATTCGCGTTACTACCAATACTGTAGTAATCGCCTTTCCAGCCTGAAGCCGTCCACGTTCTGTAATAGTAGCCGTCGGCCGGTGCTGAGAACCCGCTGCTATTGCTACCTTCAGATAGGGCGCATTCTGTCCAACCGGTGGTAGATTTAAGTGCGTCTCCGCTTGTGTTTGCTAGCAATGTTTCAAATTCGCTTTTGCTTGGAAGGTGCCAACCTTCGGGGCAAGGATTTCCTCCTCCTAAATTCCAACATTTCCCATTATTGCATTTTCCGGATGGTATGTTCTGTGCCATCCAAACTTGGCTTCCGATTTTTACAGTCTTGTATACTTTATTATCGGTTGACAGGAATTCTCCGTAGGTGGCACTGGGGGTAAGGTAATCCGTTGAAATGTACGAGCAGGTATTGCCTTCTGGGCAATTTGTTTGGTAATAGCCGTCCGGCTTTATGATTCCCTCGTCTTCAGGTTCGCTGCTGCTTGTTTCTGGGAGTTCCTCGGAGCTTGAACTTTCTGCAGGAGTGTTTTCGCTGCTGCTTGTTTCAGGCTTTTCCTCGGAGCTTGAACTTTCTGCAGGAGTGTTTTCGCTGCTGCTTGTTTCAGGGAGTTCCTCGGAGCTTGAACTTTCTGCAGGAGTGTTTTCGCTGCTGCTTGTTTCAGGCTTTTCCTCGGAGCTTGAACTTGCTGCTGTCGCCTTTTCGCTGCTGCTTGTTTCAGGCTTTTCCTCGGAGCTTGAGCTTGCGGCTGTTTCTTCCTTTTTGCTGGAGCTTGTTTCAGCTTTTTTTGCGGAGCTTGAGCTTGCGGCTGTTTCTTCCTTTTTGCTGGAGCTTGTTTCAGCTTTTTTTGCAGAGCTTGAGCTTGCAGCTGTTTCTCCTTTTTTGCTGGAACTTGATTTTTCGTCGTCATCGGTATCGATGTCTTGTTCCCATTTTCCTGACGTGCAGGTGTAGTTGGTGCTGTCTTCGGTAACGAATTTCGATTCACCCTCAAGGGTTTCATCGCATTCTCCGAGGTCAGAGACGGACTCTACGGAAGATTCGTCTTTTTTGACGGAATCTTCGTCTGCCGAAGTACTGGATTCGTCTCCGCAGCTTGCGAACATGAACGCAATGAGCATGGCGGATACACTTAGGACGGTTTTATGAAATCTTCCTTTCATTTATTCTTCTTCATTGTGGATAAAGTTTTTTTTATGTTCTTGTGTAAATAAAAATACAACATTTTATTAAAAAGCGGGCGGCCTGCGCTTTTTTTTGCTGTAAATGGTTGAAAATCCCCGATAGAACTGGAATTTTACACCGTATCCATGAAGGTTCTTTGGATTCTGTTGAACACGATGATGCCCACGGCGAGGAGTATGGCGGCAAAGCCTGCGCTGTAGCCGAGGGCGGCCCAACTGAATTCGCCCACGCCGAGCATGCCGAACTTGAATGTTTCCATGATGCTTGTGAGCGGGTTCGCCTGCATCAGGAGTTTGAGTTTCGGGTTCTCGATGGTGCTGAGCGGGTAAATCACGGGGGTGGCGTACATCCACAGTTGCACAATGAACGTGAGCAGGAATGTAAGGTCGCGGTACTTTGTGGTAAGGCTCGAAAACAGGATGCCGAATCCGAGCGCGAGCCCCGCGAGAATCGCGATGAGCACGGGCGTGAGGAGTGCGTACAAATTAGGGTGTACGGGCGCCGAGGTGAATATCATGTAGTAGGCGAAGACCGCAAAGAACAGCCCCATTTGTATGGCGAGGCGGATTAGGTTGCTTGTAACGGTCGCCATGGGCACCACGAGTCGCGGGAAGTACACCTTGCCAAACACGTTTGCGTTGTCGATGAAGGTTTTGCTTGTCTGGTTCAGGCATTCCGAAAAATACGTCCAAAGGCAGATGCCGGCGAGGTAAAAGAGCGGTTGCGGGAGCCCGTCGGTCGAGATTTTTGCGATGCCGCCGAACACGACCATGAACATCACGGTGGTCATGATGGGCTGGATAAAGAACCAGAGCGGGCCGAGGATGGTCTGTTTGTACCAGGTGACGATGTCGCGCTTCACGAACATGCGGTACAAATCGCGGTACTGCCACAGTTCGCCAAAGTCTACGTTCAGTAGGCTCGTTTTGGGCTTGATGACTGTGGTCCATTCCGTGTTTTGCATGCTTTAAATATATATTTAAAATATGAGTTTTATGGAGAATGACGTTAAAACCTCGCTGTTAATTGCGTTTGGCATAAATCTGTTCTTTTTGTTGTTGTGCCTTGTTTTTGGTGACCTCAAGTTTGGAGCCGTTGACGATTATTTTATGGCAGCGGTTTTAACGGGGGCGCACGGTACGGCGTACAATCCGCATTTGCTGTTTGTGAATGCGCTTTATGGCTATGCTCTTTTGCCTTTATACCATCTGTTCCCTAAGGTGGGGTGGTATTACGTGGGCGAGATGTTTGCTGTTTTTGCTGGATTCATGACTGTTTGTTATGTGCTGCTGCGTCGCTGCGGCGTTCGTTGGGGGGCGCTTCTCTCGGCTTTATTCGTGGCGATGTTTGCGAGCGATTTTTACTTGGTGTTGCAGTTTACACAGTGTGCTTCGCTGTTGAGTGCGGCTGGGATGTTGCTGTTTGCGTATGGTGTGGTGAATTGCAAAAGAAGCCGAGCAGGTGACATGGTTCCGTTAAAGAATAGGCTCGCCGGGGTGGCGCCGGTGGCTTTGGGCGTTGCGCTTTTGCTGTGGGGGTCGGTGATGCGTTGGGAAGCGTTTCTCATGGGAATGCCGTTCTTTTGTGTGGGACTGTTGTTTTTGCTTGGGTGCTGTTGGAAGGCTCGTTGGCGTGTGATTGTGGGCCTTGCCGTTATGTTTATTGCGGCTTTTGTAATGCATAATTGGGATCGTTCGCTGTATACGACTCCTGAATATAAGCCGTATATGGAAATTCAGGGACCGCGTGCCGCTTTGGGCGATGCGTCTCGAATTAATGAAAATGCTGCGTACGAGGATTTCGAAGAAATGGGAAGGTCCAGCAAGGACTACCACTTGCTTACGAATTGGGTGTTTTATGATACGGAAACTTTTGCTGCCGATAGCATGCGTTTTTATGCTACGGTGGCCTCGCGTTACCGTGATAAAAATATCAATGAAGAAATTCCTCGCATGTTGATGAAGGCGTTGGGACATTCCCTAGAATCACCGTTGTTTTGGGCCTGGTTTGTTTTTTGCGTGCTGATTTATTTAACAAACCGAAAAAAATTCCCATACCTGTTGGCTAGTTTGTTTGTGATTATGGGCCTAATGTCGCATTTGCTTTTTGCTGGGCGCTTGGTATACCGTGTAGAGAGCGGCTTTTGGCTGTATGCGGCGGTGCTTGCGATTCCTCTACTAGGGCGTTTTACAGTGAATTTGCCAAAACGTATTCTTTGGGGTGTACTCGCGGTTATTGGTGTGGCAAATGCGTATGCGTATGCGACTTCTGGAGAGATTGTGCGCGACCCGAGTGGTGGTCAGGCAAGGACAATCGCCATTGAAGATTCTACGGATTACAAAAAGGTCTTTGCCTATATAGATAGCCAACCAGATAAAATGTTCTTGCTGAGTATGAATGCTTACATGCGCTTTAGCCACCACAAGAATCCACCGTATTTGGCGGAACCAATCGGTAGCTATCGCCGTACGGTATCGTTTGGGTATTGGACTCCGTATTTACCCGAAATTACACGGACTCTTGCAGAATTTGGTGTTACAAATCCCATGAAGGATGTTGTTCATGACAACGTTGTTGTGATAAACGAAGGAACTCTTGCCGACTTTTTACAACGCCACTATTACGATAGCGTGGCTGTAGATACTCTTCAAGTGATTGGAGAAATGAATTTTTACAAGTATCGACTGGTTAAACCCGCTCACGAATCACAAACTGCGGACTCTGATTGATGCTGATGTAAATGCGGCCGACGTACTCGCCAATGAGGCCGAGCAATAGCATAATCATGCCGCCAATAAAGAGCATGGAGGCGAGGATGCTCGTGTAGCCAATGGGTACTTCGGGGGTCATGAGTTTTTGGTAAACAACAAATAAGCCGCCGATAAATCCGACAATTGCGCAAAGTATGCCGATGTAGGTGGCGGCGCGCAGGGGTTTGACCGAGAAGGCGGTAAAGCCGTTCGCCCAAAGTCCGATAAGGCCTGCGAGGGTATAGCCGGACTTGCCTTCCATGCGGCAACGGTGACTGACTTCAACGTTGCCCAGGTTCTTGGTGGCGCGGAATACGAGCCCGCTAATGTAAGCGAACGGGTGGGGGTAGCGCACAATCTCATCGACAATGAACTTGCGCATTACAAAAAAGCTTGTGGTCTTGAGGGTTTTGGGTTGGCCAATAATGGCTTCTGCCATTTTCTTGTTGACCCAGCTGCCCAGACGGCGGAACAGGTGTTGTGCAGAGTGATGGTAGTAACCGTACACAACATCGTAGCCTTCTTTAAGTTTGTTGATGAGTTTGAAGCTTTCGTTTGCGGGTGTCTGTCCATCGTCGTCAAGGCTCACGACGTAGTCGCCGGTGGTGGCGTGGTAGCCTGCCATGAGGGCGCTGTGTTGGCCAAAGTTTTTGGCGAGGCAAATGCCCTTGATTTTGTTATCGTCGGTTGCAAGGCGCTTGATAACTTCCCAAACGCCGTCGGGGCTGCAGTCGTTGACGAGAACGATTTCGTAGTCGTATTGATCATCGGCCGTTTTATTTTGTTCGGCGACGGTATCACGAATCTCGTTCACCACGTTTTCGATGGTGTTTTGGCTCCGGTAGCACGGGATTACAAATGAAATCTTTTTCATAAGTTGAAAACTAATTAAAAAATGGCTGAAATGTGGCCTGAATCGGCTATTTTCTCCGTTGCCGCAAGGAAATGTGACGCGGCTCCTGAAAATTGCGATTAAATCGGGTTATTATGCGAAAAAAGCGATTTTTTTTGGAAAGTGAAGTTACATTTTAGGTCATGATGCGATTGCTCTACCCGCTTATTGCGAGTGCTTTGATTACGATTGTGCCCTTCTTGGTGACTTTTGAGAAGGGGCAGGATATTGTTCGCGGTCTTTTTGGCTTTAGCGAATTTGCTTTGTTGTTGCTTTTTGTATTTGTGAAAAACAAGTTCTTGGGGTGCCGCAGTTGGCGTTGGCTTGTTCCCGGGATTTTGATTGTTGCGGCGATGCTCGGGGTGGCTTGGGTTGACCTGTTGAACTTGCTTGCTATTAAGGGCTGGTCGGTGGGTTGGCGAGTGCTGATGCCGCTAGTGACATGTGCTCTTGCGCTTGCGATGATGTGGAAAGTTCCGCCGTTTAAGTTCAATGCGATATGCTTTATTTTGTTTGTAGGTTTTATGGGTCATTTGGCGGCTTATAATTTTTACCCGGCGCAACCTTTGGCGCAGTTCCCGGTGGTTGATTACTTGGATCGCACGGCCCCACGCCCGGTGGAACGCAAAAAGTTGCCCGAGGCGTTCAAGGCTCGGTTCAAAACGACTGATTCGGTGACGGTAACGCGTGACTTTTTGGATACGTCTCGGAGTAATGTTGTGATTCTGGTAGAAAGCTGGGGCATCCCGATGGATAGCGCCCGCTTTGCCGAGGAACTCTCTGTATTTGCAGGCGTTCCGCAACAGGTGGGCGTTCACCACCGCATGTACAGCCGCACGCGTACGGCGGAACGCGAAGACTTGATTTCTTTGTGGCGTCGTGATACTACGGGCCACAGGGATACGACTTTCTTGCCTCAAGTGTTCGCGGACCTTGGTTTTGTCACGACGTTTTTCTACGGTGGTGACAGTCTAGAACAAAGGCGTAATAAGTACGTAAAAAATATTGGTTTTGAAAACACCGTGTGGGGCGATAAATCAGATTTTGAAATTTCTCGGCAAATCGATAGTTTGTTGCAGCTTGATTCGTTACGTCAATTTGTTGCGTGGACGACGCGCGATACCAAGTTCCCGCTGTCGGGGTTTAGCGACCCGTATTCGGGCGCTATCGACGCTGTGGATTCCGCTTATACGGTGCGCTTGATGGAAACTTTGAACTTGGTGGCGGATCTTGCTCGCAAGCATCCGAGTGTCCGTTTTGTGGTGCAGGGGGATCATGAGCCGATTCTCTCGCCAATTCCGTTCCAGGAACGTTTTTACAAGCGTTGGGTGCCTTACATTGTGCTCAATTGAGGTTAGATTTTAAGTATGCGAATTCCGTTTAACAAGCCGCCTTTTGTAGGCCCAGAAATTGATTACGTGCGTGCCGCAGTAGAGAGCGGGCGTATTTGTGGCGATGGCCAGTTTAATCAAAAGTGTCATGCTTGGTTGCGTGAGCATACGGGTACGGCCAAGGCCCTGCTTACCACGAGCTGTACGCATGCGCTCGAGATGGCCGCGTTCCTTGCCGATATTAAACCGGGTGACGAAGTGATTATGCCTTCGTTCACGTTTGTGAGTACAGCCGATGCATTTGCAATGCGCGGGGCAAAGTGCGTATTTGTGGATATTCGCCCTGATACCATGAATCTGGACGAACGCCTGGTTGAATCGGCGATTACTGCAAAGACTCGTGCGATTGTTCCGGTCCATTATGCGGGTGTGTCTTGCGAAATGGATGCAATTAATGCTATTGCTCAAAAATATAGTTTGTTTGTAATTGAAGATGCCGCCCAGGGGATGATGGCTACATATAAGGGCCGTTCCTTGGGAACGCTTGGTGACTTTGGCTGCTACAGCTATCACGAAACAAAAAATTACAGCATGGGTGAGGGCGGTGCGCTTCTCATTCGCGACCCGAAATATGCCGATCGTGCCGAAATCATTCGTGAAAAAGGTACGAACCGTTGCCAGTTCCATCGCGGCGAAGTGGATAAGTACACTTGGGTGGAACTTGGATCAAGCTACTTGCCGAGCGAATTGAATGCCGCTTACCTTTTGGCCGAGTTAGAGGAGGCTAACAAAATTTTTGACAATCGTATGGCAAGTTGGAATGCCTATCGCGAACGTTTGCTGCCGCTGGAACAACGTGGGCTCATTGAACTCCCGAAAATCCCTGCGGAGTGTAAGCACAATGCGCACATGTTCTACATTAAAATGCCTGATTTGCAGGGACGCACAAAAATGATTGCGCATTTGGTGAAGAACGAAATTTTGGCGGTATTCCATTACGTACCGCTTCATTCGGCGCCGGCGGGTAAGTTGCATGGCGAGTTCCGCGGTGAAGACCGCTTTACCACGAGTGAAAGTAACCGTTTGTTGCGCTTGCCTATGTATTATGGCTTAAAACGCGATGACCTGGATTATGTTTGCGACAAGGTCTGGGAGTTTTTCGGGTGAGTGCTAATGTGCCGCAAAAACGTCTGCTCTTGCTGGGGGGCGGGCATGCCGAGATACCGCTGATTCAGGCGGCACAGTCGCTGGGCTATTACGTGATTACCACCGGGAATGCTCGTGAAGGTTTGGGTCACCCGTATGCCGACAAGAATGTATTTGAGGATTTTAGCGATAAAGATGCCATGCTCGAATTGGCTCGCCGCGAAAAGGTGAGCGCCGTTTGCAGCGGCTGTAACGACTTCGCCTTGCTCAGTACGGTTTATGTTTGCGAAAAACTCGGCCTCCCGGGGCATGATAGTTATGAAACGAGCCTGCGTATTCATCACAAAGATAAATACCGCGCCCTCGCGGAACGCTTGAATATTCCGACACCGCGTGCGGTGAGCGTGAAAAACCGCGAAGAGTTCAATGCGCTCTTTAACCGTCAATGGATTACTTCGCCTTCGGCTCGCAATGAAGTGGCGGGCGGTTTCGCACGTCATTGCGAGGAGTACAGCGACGAAGGAATCTCCCTCAATTTCCCGGTGATTATTAAGCCTGTCGATTTAACGGGTGGCAAGGGCATTCATCGTGCTGATGATTTTGAGGAGGCTTGCTCTGCTTACGATGCTGCGATGAATCGTACTCGTGAAGATCATTTGGTGGTCGAAGAATTTGTCACGGGAACGAATCATGGATTTTCTGCTTTTTTGATAGGCGGAAAAGTGGCGTTTTACTTTGTTGATAATGAACAGTACTATTTGAATAAGTACATGGTGAGTGGCGCCAATACGCCAACGACCACAAGTGAACATGGACTTAAACTGCTTTGCGAATACAGCGAGCGCATTGCTGCCGACCTAAAACTGGTCGATGGCATTCTGCACATTCAGTACATTGAGCGCGATGATGGCATTCCGGTGATTATTGAAATTTGCCGTAGGCCTCCCGGCGATTTGTACATCAAGTTCGTGAAGTATGCCACGGGCGTTGATTACCCGCGAGCCATCATCCTTGCAGAAACCGGAATGTTGCAGATAAACGATTTGACTCTCGCCGGCGCAGTTAATGTCGCAAAATTCGTGCCGTCGGTAAAGCCGTTCCTCCGTCATTGCGTGATGGCGAGTCGCGAAGGCGTGGTGCAAGGTGTGTCTTTTGCGCCAGAAATCGAGAAGAACGTCGTCGAAAAATTCCTGTGGTTTAAAAAGGGCGAGCCTACGGGCGATATACTTTACTACAAGGCGGGAATCGTCTTTTTGCAGTTTGATTCCGTCGAGGAAATGCTCGAAAAAACGGCTCGCATGACAGACTTAATCCAAGTATCGCTTGCTTAGATCCTTCGGCGCGCTTCGCTTGCTTAGGACGATGCCGCGGAGCTTCGCGCAGCTTGCCGTCGCAATCCTAACCACTAACCACCAACCACTGCATACTAAATCTTTCGTCTTTCGTCTGTAGCCTGCCCAAGGCAGGCGTTCTCTCGTCTTTTTTTATATATATTCAAAGTATGCGTCAAGAACCTTTTAAAATTGCTTTTATCGGCGGTGGCATCAATTCCGCCATTGGTGAAGTCCACAAAGCCGCAAGCCAGATGGACGGCTACTTTGAACTCGTGGCGGGTGCGTTTAGCACGCACGAATCCATCAACCGCGAAACTGCCGAGGCCTGGGGCGTTTCGCAAGATCGCATTTACGCAAACTACAAGGATTTGCTCAAGGCGGAACAGGGAAAACTCGATGCCGTAATCGTCCTTGCTCCGACGGACTTCCACAAGGATATCATCATCGACGCACTCAGAGCGGGTTTTGCGGTAGTGAGCGAAAAGTCGCTTGCGACAAGCGTCGAAGAAGGCGAAGCTATTGCAAAGGTTGTTGCAGAAACGGGCAAGTTCTTTTGCACCACGTACAATTACACGGGTTACCCGATGATTCGTGAACTCAAGCAGTTCATTGCCGATGGCCGCCTCGGAAAAATCCAGCAGGTACAAGTGGAAATGCCTCAAGAAGGTTTTATGCGTTTGGGGGCGAATAACGAGCCTCCCAAACCGCAGGCTTGGCGTCTCAAAGATACGGTGATTCCAAAAATCTCTTTGGATCTTGGGAGCCACCTGCATAATATGGTTTACTTCCTCACAGGGGAGCGGCCTACGCGCATTGTGGCAGACCAGACCACGTTCGGGCTCTTTTCGCAGATTGTAGATAATGTAGGCGCGCTTGTCCAATATACGAACAACGTTCGCGCACAAATCTGGTTCAGTAAAACCGCCCTTGGAAACCGCAACGGCCTCCGCATTCGCGTGTATGGCAGCGAAGGCAGCGCCGAATGGTTCCAGCTGGAACCGGAAACGCTCAAGACGTGCGACCTGCGGGGCTGCGTGTGCTTGCGTGACCGTACGGGCGATGTGAAGATTGCGAACCAGGCGCGATACAACCGTTTTAAGGCTGGTCACCCGGCTGGTTTTATTGAAGCATTTGCGAACTACTACCATGATATTGCCGATTGCCTTGAACAGTTCCGCGAAACGGGCGAATTCAAGAGCGAGTACGTTTGCGATATTCAAACGTCTCTTGAGGGCCTGGCCATGATGCAGGCGGCGGCTAAGAGCGCCCAAACGCAAAAATGGGAAACTGTATAAAATAACGGAATTTGTATAACGTAAAAAGCCGACTCCGTAACGAAGTCGGCTTTTTCGTGGGGCCTCCCGGACTTGAACCGGGAACCAACGGGTTATGAGTCCGTGGCTCTAACCGATTGAGCTAAAGCCCCAGTTCGCCCAATATTAGCAAATATTTTGTGATTGTGCGGTCCCATTCGTAATGGAATCCGCTATAAGCGTTTACTACGGCCTTGTCCCAGTCGGCGACTTCGGTCTGGTACACGTGGAGGGCGTCCTTGAGACGTCGCAACATTAAGTGCGGGGCGTTGGCGTCTTCGACAAGGAAGGCGTTTGCGTTTCCGGCGGTCTCGGGGGCGTAGTCGTCGAGACTGCTCGCTACCCCTACGTTGTAACCGGTAAGCGGGAGCGTGCCGCAGGCGAGTGCTTTCAAGATGATAGACGAGGACGGTTCGCGCAGGTTGGCGGCAAACAGTACGTCGGCACCAGCGAGAGCTCCGCGCAGTTTCGAAATGCTTTCGAAATTCGGGTCGAGCTGCAGCACCTGCATGGTGTCGGGGTACTGCTTGGAAACATCATTAAAGTAATTCCATTCGGGGTGCTCTGGAGTGAGGCCCACGATAATGAATACATCGAGTTTGGTAATGTCCGAAAGGACGGTTGCGAGTGTTTCGGAGGTGTTCCCGGCTTCTTCGTCCAGGTGTACGTAAAGCACAAGTTTGTTGCCAAAATTTGACCCTAGGTTTTTGGCCAAAATCTCTTTGGCTTTGCGCTTTGCTTCTTTAATGGGACGTCGATCCTGGGCGTTAAAATCCCAAACCTGGTAGCTAACACCAAACTGGATGCCAATGAGCTTACTTGCGTTGTGGTTTAAAAATCCGCTGAGACCGCCCGGCAGGTTTGTGTTGAGCATGGCGTCGCGGTAGCCTGGAGACGGGAAGAGAACCTTGTGCGCATAGCAGATGCCAGCCTTGAGGAGGCTGACTTTTCCCCAGAATTCGTAACCGTCCATGTTGTTGTCTTCGGGTGGAAGTCCGATGGCTTCTATTTCGCTTGTACTAACATGGAAGTCGTACGTAATGTTATGGACGGTAAAGAAAAATGGGACGTTGCCAAATTCCTTGTTGTAGACGGTATGGGTGAGAGCACCGGCGAGGGCTCCACCCCATTCGTGGCCGAGGATGGCGTTGAACTTTATTTTTGTTTCTATGGCGTATGTGAGGGCCGCCGAGGCGAGAAACGCGAATCGGAGGTGGTTGTCGCCGTACGGAAGGCTGTGGGGCGGACCATATACGTAGGGCCTCCCAAAATAGTCTTCATTATATATATAGGTGTGGAGCGGGTCGGATTTGGAACGCCAGACTTCAAAGTGCTTTCCCTGTAAACGTTCGGTCCCCTGAAAAACGCAATCGTAATTTTCGATAAACATTAGGTGACTTTTATAGAACGGAGAACAGGTGAGGACATTAGTACCGCTCCTGCCGAATGCGTCCGTCATTCGGTTAATAGCAGTAACCAGCGGACTGGGGGCTTCCCAGTTGCCGGCTTCGGGGCTGACTACTAAAATGTCCATTTTACACAAACTCCAAAGAAAATTTTACCATAAAAGGCAAGTAAATAGAAATTTATTTATTTAAATTATCTTGCGGTAGACTATGCCCCAATTTTAGGGGTCGAAAATAGTCTATTTTGAACTATTACCTCTAGAGGAATGAAAAATGAAGAAACTCTTTCTGACCGGATTGGCTTTGAGCGTCGCTTTCTCGATGGTCGGCTGTAAGGGCACAAACGAAAAGCGTGGCGACGAACATCTTCAAGAAGGTCGTTTCCGCAATGCAATCAATTCCTATTTGGATGCAAAGAAAAAGGGTAGCATGTCTGACGAATTCTATGACAACTTCACGTTGGCATTGGTTCGCGCTGCCGAAATGGAAGCCAAGAAAGATTTGAATAGCGAACTTTTGGACAACTACTATGGCAAGGCCAGCGCAAACATGGCTGAAGTCAAGAAGGACGAAGTTGTCGAAGAATACGTGACCAAGCTCGCCACTCTCGGTAAGCAGCAGGCCACGCAGGAAGGCATTGACTACAACACCGTGATCAACGCTTTCGCTAAGCTCGATACCGCTCTCGCTACTGCTCAGGCTCGTCACATTGGCGAAGGCACCGTGAAGGCTATCCGTACCGAAGCCGAAAACATTTACGTTTCTAAGAATCTCTCTGAAGCTGTTGGCGAATCTGACCCGGTGGTGAGCGAATACCAGATTATGAAGCTTGCCGAAATGGCTCCGGATAATGCCGACGTTAAGGCCGCCTTGAACAAGAGCCGTAAGGGCACCCGTGGTTACTTCCTTATCTTCGGTGAACAGATCGGTGAACCGGTCAATCGCCGCATTGATAAGTGGGGCTACGTGATGGCCTTCCCGACCATCAAGATGGCTCCGGGTAGCCTCTCTGGCGAACTCCAGTTCTGGGCCTCGACCGGTAACAATACCGAACTTGACCCGTCCAAGATTACGCTCGTTTCTACGACTGGCGAATCTGTTACCGCTAAGGCCTCTGGTGGCTGGTGCGAAGCTGAAGTGCTCGTCGGTAAGAAGGGTGACGAAAAGATTGAAAAGAAGAAGCAGGCTATTAAGGCCGGTACCAAGGGCAAGCTGATGAACGAATTCCAGTGCTCCTTGAACGTGAGCTTCTCCTTTGCCAAGAGCTTCATTCCGGACTACGTGCAGTACAAGGATGAATACGGCATTGGCAAGAAGTACCTCGGCTACTAGTCGGGTCTTGGCCGAAAGGTCGAATGCTTAAAAAATTCCCTCGGGCGACCGGGGGATTTTTTGTATGTCATGAAAACCGTGGGACGTGGTTATTTGCTTGTCGTCCTCGTACATCGAAGATGCACGGGGATCCATACAGATCAAACATCATGGGCGGGTGGTGGTGAGGACTATATGGATCCCCGAGCTTCGCTCGAGGATGACGTTGAAGTGGACGTCGAGGGTCAGTGCTGTTTGGGTTCGCGGAGCTTGGCGATGGCCCACAGGAGCATGCAGGCGCAGATGGGCGCAACTACATTCCACGGGCCATGATAGCGAATGCTGTTTGGAGTCGCCATCCATAGGTAAATAATGACGTTGTGCGCCGTATATACGTTGAGACTGTGGCGTCCCATAACGTTCGTGGGGCGGAAGTCTAATGCGCTTGGCCAGGTGCGAACAATCCAGCAAATGAACATCATGAATGCAAAGAAGTTTGCGAACCGGAGAGCTCCTACATGGCTCTTGTTAATCCAGATGTCGTCGGGGATTTGAACCGGAATAAACTGGTGTGACCACAAGAAACAGAATGCAAGGATTGCGATGATTGCTGGAGTGAACTTTTTGACGATGGCGGTGGGCCGAGAGTTCGGGGCTATTTCTTTGGCGCGTTTCCACCAGGCGGCGACGGCGGCTCCGGTAAAGTAAACGCATTGCCAGGCAAACGGGTCAAAGTCTCCGTGAGTTATCCAACTCGGGAATATGGCGTTGACGGTGTCGCGCAAACCGAACTGCGCTCCGAGCCAAACGGCTAATGACGGGAACCACAGCAAAAATATGGTGTGCATGTTCTTGGCGCGCACGAACAGCGGGAATACGAACGAGCCTAGCAACAGGAAGATGACGTAGAGCGGGAGTACGTCAAGCCACTCGGGCGTGTTCACGAGGAGGAGGCTCCATAGGGAACCTGCCGCGGGGTGCTGGTAAATGGGGGCAAAGAAATGCGTGATGCGCGGGAGTGCAAAAAAGGCGACAATGCAAATGCCGATGAGGGTCACGATGTGGTAACGCCAGGTTTTAAGGGCGCGCCATCGCATCCAGCTTTGCGTGGGGTCCTTGACGCTCTTGCTTGTGGCCGCGAGCATCCCGACGAATCCGGATAAGAAAAAAAAGCCTTCGGCTGCACTAAAGAAGCCGAAGCACTGGTAAAGGTAATGTGAAATGGGCTTTCCGAAATGGTCCAGCGTCATCTGCAAAAGCAGAAGGCCGCGGATGGAATCTAGAGCCCGAATTCTCACAGGGGAGCCTGGGAGCAGTTCCCCTTAGAATTCAGCCTGGGCGCTGATGCCCATGGCAAAATCGGTGTCGATGTTGTCGCTAAAGTTATAGCCGGCCCAGAACACGAGTTCGGTCTTCATGGTGGGGTACACGTAGAAGCTGAGGCCGCCAAAGTGGTAGTCGTCCTTGTGAATCTGCGTATCAGGATCGTGATATTCGTAGTTCACGCCGAGGGTCAACTTTTTGTGGAGGTTGAAGCTCGGTTCGACCGCAAAGAGCATTTGGTCTTCGGTGAAAATTTGGTCGGCGGCGGCGTAGTCTTCGTCGGTGAGAGCAATAAAGTAAGTTGCACTCAAGTTAAAGAAGGCGTAGTTCATGCTGGGTTCCAGCAAGAAGGAATGGACGCCCTTGCCTTTGTACGGGTGCAAACCCCAAACTGCATAAACGCCCCAGTTGAAGTTTTCTATGCTCTTGGAATAGTCGACTTCGGTACCGAGAGCGTAGGTGTAGCCGCGGCCAATTTCGTCACCGAACATCCAGTCAATGCTCGGGGTCAAAACCAAGTGTTCGTCAACATGGTTCAAAAGCGGGAGGCTGTAGGTGCCGTACAAGGCGGCTGTGTGAATGGTGTTCTCGGAAGCGCCAAAGTAGACCTTACCATGGCCAAACTTTTCGGTGCCGAATTCAGCGCCAATACCGCGGATGTTTTCTTCGCGGAGGATAACTGCGTAGCGGGACGGGTCACGCCAGTAGAAGTAGTTGAATGCGCCGGCACTGTAGGTGAGGTCGCCAAAAATAAAGCCGACATCATGGGAAACATCCCAACGGAACTGTACACCATCAAAGTTGAATTCCGTGTAGCGGCCACCGTCGCCCATGGCGGTGCTGTGAGCAAAGTAGTGACGGCGGGTTTCGGAGGCGTCTGTGCTGTTGCTGTCGGAATAGGTGCTATGCGTGTTTGCCATAACCGTCACGGAGACATTTTCGTCCAGGTGGGCGGTTGCTGCAAGATCAATATCTTGGTTGGCTGCGTTAGTGGGGTCAAAGTCTTCATCGAAATAACTGGCGTAGTCGGCGTTGACTGCTCCGTGGAGTTCAATTTCGGCTGCAAGGCCAAAAGAGGCCGATACCAAGATAACGGGCAAAATAAGTTTGCGCATAAAATCCTTCCAAAAAAGTTTCGTGCCTAAAGATAGAAATATATCGGGTGAAAAACCAATTAAGGGTCTTGTTGTTTTGTATTTTTGTGCATATTACTGGAGTCATATGAAATTCAGCAAGTCTTTTGTCGTATTCATTTTTGCAGGCCTTGTGGCCTGGTCTTCGTCTTTTGCTTTGACAGCTCAGGAAGCGCTTTCAAAATCACAGAATTGGTTTAAGTCTGGCAAGGCATGGGACCTCACGTTTAAGTTGCAGGTGTTTTATGCGGAATCGCCCGACATTGCAAGCCAACAGGGAAGCTTGCTTGTTGCCGAAGGCGACAGGTTTAAATTGGATGTCGCCGGTATGAAGTTTTACAGCGATGGCGAAAGCTTGTGGCAGTACAACGAGGAACAAAAGCAGGTTTTGATTAAAGCCGTGGAAGATCTTTCGAGTTCGCTCCACCCTTCGGAGTTGTTGTTCAAATACCTGAACTGCAAAGCGTTGGATTTGAAAGAGGCTACTTTTAACGGACAAAAGCTGTGGGTGCTGACGTTGGACCCGTCTAAGTATGCGGGCCAGTTCACCAAGATGGAAGTCTGGCTCAACAAGACTGATTTTTCGCCGGCAAGGTTGTATACGATGGACCCGTCGGGAAACTCTTCGTGGTATAGCATTATAAAATTGAAAGTGGTCAAGAACTTTACTCCAGCCGATTTCAAGTATAAGTCCATTAAGGGCGTTGATGAAATCGATATGAGGTAACCATGAAATTAGGATTGCACAAAAAACTTGGGTTACAGGTAACAATAGGCGCAATGCTTTGCGCGGTTCCGTTATTTGCGGCTACAGAGACTCTTTTTAGTAACTGGACGTTTGCCGTGTCGCCAACAGGTGCCGAGAATACTTTGTGGGTGTTCTCGCGAGGCGATGCCGCTAGCGGGGTTACGCAGCTCAAAGTCAAGGTGGGCGGCAGTGGTAGTGTACAGGTGGCGGAATCCAAACAAGATATGGTGCCTGGCGAAAATACCGCTGTGCAAGACGGCATTTTTACCGATGACCTGGCTGAACATCGCCGCATTTCTGTTGAACTTGCGGGACCTTTGGGCTGGGTGCTTCCGCGTTTTGAACCCAATGACGACGGCAACTATTTACAACCAAGTGGCTTTTTGTCAATACGTAATGTTACTGGAAATGGCATCATTGAATCCCCGCTGGTAATTCCACCTGCTGCCGAAGATTTGGATTCTGCGATGTTCTATGCAACAAGCGGATTTGCTTATGACTCTGTGCATTCCGTTTTGTGGATTGCCCGCGGGATGCTGGGTGTAGAAGCTTACGATGTTTCCCATGGGGCGAATGACCCGCGCGAAACAATATACGTTTTTGACAAGTCCAAAAAGCAGTTAGAAAAATTAAAAGAAAACTCCTCGGCTGACCTTAAAAAGTATACCGCTGTTTTTGATGTGAAAATCCATCCGGAAACGGGTGACTTGTGGCTTGCTACGGCGGCAGGCTTGTGGGTCCGCGGTGATGATGGCTCTATGAAGAGCGCGTCCAAGGTTCTGGATACAACTCGTGTGACCGGCGTGTGGATTGGCGGCGAACCTTTACAGATTATCGCCGAAACTTCAAAGCGTGTCAAGGAATCCATCAAGGGGGGCTTGTGGCGTCGCTATGGTTCTGCCAAGGATTTTGCCAAGGTTGATTTTTTGGATACGGCAAAGAAGGTTGTAAAAAAGGATGTGTACGACAACTCTGACTACACGGTAAACAATGTCGCGTTTGTGGGCTCGAGAGCGTTTGTTTGTGTTCGCGCTGTGGCCGCCTCGGTGAGCGGTATTCTAAAACTTGATTCCGTCGGTGTGCTTGCTTATGAGGGTGACGATGGCAATGCTTGGCTCTATGATTCTGACATGGGAATCACGGACCGCAATGCGGATGTGATGTCTATTGCGACTTTCCCGATGTCGCATAAGGCTATTGGCCTTGCCTTGGCTACCTATGGTAATGGAATTTCAGTTTCTGCCGATACAGGTGCCACATGGACTACGATTTTGAATCGTGCGAAGTTGAACGATAATCTTGGTAGCATTCGTATGGTGCCTTCCGTGATTACGGCTGGTGGGGAATCCTTGGTTTCGTACAAAGTGGGTAAGGATTCCAAAATTACGATTGAAGTCTTTAGTTACGATATGAAAAAGGTGCGTACCATTGTGAAGTCGGAACCGCGATTTGCAGATGCTTCGCGCAGTACTAATGCCAAGGAAGATTTTTGGGATGGTAAGGATGATTACGGACGCGCCTGTACCATGGGTATTTATTACGTGCGCGTAAAAGACAACCACGATCATGTGGGCTGGGGCAAAGTGATGACGCTTGGAGGGGGTAAGTAATGATGCGATTGACTTTTAAAAAAAGCATGCGCGCCGCCCTCTTGCTTTTGTCGTTAGTTTGTATGGCTCAAGCGGGCGTTGCGACCAAAAAGGCCGCTTTGGGTGGCTTTGATGGTTTTGTAGAACGTATGGGCGCGGGAACCCGCGAACTCGGTCGTGGAAATACGGGCTCTGCCGATACGGCGAGTTTGCCGGCTGCATATTGGAACCCCGCTATTTTGGGTTTCCGTCAAAATTTCAATTACACGCTGAATGCCGAAAAGCGAGACTTGGATCGTATGGGTGGGGCCATTGGTCTTGAAACTCCGGTGGGCAAACGTATGGGCGTTGGCTTTGCCATGCTTTATCGTGGCGATTTGGATTTTGACGTAATCGACGACGATGACCAAACGCTTGGTACTGCTTCCCCATTCTTCTCGATGCTTTACTTGGGTTTTGCCTATCGCGCTACTCGTCGTGACGCTTTTGGCCTTTCGCTTTCGATGAGTTACGACAATATGGATATATCGGAATATTATGACGATATTGAATTAGTCGATGGATATACAAGCCCGGTGACAATCAATTTGAGTTGGCTTCGCCAGTGGAATAAGAACTGGAGCTCTTCTGTGGTGATTCGCAATATCAGCTTTAGCAAGAATTTGTCTGCAAGGTGGAGCAAGAATACCAGCACCGATAACTCTGTTGTTTCAACAGAGGGCGTTCGACCTAAGGTTTTGCAGGTTGGCCTGGGGTACCGTTCCGAGGTAATGGGTAAGCCTGTTTACGCTTGGATGGAAGCGATTGATTACCAGGTGGCGGACACGCTTTTGGCCTTTGACCCGCAGTTGCACGTGTGGACTGGACGTGTGGGCTTTGAATGCGAAATTATACCCGATGGCACTGTACGTGTGGGTATGGATGATTTGAACGCAATGCTTGGCCTTGGCTACAAGTTCCGCGTTCGTATTGGCAAAAAGAAGTACCTGTTTGACGTGAACTACGCATTGACCTACGAATCCGAAGCGGACCTGTGGAACCCGCTTAGCTTTGGAGTGCGGGGCTTTATTCCGTGATTTCGAAGCTCGCCATTGGAAATGTTCGTAGCCTAGACGGGATTGAATATGAATTCGATCCTGGAATTAACGTAATATGCGGACCCAATGGATGTGGCAAGACTACGATTCTGGAATCGGTTTATTTGCTGGCTCAGGGATTCTCGTTTCGTGCGAAGGAGCTAAAGGAACTTGTTGCTTGGAAGGCTGATGAACTGATTTTGCGCGGAACGTTTAATTACGATGGGCGTGAAACGGTTCGTGCGGTAAGCGTTCCTTCGGGGAAGGGCTCGCTTTCTAGAAACAAGATTGTCGCTAAAGAAAACGGTGACGCTGTTCGCTCGGTGACCTCGTTTTTTGGAACGTGCCCTGCGGTGGTGATGCAACCTTCGGATATTGAATTGCTGCGTGGTGCTCCTGAAATTCGCAGGCATTGGCTAGATGAAATTTTGTGTTTTAGGTCGGCTGGAAATGCTGAAATTCTGCGCCGGTACCGCAGAGTTTTGCAACAGCGCAACCAGTGGCTTCGCCAATTTAAACGAGATGGTTTTGCCGTGGGTGGAGAAGATGTTTTTCATGTACTCACCGAGCAGCTTGTGGATTTGGGCTCAAAGCTTTGGGTTGCTCGCGTATCACTCTCGGCAGAAGTTTCGCAAATCATTACGAATTACTATCGCAAACTTTCGGGCGGTGTCGACGAAATCACTTGCGCCTACAAGAGTTCCATTCTTAAGGCTTTGGATGCTTTAGACGTAGCGGAACCTATGCTGGAAGACGAAATCGATGCGGCTGTGGCGGAAGGGGCTATAGAAGGTTCTGGTTTGGTGGGCGATTTGCCGGATGACTGCGTTGCTGATGTTCCGGACGAGGCTATGTTCCGGAGGGCATTTGCCGGTAAACTTGCTGGACTTGAAGTTGCAGAAAGATCTTTGGGTATGACACTTGCGGGTCCGCATCGCGATGACCTAAGCATTTGCGCTTCGGGTTACGAAATGCGTTCTGTGGGTTCGCAAGGGCAGTGCCGTTCTGCGGCGGTTGCCATGCGGTTTGCCGCGGTCGATGTTGCTTCGCAGTATGTAAGCAAGCCGGTCCTTTTGCTGGACGATATCTTCGCTGAACTTGACGTCAACCGCCGCGACGCTGTGGCCACGCTCATTCGCGAGAAAGGTTGCCAGGTGCTCATTGCTACTCCGCAGGCCGAGGAACTCCCGTTCCATGCGGAGCGTTCCTTTGCCTTGAATCTCAAAGCCTAATATTCATTTTTTTGCTTGTGAAATCAGCAAAAAAAATGCCGCAGATTTTTGTCTGCGGCTAAAAATTTTCGTATTGTGCGTTTGATTATTTGTTCTTCAGGAGATCGCGGATCTCGGTGAGGAGCTTTTCTTCGGCGCTCGGTTCAGGAGGAGCAGGCGGTTCTGCCGGAGCTTCTGCTTCTTTTTTGCGCATGTTCTGCATAAAGCCAAGGAACTTCTTCATAACGAGGAAGATGACGAAGGCCACGATGAGGAAGTTGAGTACTTCGGCGAGGAAGGAGCCGTACGGGATGGCGATACCATTCCAGGTGAAGCTCAATGCCTTCAAGGCTTCCTGAGCGCCTTCTGTGCCTTCGGGCGATGCCGTAGAGATGAGGGCCGTAATGCACGGCGTAACCACGTCAGCTACGAAACTAGAAACGATTTTGCCGAAGGCTCCGCCGATGATAACGCCGATAGCCATGTCGACAATGTTGCCCTTGAATGCGAAGTTCTTGAATTCCTCGAGGAGGGACCCTGCTTTGCTCTTAATGCCCATTATTTCTCCTTGTGTTGAAAGATTTGAATAAAAAATAGCATTGAAATTGCAGTTGGCAAGTGGTATTTCTAAATTGTGTGCGCTATGTCATGGTTACTATTGGCTTTCGCTTCTGCGGTATTTTTGGGTTTTTACGACTTAGCCAAGAAAAAGTCCGTTCAAGATAATGCCGTTCGTCCGGTTTTGTTGCTTTGCAGTGCTTTTTATGCGCTGTTGATGCTTCCTATCCTCATTACGGGGCATTGTGAACCTTTGACCTTGCATGACCATCTGTATTTGATGGGTAAAGCCGTAATTGTTGGGGCTAGCTGGCTTTTTACGTACAATGCCATTGCGCACATGCCTCTCAGTATTTCGACTACGATTCGAGCCTTGGCTCCTTTGTTTACCATTATGATTGCCGTAGGGTTTATGGGCGAGCGTCCGTTTGCCCTGCAGTGGGTGGGCATTGCCATTTGCGTATGTTCGTACGTTGGACTCAGTATGGCGGGTCGCAAAGAAATGGGCCATTTTTTTAGTAACGGTTGGGTCATTTCGATGGTTCTTGGGACGATTCTCGCAAGTTGCAGTGGCATTTATGACAAGTTTATTTTGCAACGCATGAACTTTGAGCCTCTGACCGTGCAAGTTTGGTTCAGTATTTACATGATGCTCGTCCAGTTCCTCACGACCGCATTCACCTGGTTCCCGACGCGAAAAACTTCGACCCCTTTTCAGTTCCGTTGGAGTTTTTTGGCTGTGGCCGCCCTTTTGATTATTGCTGACCGCTGCTATTTTTTGGCTGTTAGCCATCAGGACGCCTTGATTTCCATTATTACGGTCCTTCGCCGTTCCAGCGTGTTTATCAGTTTTGTCGCCGGTATTCTAATTTTTAGAGAGCGAAAAAGTAAACTCAAATTTTTAGCTTTGTTGGGCGTAGTTATTGGCCTTTGCCTGATTTCGCTTGGGAAGGGCTAACCAAAGCATTTTTGGAGTACACATGAAACGGATTGGCATTACAGGTTCGATAGGTTCGGGCAAATCTTTTGTAGGAGAACTGCTGCGAGAACGTGGTTTTCTGGTTTTGGATGCCGATGCCGAAGTTCACGAACTTTATAGAACGTGTGAACCGCTCCGCAAAAAACTGAGTGAAACTTTTGGCTCCGGCTGCCTGATGCCGAATGCATGCGATGGGGTGAACCGCAAGTTCTTTGCTGAATTGATTTTCAAGGATGATGCCGCCCGCGAAAAATTGCAGAATATAGTGTATCCGTATTTGACGCAATCCATCAAGATTTTTTTTGAAAGCGCTTCGATGGATGGCTGCGCCCGTGAATCGAATTTTAAGTTTGTGGAGGCGGCACTCTTCTCGAGAACGCCGGCCATTGTTGACATGTTGGACGAAATCTGGATTGTGGATGCTCCCGAAGATGTTCGCCTGCGTCGTTTAATTGCTCGTGGCCTGGATCCGGATGATGCTATGAGGCGCATTGAAAACCAGCGTGGAGTTTGTTCTGCTGATCTTTTCTCGAATAAAATTGTCAGGACGCTAGCGAACGACGAAGGACGCCCTTGCATTGAACGCCAATTGATGGCCTTGCTTTAATTTGTTTGAAAATTAATGTGTTTGTGGTAAACGTAAAGGCGGTGCCTAGTTAAAGACACCGCCTTGTTGATGAGCTTGAGAATGTTCGGTTATTGAAGGCTCTTTCCGCGCAGGTTGAAGTAGCGCACTGTTCCATCGCGGTTCGTCATTTGGACTTGAATTCCGCCTTCGCGGATAACGAGATGACTTCCGGCTTTGATTGGCTTGAAGTTTTGCTTGGTGGCCTTGATGGATTGCAAATCGAGATAGGACTTAGAAACTTTTGAAGAAACATCGTAGCTCTTGCCGGTTGAAAGGATTGCTTGAATACTTCCGACGAGGTAGGCAAAAGGAGCGTTCCAGTTGATGGCGACTTCGTTGCTCGCAAAGCTGCAACTATTGTCGTAGTGTGATTTGGCCGGGGCGCCCTCAACTCGGTAATCGTGATTTCTGCAAGCGCTCATGTCGTTAGCAGAGGCATTGGGGCCTCCGGCGAGCATACCAGGGACAGGAGCTTCAATGCCGTCAGCTTGACTTGGACGGTGATGAGGATTCATAATTTGATTTACACCAAAACCGGTAAGGTAAGATTTGTCGAGTGGATTTCTGCCCAAAAGGTAGTCGGCGAGGCCAATGGCGGCATCCAAATACTTTTGTTCCTTAGTGAGAATGTAAGCGTGAATTAAAATCATTCCCTTGTTGGCGGCAACGCTATTGGAACCCCAGAAAAAGTCGTTATTAGACATTGCTACGCCATATCCGTTTTTATCGAGGGATTCGATGAATTGATCGGCAAGGTAGAATATCATGGCCTGAGCTGTATCTACATCAGCTTTTTCGAAAATGTCTGGGTTAGTGGCTATGGTGAATGCCTCCAGCATCAAATCGTTACTCCATGTGGGGACGGACGCTTTTTTGCGGTTAAAATTGAGCGTGTGGAGGGAATCGGAGAATACTTTGTCTCCGGTAATGCGGTAGAGTTCTGCATTTGCCCAAAGCTTGATTGTCCAGGTGACGGCTCCGGTATAGGTTCCTGTTCCTACGTCCTTAGGTTGTTCGAAACCTTCCGCAGGATGCGTATAGGCCCACCAGCGGGCCTTGACGGAGGCTTTTGCGCAGGAATCGGCGAACTTTTCATCATAGGGACTGTAAATGTCGGCGGCAAGTGCCATGACTGCAGCGAAATTCCAGGAGGCTTCAACGCCTTTACCAATAGCATAGCGCTGAGCGGTAGCCTTGGCTGGCATAACCATGCCGGCAAACTGCTTGGTGGTGAGTTTATGGAAAACACCGCCATCGGTATCTTGCATGCTCATCATCCAATCCAAATTCCAGCGGATTTCGTCAAGAATGTCGGGAACGTCGTTTTTGCTCTCGGGAATGTTCAGGTCTAGCGTCTTGAAGTATTCCTTGTTCTGCTGGTAGAGCTGCAAAAGCGTGTAAGTCGAAATGCCTGAGTTTACGATGTACTTGCCGTAATCGCCGGCGTCATACCAACCCTTGGCCCCATTGAAGGTGGCCTTTGCATCTGTGATTCCGGTAGAAGAATGGTACTTTACAGCGGTATCCGGATGGCCCATATCGCGGGCATAAATACCTGCATATTCTTCTTCGAGAGCGGTGGATGCGCGCTGGAAATAGAAAAATTTGAGGGACCCCTTGGTGACGTCTTCAAAAGCAGTGTCGCTTACGATAATCGGATGTCCGATTTCTTCGTCGCCAATGTAAGCGTGATAGGTCCCCGCGGTCTTTATTTCAGAGAAGTCAACAAGGGAGGCGCTTTCGCCAGCGGGGGCCCATTCCTCGGCTTCGGGGGCGGTAACGGTCAAAACGGCTTTGCCGTCGGCGTCCTTAAAAATGATGTCTTGACCGGCGGCGTCCAAAACTGCCATTTGTTTAATAGCGTTGGTAAAAAAGCCTACTTGGTTTTGGTAAGCCGTCGCGGCGAAATTAGTAGATGTTGCTACTATGGTAGTAAGTAATATTTTTTGAAAATTCATGATAACCACCCTTTTGTATTATAAAATTAAATTACGCTTTAACGAATCAATATAGGGTGGAGGGCAAAAAGTGTTTTCAGCAGGAACCAACTTGTTTACAGATGTGTCCAGAAACTTTAGTTTACAAGTCCACGAGGTAGATGCCGATGCCTACAAGGGGAAAGTTCTCTTTCGTCTCGATGCGGGTGATTTTCGCCTTGAGAATTTTGCCTGCATCCATGAGGCGCGCGAATATGAGCGTGTCCGATTCCGGGATATAGCCGAGCTTTTCCTTTTTCTCGTTCAGGATGGCGATGGTGCTTTCGTCAAAGCGGCTTTCTTCGCGCAGAAGCGAAAGCCGGTCGCCTTCCCGGAGGGCCTTTAGCGTTGCTGGCTTTAGCTTGGCCGCATGCGCGATGTAGGTGTCAAAAAGGTGAATCTCGCGTATGAGCGGCTTGATAATCTCGCCCAGGCTGTTCTGAGCGACGATGCTTACCAGTTCCTGTTTTTTCTTTGCTAGTTCACGACCCATTTGGTAACCCGTCTTGACTTTGTTTTTGAAATCCCTAGGGAATTATACAAATCTTCAAGTTCCTTCCTGTGGTTCTCGAAGTTTCCGATTTCCTCTTTCAGAATCTTTTTCTTTTCTTTAACGATGTTCGGGTCGTTCAGAATGAACTTGTACTGGTATGGGTCCGTATTTTCGATTTCCCGTATTTCCTCTTTTACGGAAATTATCCTGTTTGCGATGTCTGGGATGGCGAAGTCCATGTTGCGCTTGCCATCCATGGCCCTGTTTACGAGGATTTCGAGTTCCTTCAAAAGCGGAAGGTCGTTCGCCTTGTAGGCGCTGCATATACGAATCCAGAGTTCCTTCAATTCTTTCGATTTTGCGAATGCGGGATTGATGTCCGGATGGAGGCTTTTCGCCAACTTGTGGTAGATTCGCTTAATCTGAATCAGGTCAAATTCCGTGATGGCCTTTGCGTTCCGGGCAATTTCGTTTTTTCTCTTGAGATGTTCAAGTTCCTGGTTGAACGCTGCCATTTCGTGGTCCAGAAAATCCTGCAATTCCCTGGGATTGACCGATTGACCGCGGTTGCGAATGCGTTCACAGAATTCGATGGATTTTTTGAACTTGATGCACTCAATTTTCAACTTGAACAGCTTAAGGACGAGGCTCCCGAAAACCCGCGTGTACTCGGCTTCGTAATGCAAAGCCTCCTTGTTCAATTCGTCGCGGAAAAGGAGCAGATTTTCGTATTCCGTCAAGTCCGTGTCGCGAATTTTGATGAGCCCGCCCGCCATGATCACCCCTCGAGAGTGAATCCGTAGAATTCACTGTACATGGATGTGAGCCGTTCTCCATCGAGAACAGCGTTCGCGAAGAATTCGCGGCGACCGCGGAACCATTTCCCCTCGAAGCACACGGCGGTGGAATCGTCTTCGGTGACCGCCTCCAGGTGAAGGATTCGGTCATTGTAACGGAAGGTTATTTTGCAGGGGCTTTTCAGCAGGTGGTACAAGTCGTAGAAGTCGAAACAGTCCTTGTCGAAGGGGTAAATCTTGTAAAGGTCGTCAATGAGCCATTCCATGATGTTTAAATCGCCGAAGAAAGCGTTGTAGCTGAGCCTTTGCGCCTGGAAATCCTTGGCCTTAAGGTAAAGTTTAATCGCCTCTTCTGTCTGTCCATCTTCGGTTCTGATTCGGGCAAGACGCGTGAACACCTCCGGAAGGGGCTCGCCCAGGTATTTGCTGTTTTTCACCTTGGGGTAAAGCGATTCGATGATTTCGCGGTACTTGTTGAGGTCTTTTTCTACATAGTAGCCGTTCTTGTACATGTCCGCGACCTTGTAGGTCGCGACCAGGTGGCCCTTGGCCATCATCTTCGAAAAGTATTCGAAGGCCTTCTTGTAGTCTTTTTCGCCGGTACGGCCGTAATACCAGATGTAGCCGAGGCACTCGTAGGCTTCGTCAAAGTCGAGCGCCGCCGCCATTTCGTAATACTTGAGCGCCAAATCAAATTTCTTCTTTTCGTAATAGAAGCCGCCAAGGAACATCATGTCCCGCGGCCTGTTCTTCTTTTCGATGAGAAACTGCATGGCCTCGGTGAAAATAAACTCGTCGTCCTTGGAGGGTGCGCTCTTCTGGCTGAAATCCTCGGCGATTTTCTGGGCTTCCTTGACGTTCATGGCAAATCTCCTTTTGTACTATGTAATATAGATTATGCGAAGTGTCAAAAAATGACAAATGTGCCAAAAGTGTCGTTGGTTATATCGCGGATTCTCATCGTCAAGTAAATCCAATCCTGGCTGAAAACAAAAAAAATCCCTAGGAATTGAATCCTAGGGACGGTTAGGTTTCTAACTTGCGTTTTGACGCCAATGGCGTCAATGCTTCGGCTCGGTAATGCAAATACAAGCATTTGCGCTACACTCGCCTTGTACATTTTTCGACCAAGAAAAGGACAAGCGATGAGACTTAACCGAGACATAAGATACCAAATTAGCGCACTGTTGGCTGCCGGACATCAACAAAAAGTCATAGCAAAACTAATCGGAATTTCCGAAGGTGGACTCAGCAAGGAGATTTCCAGAAACGGAGGTCGTAAAAAGTACGATCCGGACAAGGCTGACAAGAGGGCCGTAAAGCTCCAGCACAAAGCACACATTCACTATGAGTATGGCGATGAAGTAGAACAATCGGCCGAGAAAACGACTTGGATTTCTCACCCCGTTAGAGTATATTTCTAGGCAAGTTAAACAAATTTACTTGGCGACTTGAATTCGCCCTATTATGAAAATGAACTACATCACAAAAGCCCTTCTTTGCGCTGCATGCGCCCTCACCATCGCCGCTTGCGACGATGACGACAGTTTCACGCCGACCGGTGCCAATTCCGACGCGGAGCTTTCCAGCAATTCGACAAGTCCGTCCAGCCATGCGACAGTCTCCAGCGACTCCAAGGCGAAATCCAGCAGTGCGGCGGCCTCTTCCAATCTTATCAAAAGGGCCCAACTCGCCGACTGCGAAGTCAGTTTCTACGCTTTCGTCCTGACGCTGAACAAGGATGTCGCCGCCCCCGAAGGCTGCATCCACACGTACTACTACATGCACGACAAACTCACGGGCACCGAATCTCAAATCCTGGAGTTCGAAGCGCACTACACCACCGAAAGCGACGGCACATACACGTTCAAAACGTTCGTTGATGGTGAAATCTACCAGAATAAAAGGCAGCAGACCGACCTCAAGTTCGTGCATCCCGAAGGCAGCACCATCCGTGCCGACAAGGTTGTTGTGTTCTACATCCCGAAAGGCGGCGAGGAAACCGAAATCTTCAGCACAACATTCAATGAGTACTGCTCCCAGTTCAACTAGCGGCCTCAAAAATCGTAAAATTTCGTATCCCCATAAGCCCGCTCATGGTTGGTCGCGGCCAGGAGCTTTTGCAAAGGCTTACACAACAGGTAACATCGCTCGCATCGCGACATCAGCATTGCGCTTCACATGCAGCCATGCTTCTACAAACTTATGGTCACCTCTAAAAATTCAATTTTCAAAAATTGGAAAAAATTATAGAGATCGCGGTTGCAATTGAAACTGTTATGATTCTCTTTTTGCAATGCAAAAATTAAGTTTTCTGTAGATCATTTGTATAAGAAAAAGTCCTCGAGAAACTGACCTCGAGGACTTTTCTGATGTTTATTGCAATTAGGACTAACGCACAACCTTGCGGTCTTCTGCGGTCATTTCGAGGAACTGGGCGACAGTCATCTGGCCCTTATCGCCTTCCTTGCGCTTGTTCACAGAGATGACGCCTTCGGTTGCTTCCTTCTCGCCGACAATAATCTTGTACGGAACCTTCTGGAGTTCGCACTGGCGGAACTTGTAGCCGAGCTTCTCGTTGCTTTCGTCAATGTCGCAGCGGACACCGGCGTTCACGAGTTCGCGTTCCACCTTGTGAGCGTATTCCGTGAACTTCTCGGAAATCGGGAGCACGCGTGCCTGCACAGGTGCGAGCCACAGCGGGAAATCGCCCATGAATTCTTCGATCAAGATGCCGAGGAAGCGTTCGATGGAACCGACGGCTGCGCGGTGGAGCATCACCGGAATGTGCTTCTGGTTGTCCTTGCCGACATATTCGGCACCGAGGCGCTGCGGGAGGTTGAAGTCCACCTGGATAGTACCGCACTGCCAGTCACGGCCGAGGGAATCCTTCAGGGTGAATTCAAGCTTCGGGCCATAGAAGGCGCCTTCGCCCGGGTTCAAGATGTAGTCGAGGCCGGCGAGCTTCGTCGCTTCGGCGAGGGCGGCTTCAGCCTTGTCCCAGATTTCGTCGGAGCCCACGCGCTTTTCGGGGCGGGTGGAGAACTTCACCACGATGGAATCGAAACCGAAGTCGTGGTAGATTTCCTTCACGAGGGCGCAGAAGTCGGCGACTTCGCTTGCAATCTGGTCTTCGGTACAGAAGATGTGGGCGTCGTCTTGAACGAAGCCGCGCACGCGCATAAGGCCGTGCATGGTACCGGCAGGTTCGTAGCGGTGGCACTTACCGAATTCAGCAAGACGCATGGGGAAATCACGCCAGCTGCGCAGGCCGGTGTTGAAGATCTGAATGTGGCAGGGGCAGTTCATGGGCTTCACAGCCATTTCAACGTCGCCAGCCATGGTCTTGAACATGTTTTCGTTGTACTTGTCGGCGTGGCCGGACTTGATCCACAAAGTCTTGTGGCGACTTCGTCGCCTCCCGCATCGGCTCGGCTATGGGCAAACGCGTTTGCCCGCAGCACTCGCCTTGGGCGGTAGTCACGATTGGGATGCAAGCATCCCAGCTCTTCGGCTCGGCAATGGACAAACGAGTTTGTCCGCTGCTTTCGCCTTGCATCGCTGTCCGGAGTAATGACTTCAAGGTAGCCACGAAATCTGCTTATTATGGGCGTTCCCGCACATATATGTGCGGTCGGGCTATATTGCAAGGCCACCCGTGCGCACCTGCGGCACGCCCGCGCGGCT
>JAKSIM010000032.1 GCA_024398845.1 Fibrobacter sp. | reverse complement strand
CCGTGGATTCGAGAACACCGAAGAGATGATTCCCGAAATCAAGATTGTATTCGACGTAAATACCACCAAGATTGAACCGCGCGAGACCGCAGTCAAGGCGGGAACATCGAAGTTCAGCACCACCGGTCGCAACGTAAATCTCACGACCACAAAGGCAGGCAACATTAGCGTCGATGTTTTCAGCTTAAATGGACACCTCATCACCACGCTCTATAAAGGCAATTTGAATGCAGGCAACCACGCATTCAGTCTCGCCAACTTGAGCGTCGGGCAGTACATCGTTTGCGTAAAAGGCGCAGGCATCAATGCGACGCAGCCGATTCGCATTAAATAATGTCTGCTCACGCAGTTAGGCACAATTTGCCGCAGTCCCGAACTGCGGCTTTTTTTATATTGTAATCTATGAGCGATAAGCATCCCCTTTATTTTACGATTCATGGTCATTTTTACCAGCCGCCGCGCGAAAACCCCTGGACTGGAGTTATCGAAAACCAGCCCAGCGCCCGCCCGAATCACGACTGGAACGACCGCATTGCAAGCCAGTGCTACAGTCCGAATTCCGCAAGCCGAATTCTTTCACCGCACGGACGCATTGTCGACATTGTCAACAACTACGATTTTATGAGTTTCAACATGGGCCCAACTCTTATGGGTTGGATCCGCACGAATACGCCCGACACATACAAGCGCATTCAAGAAGCCGATAAGCGTAGCATGGAACGCCTAAACGGTCACGGTAACGCCATTGCGCAGGTTTACAACCACATCATCATGCCGCTTGCAAGCGCGCACGACAAGCGCACGCAAATCCGCTGGGGCATCGAAGATTTCAAATTCCATTTTGGTCGCATGCCCGAGGCCATGTGGCTCGCCGAAACCGCCATCAACTTGGAGACGGTCGTGGAACTTATCAAGGCGGGCATCAAGTTCACCATCCTCTCGCCCACGCAGGCCGACAGCTTCCGTGAACTCGCCGAAGACGGCTCCGCCAAAGATGGCGAATGGACCGGATGTGCAAACACCGACATCGACACGACTCGCCCCTACCGCGTTTACCCGCGTGACAAGGATGGTAACCTCGTTTGCGACGGTTACCTCGATGTGTTTTTCTACAACCCGTGGCTTTCTTCGGCCGTGGGCTTTGAACATTTGCTGCGCGACGCCGGCGTCTTTGGCAAGCGCATTCAAGACGCCTGGGACGCAAACCGCGAAGAGCCGCAATTGGTAAGCATTGGTACCGATGGTGAATCATACGGTCATCACGAACCTTTTGGCGACATGTGCGCCGCATGGCTCTACAACCGCTACGCTCCGGAACACAACATGGTACCGGTGAACTACGGCTGGTATTTGGAAAAGTTCCCGCCCAAGCACGAAGTACTCCTCAAGAATTTCCACGGTGAAGGCTGCGCCTGGAGCTGCGCACACGGCGTTGGCCGCTGGTATCGCGACTGCGGATGCTCTACCGGCGGTGGCCCCGATTGGAACCAAAAGTGGCGCGGGCCATTACGCGACGCCTTTAACCAGCTCAAGAAACTCGCCGACGATGTATTTGTTCGCGAGTTCGAGAAGCTCTCGTCTGTGAACCCGTGGGATGCACGCGATGCGTACGTACAAACACTCGTCGCCCCCGAAGACAAGTCCCGCACCAAAAAGTTCCTCGACGAAATGCTCCTGCGTCCCAAGAATGCTGATGACTGCGCCAAGGCAATCCGCCTTCTCGAAATCCAGAAGTTCTGCCTGTTCAGCTTCACAAGTTGCGGTTGGTTCTTCAACGATATCGAAGGTCTCGAACCCGTGCAAAACATGCGTTACGCACTTCGCGCCATGGAACTCATGGAGCCGTTCCTCCCGTTTGGTCACAACATCAAGAGCGAAGTGCTAAGCATTCTCGCTCGCGCCACAAGTAACGAGCACAAGCTCAACGGCGCCGAGATTTTCACCAAATTCGCCGAAGAAGAAGTCCCTGTGGTCGTCAAGGAAATGGCCGAACGCGCCGCTATTTTCCACCTGGAATTGGAAGACAGCTACCTCGACAAGGACCCGCGCATTACCGCAAAGAAAATTTCAAGCCGCCGTCGTCAAACGCTGGTGCGTGCGACATACGAAGACTCGTTCATTGGCGAAAAGCGCATCACCACAAACCTCGTGATTACCGACAACCTCGGTCGCATCAATATTGTGGCCGCCATGGGTGACGTAGACCAGAACGGGCTCAAGTTCGTCGAAAATCCGAACATGGGTACCGACGAGCTCAAGAACCAGTTTCCCACCGCCTACGTAGTTCGCATGCGCGACCTCATGAGCGATTCGCTCCAGCGCATCAACAAGATTTCGACGCAAAAACATTTGGAAAAACTCACGGAATCGTACTCCAACTTTGCTCTCACGCACGGAATCTCCATCGACAGTCTGGCCGACCCCGACCATACCCTGCCCGATACCATGCGCAAGATTCTCTCGCTCGAGATCAACGCCCGTATCCACCATGCCGCCCTCAAGTTGCTTGATTCTCCAAACGAAGCTCTCGTCAAAGAAATCAAGGACCTCATTAGCGAAGCTAATGCGCTCGACACCAAGCCGAGTTTTGGCGGTACTGGCCGTATGTTCTTCCGCAAGCTTTTGACCCTCATCGACACCGTTTCCAACAACTTTGACGAAACGACCGTCAAATACATTACGGATCTCATCACGGTTGCCGACTGGCTCAAGCTCTACATTGACAAAACGTCGCTCGAGAACCGCGTCTTTGGGCTCTTCACCGAATTCAAGAAAGCGCCCACAAGCAAGTTCGCCGCCCTCAAACCCATGTTCAGCTGGCTGAACTTCGAGACCGAAAATGTATAAGATGTCAAAGGCCCCGCTCCTGACCGCGGTTCAAATCCAGGAGCGCATTGAAGCTCTCGCCGCTCAAATCGCCCCATGCGATTTTGACGTCATCCTTTCTGTGCTCACGGGCGGGTTTATGTTCACCACTGATTTGTGCAGGCACATAGCCACACCCAAGCTGCAGGTCGCCTTCATCAAGGCTTCCAGCTACGGGAACTCCACAGAATCTAGCGGAGAACTTAAAATCTCCGGCCTTAAACACCTAAACATTCGCGGTAAAAAGGTCCTCGTCATCGACGACATTCTCGATTCGGGCAATACCATGAAAGAATTGGTGCATAAATTGGCAGATTTTGGTGCAAAAGAGCTAAAAACATGCGTTCTTTTGAACAAACCCGCCCGTCGCGCCGTAGATTTCAACGTAGATTTTGTAGGTTTTGATATAGAAAACAAATTTGTAGTGGGCTACGGCCTTGACTACGCCAACGACTACCGAACTCTCCCCGAGATTTGGACACTAGAAGAGGCATAATGGCAAACAACGATTTAAATGACGCTAGGCTACACGCCACCCAGGCTTTTGAAGCCGTAGAACGTACCTATAGCAAAATCGGTCGCGGAAAACGTTTTTTGATTAAAGCCGGTGTTTGCCTACTATTCTTTATCGCAGGTTTTGTCACCTGCGGCATTATGAACGACGTGCCTACCGAAGGTATTATCGAAAAGGTTGCAGCCCAGCCAGACCTCAAAAACAAGTGCAAAGGTCGCTATGACCGCCCCATGGAATACGCCATTATGCACGAATGCATTTTTGCAAAGGGAACGCCCAGCAACGCCAAGAAACTGGTACAGCGCATTAACTACTGCACATGCGCCCTCCAAAGCGTTCAGGCCAAAAAGCCTTACCAAAAAATGTTCGAGAACAACCTCGTCGACTTCACATTTAAAATTCGCGAAGAAGACCTTTGCCAAGAAGACAAGATTATCCCGACACTAGACGCCGAAGACACTCCTAAAAAATAACGTCTCACAAAAGTAATTTTTTAGCACAAAACTGAATATACTTTGTATTCAAAGGCCTCTGCGTAGTCTCAAACGTAGCGATAAAATTTTCACCCAAACAGAATCCGCTTGCGGAGTATTGATTTACTTTATCCACGGCGCGACGAGCGTAGTCTTCTTGGTCCATAAGACCAAAATGTTCCCAAATGTACTCTTGATGGCGTTTTACATTCAGACACGTAAAATCAGGATAGACGACTCCAATCCCTTTTATTTTTTGGGGGCACTCATACTTAAAGGGGATATTGAGCGAAGTAAGCGCATCCGCAATTAAAACCTCCGATTTAGAACGCACGCGCACTCCCATTGACGAATAGTGTTCTGTAGAGTTTTCTTCAAAAGGCAGTCCCTTATACTCCACCGAAAGCCAGCGCTTTACAAAATCGTCATCTGAATATAGAGCGGGTTCAACAATAGCTTTCCGCCCAGGATGCAACGAATCAAACAAGCGTTCTTCGTCATACCGATTCAGGTATTCATCTATCAAAGCAATTTTTCTGTTCAGCATTTCGGTCAAGCGCAAATCATAATCACGTTGAGCAAGAGCTTTCGCTATAGAAAGATTCTTCCTTTGAATATACACTCCCTGAGTGTCCCCTACATTTTCAATTCGGTAATAATGAAACGTATTTCCTCGTGTTTTTACACGCAAATGTCCTTTTAGACCATCACGCTGCCGTGAAGCAATCCGTTCTAGAGCAACATTCATTTTTGAACGTTGCTCCATAAGCGCGTTCACACTCAAATCTGGAGTTAAAAGTTCACAAGGAGGCAAATGATTTATGGTCAAGTTTTTTTTCATATTCTTCTCTAATGGCTTTATGACTTATAAACGGATTTTTCCCCTAAAATGTTCCATCAAAAAGCATTTTTTTTCAAAACTGGGTATAAAACCTTGATAGGCTCATTCTCTTATACCCACCTATGAAGCCGTTCCACTATCTAAAGCAGCTTCAATCTTTGAACATGGGTATAAAGCACAGCAAAAACAGCTCTTTTATACCCATAACCCAACCACGGCCAACCTTCGCAAGCATTTTTCCGATTAATTTGTTGTAAAAACAGGGTATAAACAAGGGGGTAGCCCCGGCTTTTATACCCACTTCGCCCCAAAGCACTCAATTTTTAAATTTAATTAAGCGCCCCTTCAGATCATACACGTTATGGAGGCTGCGGTCATCATCAGGCCCCGCATAACCAGCACTGCGACCGTCATTGCGGGCACCTTTGCGGCTGTCATCGCGACTATAGCGTCTCACCGATTTCACAATGGCATCGGTACCCGAAGAAGACGACCTCCCCCAGAATTGACGGCTGCTTGAACTTGCCAAGCCAACAGAACTACTGCTCTTAGCCTCTATCGCTGCACTACTCGCAGGCACTGTTGCGCTACTTTTCGCAACAGCGGAGCTACTTTCTGCGTCCGCAGAACTGCTACTCACGGTGGCAGCACTACTCATTGGTTCCGGGCAATCGCTAACTGTTACAGACGATTTCGTCGAAAAACAAACTCTTTCCGTTCCAACCTTAATCATGTTGTACACGTTGTACTGACTACTAAACGTCGAATACGTGCGGCGCTCTGGCTGAGCGGCTTCAAACTTATTCGTTTTAGAATTTCTTCCCGTACCAAGCAACGTCGACGCAAGCGTATAACGGCGAGCATCCCCCTGGTTCGGGAAGTAATCCCAAGCAGAAGCCACGTAGTTAATGTACCAAACGAACACGCCCGTTTCTACGCTTTTCCCTTCAAAATCTTCTTGGCCTTTAAGTTGCGCATCCCAACCAATAGCCGGGCGGAATTCCACCACATAAAATTCGTCATTATTCACCGGGTTCGAAATAGAATAGGCGTCATTTTCATCAATATTCTGCAGCACATAAACATCATCCGAAGATTTCAGTTCCTTAATCTTCATCCAGCCCAAGCTTTCACGTTCAAAGGCGCTGTACTTTGGAGGCTGCCTTCCCATTCCCGAGTAATCACGAGTCCATCCATTGTACATACCCTGGGTCATAATATCGTACGGATCGGGGCCTTCCACCCACTCACCATCCTTACTTGAATAAAAATCAGGAAGTCCCAGCACATGGCTGAATTCATGAATAGGAACGCCTATACCGTTATAACCACCATACGACCCAATTTGAGAAACCAAGAAGTAGCGGTCAAATTTATACCCGCCAAAAGAAGACTTACGGTCATAAACGTTATACCAATACATATGGCCCCACAAGCCCGAACCCTCTTCTGGCCCAGCAATTATCACACCAAAGCCATCAATAATCTTGTCTTTATCAATATCGTACTTACTCAGATTTTCTTCGCCAATAGCTTTTACCCCCGCCTGAACCACAGCCTTCATAAAGTTGCCTTCATTACTGCCAGCTACAGACATTCTCATATCGATTGTGACCGGAATAATATCGAACGTCGGGCGGAATACATTTTTAGAAGAGGCAATAAAGTAATCACGAACACTGCCATAATGTGAATCATCCGAAAAACCTTCTTTGTTAAAAAAGTCCTTGTACAAAGCGACTTCGGTTTGCGAGAAGGTTCGTTCATCGGTTCCATCGCTTGACGACACCAAAAAGATGGGAAACACGCCATCGCCCAACGTGTACGTCGGCACCGGCGGACGGTACATCACCCCTGCGAGATTTTTACTTCCCCCATGTTTCAAGCGGAAATTTTCCATAAGGAGGCGCTGCTGGTCCGGATAACGGTCCGCATGCATTTCACGATGCCGACGCATTCCCTTCGCTAAATTCAGCGACTTCAAAAAAGCCCTAGTCATTTCGTTGCGCTCGTTCACATTCTGCGCAACATAAGCCGAGGGCGTCGCATTTTCATCGGCAAAAAAACGAGCGCCACTTGAATCTTGAACAATCAAGTAACCATCGGAAGTCGTCTCATAATGGTAATTCTCGTCACCAAATTCCTGTACCGAAAGTACGCTACCATCGGGTTGCGCCTTTTGAATTAAAAGCGGTTCCGCCGGGCGCGCCAAAGCCCCCGTCACCATCAGCCCAAAACCGAACAAGCATAGCGAATAAACTCTCAACATTTTACATACCCAGCATTTTTCTCTAAAATTTATTTCTTAATGTTTCTTTAGGGGCGGAACCTGGCGTCCATTCAAATCAAAATAACGTTCGTTTCGCAAATCTTCAACATCCATGCGGCCCTTCGCCTTGCGTATGGACTGCGTAGAACTACTTGACGCACTCCAAATCCAGGTATTCGCAGAACTGCTAGATTCCACACTCGAAGAACTCACAAAAACAAGTTCCCCATCAGTAAACGCCACATCGAACTTGACAGACGAATCTGTTTCGGTAATATTCGTGAGCATAACGCCCAAATCCTTACCCAGCAATGTATAGAACTCATTAAAACTTGTTTTACGAGCCGTTCCCGGGAACGCGTCTCCCTTTGTAGTGTTATAATCAGCTTTGCCATCGGCCTCAATAATATCCAGCCGCTGCGTTTTACCAGAATTGATTTCATTTTTTGACCACACATCTTTATCGTAAGCGATGTGCCAAACAAGCATACCATGATTCGGCAAAGCACTATCAAAGCCCTTTAGCAAGTGGTAATCCAAAAAGTAATATTCATTAGGGTCCCTACTCGGCAATACAATACCATCATTTTTTTCAATACTCAAAAGTTCCAGGCTCTTATCCGTTTCAAACAAAGTTCTCGGCGTAAGCCACCCCAGCGTGTAGCGTTCAAAAGCATTCATGTGCGGTGGAGAACAGCTCATCACATAATACTTGTTCTTGGTGCAATTGTATGTTCCCATATCCATCAGGTCCCACTCGTACGGCGTAAAGACCGTCGTATCGCTGTAGTAAATGTCGTAGGTATCCATCAATCCCAAAATATGACTGAATTCATGCACAAATCCGCCAATGCCATCAATTGAAGAAGTGTTTCGATTTAGTGAGTAAGCCGTTCCGCTAATCTCATTGGAACAAGCGTAGCGGTCCATCGAGACGTTCTGCGAAAGACGTTTTTTAATATAACTAGCGTGCGGCCAAATAGCAGTCGAAACATCGCTATCCGAGGCGCCAACGCCCGCATAAACCATATATACAAAGTCAACGTTTCCGTCGCCATCGTTATCGTACAACGAAAAGTCAGTCGTTCCACGAGCAATAACAGAATCCAGAGCCTCAATCATGGCAACTCGAGCTTTCGCAGTCGGGTCATCGCTAGATTCATCATTTCCGTAATAATCCCTATTTTGATGCAAACGTATCGGTCCAATCACATCGAAGCTCGGGGTAAAAACGCTATCGGAATTTTGGATAAAATAATCCCTTACGCTACCAACGTTTGCAAACTCCGAAAACCCGGGTTCGTTCATAAAGCGATTGTACAAGTCCTTTGCATCTTTCTGCTTAAACTGCACATCCGAGAATTCTACCAGCATCACCAATACACGAATATTCCCGACCGTTAGCTTTTGCGAATAAATCGGTTGCGTCACCACCGCCTGAATTCCCGCCACCGAGCTAGAACTTCCAAAACCCGGGCGACGCAGAGCACTCACGCTCGAAGAGCTAAAAGCATTATCACGGAAAGCACGATCCTTACGTTTATTAAAGAACCTTTTCAAGCCTTTGCGCTTTACAAAATCCATTTCATTCTTTCCGCGATGCGCCTTGGCATGCGCACGCACTCCCACGCTTTTGCCATTGGAATCGGCATAATTCCAAAAGCCCGATGTATCGCGAACCACCACAAGACTATCTTCCGTCATCACGTAATGGAAGTATTCATTCCCCACCTTGCGAATATTTATCGTCGAACCATCCGGCTGTTTAGATTCAATCAAACCAGGATAAGCAGGTCTAGCCTGCACCCCAGCCCACAAAAGGCAAACAAGCAAAAACGTCCAAAACAATGGTTTCTTCAAAATCATACGGAACCCACCCTCTTTCCTTAAAAATAAGCTTATTTCCATCAAAAGGGTATTTTTGACGCTTAACCACCACCCCCAAAACCGTCCAAATTGCACTAAAAAAGGCTCCTTTTTAAAGGAGCCTTAAATTTTACAAATAAAAACTAACGGACAATGATCTTTTTTGCACCCAAGCCAGGAACCTGCACAAAGAATACGCCATTCAAGCGAGAAGGCAATTCAACGCTCATCTGGGCCCCATTCACGCGAGTCGAAACAAGAATATGTCCGTCAAGACCAACCACGCGAACCACGGCATTGCGAAGCTTCGCTGCATTCACGTTAGCAAAGTCCATCAACAGCGTACGGCCAGCCAAATCCGCCTTGAAGCTTTCGGCAAACGTGCGAATTTCGCGAACGGCATCATCATCGTCACCCGGCTGAGTCGTTGTATCGGGTCTCACCACTGGAGCCTTGGTCATCACCTCATCGTAACGAGTGGCAAGCGCCATCAAGTACCACGTGCTGTGCGGCAGCCACTGTTCAATCCAGCGCCAGTTATTCCACGGTTCGTCTGCCGGGAAGCCGGCCTCAGCAACATTATCCCACACAATTCCGCTACCGTCTACATTCTTGCCGCTAATACCGTTTGCAATGCCACCTGCCAAAGTCGCATCGTAATCAGACTGACCATCGTAAACGTCAGGGACCTTCTCCATGCCTTCAATCTTCATCATGCAAACGCCATACGGGTTCTTACCCAAAATCCAGTCCAGCTGGTCAGCGGAATATTTTTCGACTCCTTCCGCGCTATCCAGTTCCAGCATTCTAAAGGCATAAACGGAAGCAGCGGCAAGGCTTGCAATACGAGCATCTTCACCCTGCCACCAATAGTTACTTTCGTTATCGTGCGGGATAAAGAAACCATCCTTGATATTGCCCTGGGTCTTGTAGGTCTGGCGAGCATAACCAAACGGGTTGTCCACCTTATTTGTAATGCTCAACAACCAGCGGTAATGCGTTTCAACAGCAACGCGTACGGAGTCCGAGAATTCGGGTTCAGTTTCCAATTCCATGTAGCGAACAAGAGCCACCAGCGGAAGCCCCGCATCGCTTGCATGCCAGAACGGGCGCGTCTTGGCATCATCGCTCCAGAAGTAGCCATCGGTACTCACGCGGCCAGCCAAGTGGGCAGCACGTTCACGAGCAGCCTTGAGGTACGCCGAATCCTTGGAAGCGGCATAAAGCTCCGAAGCTGCAAGCAAAGCGGTATAATCGTCAATAACGTTTTCTTTGTGGTCATCGCAGTATTCGCAGTTGCCACCGATGCTCTGCTTGCCCTGCAAATGTTCAAAGGCGCGCTTTGCACCGGCCAAATACTGTTCGCTAGTGGAGTCGCCCTTCACGCTAAGCATAGAGGCACGAGCAAGAGCCGCAATCGCCATGCCACCACCTTCGCGGAAAGCCGTCTGGTACGCTTCGCTCCTTTCGCCATCTTCACCAGAGAACGCACAAAGTTCACGACTAGAATAAGGGTTACCCCAATTATCGAACACAGTCATGTAAAAGAATCCGGCTTCATCAAGCATGCGAAGCAAAAAGTCTGCACCATAAACAGCTTCGTTCGCAGTCTTCGCCTTTGTAGAAGTCTGCCCCAAAAGCGCAGGAATGCGTTCGGCAGCAAAGGCAAGTGACCAGACCGTTAGCGGAATCTGTTGCGGATTCAAATAGTTAGCATAAGAGAGATGACTCAAGTACTTACTTACGTCGCCACTCGCGTCGTACCAGCCACCCTGTACATTGAGTCTTTTCTCGGACTTGTAAACCTTCAGGTCCGCCTCCCAGCCCATAATGGTTTCGTTGTCGGCGCGATCATCATAAAAGTAATCAAGCACCAGACCAAGCGTCTTTTTGGCCAAGGCATTTTCTTCGACCTTGAATTCACCAGAAGTTTGCGGTTGATTGTTTTCGGTAATCTGCAAAGTATATGAACCAGCCGCCAAAGTCGTTCCGAGATCGGCGACGTAAAAATTGCCGTTGCTCAGCCAATTATCGGGATTCACCCCCTTGGAAAGCGTCCCCGTCGAAACTTCGGAACCCGAAGACAGCACCTTAAATTCGGCGTTATCCAAATTGGTTTCACTTTTGACGATAACCGAAACAGGCTTGCCAACATCGTACCCCACTCGGTTAATAAAAAACTCGGTAGCGTTAGCTGTGGATGCCAAAAGCATCGCCGCCGAAACCGTGGTTATTTTTTTAATTCTCTTCATACATATCCTCTTGATGTCGCCAAATCTAGATTTTATTAACATAATTGGAGTATAAACAAATTTTATCGTGACCCAGGCCACGAAAAAGACAACTTTGTCCGCTATTATTCTACGCAAAAATTGCGTAGAATAAATTTTAAAGGAATTTTTTTATTCCTCGGGGAGCCCCAAAGTTCATAAATCCATAAAAGAAACTTCAAATTTTTTATTTTGCAACTTGCTTAAAATGAACAAAATACGCCATATTTGATTTAATATACGCATAACTTGCGTAGAAAACGCACTTTTTTTTGCCCCCCGAAAGAAAAACACTTGGCAAACCAAGCGCAAAGACCTACATTTAAGAAAAACGGTGAACGCGAGCCACACTCGCCCACCAACCACCAATTAGTAAGCAGTAAGCAGTAAGCAGGATTATAATGGCGGCGCAGCCGCCCACCAACCACCAACCACCAACCACCAACCACTATCCACCATGTACTACGAAAGCATTAAAGTTCTCGACTGCACCATCCGCGACGGCGGCCTCGTCAACAAGCACGACTTCTCCCTGGAATTCGTCCGCCGCCTCTACACCCTCCTCACCGCCGCCGGCATCGACTACATGGAAATGGGCTACAAGAACAGCCCAGAGCTCTTTGACCCCAAGGAATACGGTCCGTGGAAGTTCTGCGAAGACGACCTCCTGTGGAAAGTCCGCGACGGCATCGAATCCAACGTCAAGATGGCCGTGATGGCCGACGTCGGCCGCGTTAACATGGACGCCGTGAAACCCGCGAGCGAGAGCCCCTACCAGATGTTCCGCGTGGCAAGCTACGTGAAGAACATCGACAAGGGCATCGACATGGTGAACACCTTCCACGAAATGGGTTACGAGACGACTTTGAACATCATGGCCGTGAGCCGTGACCGCGGCCCGGAACTCGACGAAGCCCTGCACCAGGTGCAAGAAGAATGCAAGGCCGACGTGCTCTACCTCGTGGACAGTTTTGGCGCCTTCTACCAGGAGGACATCGACAAGGAACTCGCCCGCTACAAGGGCATCGTGAAGGGCAAGAAGTTCGGCTTCCATGGCCACAACAACCAGCAGCTCGCCTTCAGCAACACCATCCAGGCCATCATCAACCACGTGGACTACCTCGACGGTTCCGTCAGCGGCATGGGCCGCGGCGCCGGCAACTGCACCACGGAACTGCTCCTCAGTTTCCTCAAGAATCCGAAGTACGACCTGCGTCCAGTCCTCGACGCCATCGAGGAACTGTTCCTCCCGCTGCAGCAGAAGTACGAATGGGGCTACATCATCCCGCAGATGATCACCGGCATGCTCAACCGCCATCCGCAAGACGCCATCGCCGTCCGCAAGACCGAGGACAAGGACAAGTACCGCAAGTTCTACGAACACATGGTAAACGACTAACTCGTAAGGCGAGAGTCGCAAAAACAAGCTTGCTTGTTTTTATGACCGAGGCGAAGAGTTAGCTACAACGACAAAGTCGTTGTGACCAACTCGAAAGGCGAGCGCAACGCGGGTGCTCGCACACGCACTGCCGAGCCCAAGAGTTAGCTACAACAGCGAAGCTGTTGTGACTAAGAGCCGAGAGTCGCGAAAACCCATAACAAAAAAAGCCCGTCGGATTCAAATCCCGCGGACTTTTTTGCTAATTGATTTCATAACATTAATCTAGGTTACCTACTCCACGTCGAACATTTTGCTCGGCAAAACATGACGCTGCTTTGCTTTAAGCACTTCTAGGACGACCTTAGATTCGCCACCATTCGGAAGTTTCGTCGTGATGGTTGTCTTTTTGAGTGTGCCGGGAAGTTCGCAGGAATTGTCGCAATACTCAAGCAGGGTTTCCGTATCGGTCCCCTGCACATCCACAGTCATCTTGACCACACGCTTCCGCTTCGCAGAATAATAGAGCGTTGGCTTCGAAGCATCCTTGGGCGTGATTTTCCAGAGATTCCCGCTCTGCACAGGTGCATTATAGTCTTCCGGATTCCCCATTTGCTTTGTCACGTCTCCGGGGTTCTGGGACGGCATATTCTGGGCAGGGAGTTTTTTTCCGGTTTTCAAGTCCGTCACCTTCATGCGACCGTTATTTTGGACCATTTCCATCTGCATCATGCTGGACTTGATTGTGGTAATGGACTTGTTTTCACCAGCGGTAAGCAACGCCATATTCACAACCTGCGCGGTCTGGCCTGGAAGCGTAACAGTTGTTCGCATCTGCATTTCACAGGTATCCGGGAAAGCGGCCTTTTTCTGGTTATCGAACACAGTCTGCAAGCCAAGCGCATGAACCTGGAATGCAGCAAAAACAACAATCGCAAAAGTTCTTATTACTTTATTCATAATTCAATTCCTTAAAGCAAAGATAGTTTTTTCGTTGATTTGATGGAGCCATTCACCTTGAGCATCAAATACGTTCTTCCCATGTCAATGCCAGTCCAGTCTACACGCACCAACTGCTCTCCCGGAGCGAGAGTTCCATTGAAGACAGACTTTACAGGCGTACCCATAGCAGTCACTAGGCTGAGTTCCACATACACCCAACTATCCAGTGTAAGAACCAAACCGTCCGGCGTGCGCACGACGGGTATGGAATTGTCCAGAGCTTTGTAACCGAAATCGACATTATAAACGGAATCAGGGCTGCCCTCGTCCGAAGCAGGCAAAACCCACGTAGGCGAATCGCCATAAAGCATGTACCCCGAGGAATCGAACACGCAAATTCCGCGTGCCTCGCGCATCGTAGATTCAAGGCTGTCGTGACTCGGGTCGTCATTTACGTTCCACATCGCAGCCCAACCCGACAAGTGCAGGGCGACCTTCACCGGATTCTGCCAAGACTTGCCTGCAGCAAGCGGTTTATCGCAATGGACCGTCAACTGCCAGCGGCCAGAACCGAGGCTTTCCATGGAGGCCGAAGTACATTCGGACTTGTCGTAGATTTCGTAATCCGGGGCAAGTCCCTCCTCCAGGAAGAAGTAATAGCGAACATCGAAGTTTTTCAATGCAACGTTGCCCGTATTTTCAACCTTTATGTGGATTTCGCTCGCCTGGTTATCTCCGCGCACATCGGCAGCAAGTACGCGAGCCTTGGTTTCAAGCGATACGGGGTCTTCCATCTCGGCGCAGGAACCACCAATCAGATTGTTGTCGCTGTCCAAAACGATAACGCCAGCATCTTCGTAGAATCCCTCGACATTTACACTCAAGCCCGAATTCGGGTCGATGAACGACGGATCGTCGGACGCATCCCACGGAGTGTAGTCCGCATTGTAGAGGCCAAAATGCGGGCCATCTCCGCCAAATACTGTTCCCGCGACAGGAATCGTCTCGGTAAACTTCCATTCCACATAACCCGTATTGGCACTTTCGGAGTATACGGCAGGGAACGTCGACACATTCTCGTTCGGCCAGTAACGGTCAGCGCGAGCATTTGACGGATCCTCGCCACGGAAGTAGTAGCGCACGGAGAATCCGTTAATCGGTTCACCCGACACGTTTTTCAAACGAATGCGCGGACGGAGCGTCGACGTTTCCGGGAAACCCTCGTAGCGCAGGTAGGACTTGACCTTGCGAGCCGCATCAGCGGGTACAATTCCAGCCACCTTGTCAGAGGTGCTTACGCCCCAGGCAATCGAGGACGGTCGCACTTCCGTCGAAGTGAGCGCAAAGCCGCCCACCTGCAAGCCTGCAGGGAGATTCAAGCGCAATGTATGCACACCGGCAGCAAGATTGAGTCTTACTCCAGAAACGTACGCGGCACGCCACACGGGTTCAACATTGATTGAGCCGCCAAGAAGTGCGAATCCCTCGCCAACCGAGACTTGAGCAGTCTTCTGCGACGCAGATCGCACATACATCATTAACTTGTACGCACCCGCATATTCCACACTGACAGGAACCTCGACCGTTGCCGTAGACGAAACTTCAAGATACTTGTTCCCAGCCACGGAACACGAGAACTGACGTTCCGCTCCGAATCCAGGATTCATGTCACCCACGGCAACCACGATTATATGCGGTTCCTCGTCAACGTCATCGCCGGAGTCCTCCTCGGAGACCGGTACTGAAAGCGCATAGACCTCGTCGGCACTGAGCGCCTTGCCATACATGCGGACATCCGCGACATTGCCTATGTAAGACAGGCTATCTCCTTGACCCATGGAGAACGAGCCATAAAGCTCGCGCTCCACGCCTGCGATTTCACTTGCAGAAATGTCCTCGACATGGGCCAGTTCGCCATTCACGTAGAACCGGATATCGGAGGAATCCACAGAGACAACCACATGATTCCAATTTTTCTCATCCGGAAGAGCAGCCTTCGCGCACCATCTCAAGGAATTCTCGGCAAGGCAAAGCAGCTTTCCGCGATTCTGCAGTTCAATGTTCAGGCCATTATAGCCTTCGAAGCCAAAGACACGACGCATACGCAAATCCGTATAGCCAACCTTCAATCGAGCCTCGAATGAGTACGACTTCGTCGTCTCAAAATTGACATGACCAATACCTGCCGCCTGATCTTTCATTGTGCCAAAATAAAGGCCCACATCCGATTTCCACGGAGATTTCATCCCAGAAAGGTCCAAATCATGACCAGAACCAGTAAACTCGTGGACAGTCTTCCCCCATCCTTCGTAGGCCGGGTACCACAAGGCAAGTTCCGTCGGGAACGGGTACAGGAGATCGTCGTGATAATATTCTCGCGTGGTGTAATTGTGTCCATAATCCTCCGCACGGAAGCTGAACGAGAACTTGCACCCCACGCACTGCATAAGCTTTTTACGGGAAATACGCACGGAAACATCGACATCGCCGGCGACATCTGGCACCGCATTTATCACGGGGAGAGAATCCCCGCCAAGCAACGGTGTGACGACAACCTTCGCGACGCCACTCTCGGAATCACGAACGCGAGCCCTTATCTTGAATATTCTGTCGAGCGCCTCGGAAGTATCCTGCACGTTCCAGCTTTCAATGACCGGACGTGCGGAATCCGTGTACACGCGTGGCCCAGCCAACTGCATATCCATACCGAGAGCGGAAACGCCCACATAGCGGGACTCGTAGACACCCGAAGCAATCTTTCCCATGCGGGACGCCCCGGATGTTTTGCTTCCGTCATAAACCACGGTATCCGGGATTTCGCCACGGATTTCAGCCGCAATGCGACCATCTTTATACAAGGATACTAGGCCATAGCCCGGATGCGTACAACTTGCGCCATACGCCATGTAGCCGTTGTCAAGGCCAAGCCAGAGGGAATCCGATGGAACGGAGCAAGCAAACTGCGTATTCACTGTCAAGGCTCGGGCGACGGCGGGAGCTGCGGGAAGTTCCTCAGATTTACCATTTGAATCTGGTTCGCTCAACGCAACCACGAACACGTAACTGGAGTCAATGTCTTTTCCACGGGACGGCAAAGTAATTTGTGCGAAGCCATTGGAATCGGCGGTAAACGAAAGTGCAACTGGCGGAGTGGATTCGTCATGGTTCGCCCACAATGAGTCGTCATCGACATAAAGGCGGAATCTCGATATGCCATCCACACGGACTGTACGATTGACCGAAGTAGCAATTTCAGGCAGGACTGTCACACTGAAGTTTGGCGTTTCCGCAATAGCTGAATCCATCGCCGTAAACACGGAGAAGGTTTGCGTTTCGGCGGAAATCAAAAGATAAGCCCACTGTACCTTATCTGTATAACAACGGGCATCCGTCACAGTAGAACACGTTGCCACTGTATCGGAAGCTCCTTCCACAAGAGGCTTCCCTTCTTTGTCAAGATAGCCATACAATGCATTTTCAAGCGGCACAAACTTCTTCTTGGCAAAATCAACCTTGTACAGTCTCAGTGTCTGCGGAGTTGCGCCCATCGCTTTCATTTCATCCCTGCTTATCTTCATCTGAACACGTGGGAGCGCAGATTTGTTTTCAAAAGTCATTGAGGGCAGAACTTCAACAATCGGGCCCTTGAGAGCAAGATTGTTGAATACTTCAAAAGTGTAGTCCGTTGCATCAACCGTACGGACGGTGATATTCCTTCCCTCATTTTCAGCAACGTAATTTGTCGGGAAAGACACACTGACTTCTTCGTACAAAGATTTAACCGTGCCACCATCAGAAGCCTTTATTGCACGTCCAACAATCATATCAAACTTGCTAAAGTTAAACATGGTTCCGTTGTCATCGCCCCACAGAAGCATAAGCTGAGTGTTACCCTGCAACCGGTTCACATTAAACCAGCCAAGTCGATACCACCCGCTTGAATCGACCTTCAAGGAATCTCTCCATGCAGAATCAAGCATGGACTTCGGATACGTATAGAAGGCGTCTCCATTTAAATACGCCAGGCGATAATTCACCCCGCTATCCAAATAGGCCCTGACTTCGACTAATTCTTTCGGGCGCTTGACAACAATGGAGTCTGCGTCCTTAAATTTTACAATCATATCTGTAGAGTCCGGAAATGTTCCGTCAATACGCAAATGTGAATGCTTCCCGGAATCTAGTTGCAGCAATTCAGCATTGGTTACAACAACATTGTTCACCCAATCATCGTCAACTCGATAAATCTGATTCCGTGTCAATTTTTCTGATTTGGGACGAATCGGAGATTTCGCAAGAGGATCCTTTGACATGCGGTAGAACGTATCCACTACAAACGAATCAGCTTCAATATAAAGCATTTCTCCAGTGAGAATGGAGTCGGGAACATGAGTATCATTCAAATTCACCCTAAGTGATTCAACCTTAGCGACGACACCACTCCCAGTAAGGTCGCTATTTATCTTTACTACACTATCAAGCTTAATGCCATATCGGTGCGTTCTTTCATCGTAATCACCCGGTGCAGGCTTGACTTTGAACGCAACATCTTTTTTCCCGATATTAGATGGCAAAACTTTAAGTCCATACAAAATGTTCTGAGAGAAATTCTGAACAGAGCTTGCCGCATTTTCAAAATTCTTTATAATAGAATTACCATTAGTCATCAATGACGACCAAGTTGAATCCGTGTAATCGCCATAATAATAGTGGGCATGCGATCCAAAATCATAATACTTGTAACAAAGGGATATTCCGGTATTCACAAAATTCCAATCTTGATCATTTCCCTTACACACAGAATCCCCGAAAGCTTCAGTCGAATCCTTGACAAGTTCACCTAAGCTTTTTGCTGCCGGGTACGCAATCGTGTCACGATGCCTTACCGAGCTCCAGCGGGTATTGCGACCAACAAAGAATTCCACATTCGTGTTGGCGGCGAAATACGGGGTATGCTTGACCGAATCAGAAAGCCCCGAATGCTTTATCTCGCAATAGCCTGGAGAGCCTATAGCCGCAAGGACATTCGTCGCGGGGTCATAATTGCAATCCACAGTTGGTTCATTGGCATCAACGGCCCCCAGTACCTTAGCCTCAAAAAAGTCCTCTTGGCTGCTTGGGGTGTAGAATCTCAAGTCAAAACGCGCGGCCTGAGAATAGGCGGAATCCTCATCCGCAAACAGGAACGTGTTCAGTCCGCCCTCAAGATAGCTCGACGGGAAATAATGCAGCCTTTGCGTCTCAAACGGAGTCAACAGGCCGTACGTCTTGTCGAACTTCCACTCGTTTCCGTCATGGTACGAACCCATGCCGACAAAGAAATCGTCGTTTTTCACCCTTCTTAAACTATCCAATGCAGCCCAGTATCCATTGCCGTCATTACCGAATATGGTTATGTTCGTGTGGTCGAAACGGACCGTACGATTCACGAGATTATCCATGCCGAAATCAGCATCCCAGTAGGAATCGGGAATCGTATAGGTTACACTAAATTCTATCGTTGTATAATCATAAAAACCAGCCGTAGAATTTATCTCGCCATACCCAGAATAGTATTTTCCGTTTACACCAGGATTGATTTCAACTTTAAATAAACTTGCATTCATGTCATAATTTGAACCGCCATTCACACACACGGAATCTAACGTTGAATCACTTTTACATCCCGCATCAACAATGTCAAACGAATACTTTGGTCCACAATCATGACCATAACTTTCGTGCGGGCTCGGGAAAACCACCTTTATTTTGTTAGAAATTTTGTCAAGAGTCCATGTTTGATATGGGCTTAATTTTACCGTATCATAATCCATATCGTCAAGGGGAGATTTGTCATATGCCGAATTTTCCTTCAAAAATTTTTTCCATCCAGAAAGAGTAAAAACCGTTATATCAAAATAATCATTGAAATTTTGATGATCATATCCGTAATAGTCTTTTGAGTCATTAGCCTTTTTAAATTCATTCATTGTTATACTTTTTCTATCCGAAGTAAAGTAAAGAGTATCAACAAAAATTCTTCCATGCTTATTTCTGTCATAAGGCTTACATTGGGTTATGGGATACCAATCACCACAATCAACATATAATGAAGTATAGCTCAAATAGCGAACCATAACTAACGGCAACACTTTCCTATGCCTCTTAATAGCAAGGCTAAACCTCCTCGGTTCATAGCCGATTATCTCTTGCGTTCCGGAAATCTGCCCAGTCAGGGGAATTTCGCCATCACGCAAGGATTCGGGCATTTTCCATCCAGCAAGACTAGCCTTCACCAGATAGTCAGCAACCGGTTCATAACGGTATGTATTGACTTGGTTGTCGTACATAGCCTCCGCAACATGAATGGAAGGAACCGTAATGTTCTCGTTTTTCGGATAGTCCGGAGTCATGTCCCACATCGTCTCAGTATGCTTCACGTTGAACACCGCCTGCGCCGTATCTGAATTTTCACCATCCGTTGAATGAGCAATAATCAAAAGTTTATGTTCGCCCACATCAAGTTTGGCATGCCCCAGGCTATCCTTTCCGTTCCAACTTATTTGGTAGGCGGTGTCATTCGAATTCGCGCGCACCATAGTGGAAATATTCTGCAACTCTATTGTATCTAACCCGTTTACTACATAAACGCCTACATTGGCATCCCTATTCTTGATTCCGTATCTAGCAACCATCGTCTTTAACCACAGAACCCTATTTTCGCAATACTCCTCGCCTTTTGTATCGGATTTGCATACCGTAGTTGAGTCATTTTTTAAAAGAATATAGTCCGGCAAGGTATCTGCAAGAGCAATCTTCATGGTTTCTGGAACAATCATAATTGTCGCAGAATCAAGAAACACGTGCGGACTTGAAGAAGTATTTTCCGTAGCCTCCGCATAAATAGTCATCATGCCCGACGCAGGATACCTTCCCGTTTCCGTAGTCCCGGTCCATGAATATTTAAGCCCATAGGAGCGCGGGTTTACAGTCCACCCCATCACAAGGGGGTTAAGGGTATCGCTATTGACTTTACCATCGGCAATCCAATAAAAGCCATCATCGGAACTGCTTCCAAAATAGACTCGCATATTAGGCAGAGTTGCATCACCAAAAAGCCTCGTACTAGAAACTTTGAACGCTTCAGTAGCGGTCATCACCACATGCCCGGAATCCCCATACAAAGACATTTCATGACTGACCTTCGAAGGAGGAATCCATTCCGGGAAATCCTCCAGATAGGAATTCATGGCCGAAGAGAACTGTCCCATGTCAAAGGCCGCCGGCCTAATTTCACTCTTTTCATAATCTCTTTCTTTATTGAATCCCGCAGAATCATAGGAAACTTTCAATGTATCTCCAGCAGAAAGTCCCTTCCACTGCAAATGGTATTCGCCATCCAATTCATAGAACCATACGGCAGAACTGTCTGACTCGGTATCGTTCGGCATTCCGTAGTAAGGATTGCGCCATACTTTCGATACAGACTCGTCAAACATGCCAATATGTTTTGAATCTTCCGCATAGATTCGCAAGAAATAACTGCTATTGAAATTCCCTGACTGGTAAAGCGACAATTCAAGAGTATCCTTCCCAACACGCAAAGCCGTATCGGGCTTCAAAGAGAAATGCCACTCAGGATTGTCACCAAACAGTTCATCCCGGCTTTCTCCGAAAAAGACAATTGTCGTGTCCGTTTTCCATAAACTGTCAGGTCCGCCTACGCATTCATTTCCCGCACACGCGCCAAGCTCTATAACATAAGAACCTTCAAGTTCCTTTCCGTTCATTTTGCGGTCAAGGTACCCCAGCACGCCATCGTTACTCTGAGATATTTTTGACACGTGGCCCAAAGAATCGTTACGAAGTGCGGACACAACAAAAATATTGGCCGTTTCCCAGTGAAGCGAATCTCCTGGCTTGACGGAATCCGCATTGGCATAACGCAATCTATACACTGTATTCAACGAATCTGACGGCGTTGCAGACGGAGCGACTCCCGTAATGGCCACAAGCGAGGTATATACAGCAGAATCGCGCGGAGACGATATTATCGGAGTCCGTTCGCCAATGAAGAAAAGGTCCGTTTTCGTCGAGACATTGCCAGCAGCGTCAATGCACACAGCCTCAAGATAGCACTTACCGCGCATACCATCCAATGAATCCAGGCTGAACGTCACCGAATCTTTCTTCAAAACATTGTCCGATATTTTCTTCCACGAGGTCGTTCTGCCGGAACCATTCACACGATAATGACAACGCATCCCCGTACGATTCGACGCTACATCAAACTTCTCGTTTACGACAATCTTCGCAGAATAGTTTTTGCTTGAATCCAGATAGACAAGTTTTGTACTTACGAGGCTTTCGATATTCGGCTCGGTTTTATCGACACGGAGTTTTTTCTGGAATCTGTAAAGTGTATCATTCTTTGCGGCGTCGCGTACAAGGGCCCGAATTTCGTAGTCGCCATCCTCAAAGCGCATACTCGGCGTTTCCGTCCAAGACGTATCTGCGACATCGCCCAATTCCACCCAAACGGAATCGCCTGCGTGGTCGACTTTCGTCGTGTCACTGGCGTGGACGAACTGCCAGGCAATTGTCACGGGAACGCGGTCACGACCACCCAGGATTTCTCGGACAGCATAAGAAATTTTCAACAAACTGTCTTGTGTCGCATAACTATAGGACTGGTCGCGCGACGGGCGTTCGTTTTGCAACTGGGGGTGCGAGTTTCCAGATACGGAAGTCGCCCCAAGTTTCGGATTGACAAGCTCCGGGTTGCGAGAATCGACAAAGAACGTATCGTACACCACCGAGACATTCAAATAATCGCCATCCGTCGGCCATAACGATTCCGCAACATTTCCAGAATTCGCAGCAATCGCGGCAACCAGCCTGTTCATCTTGGAATAGGTATTTTCGTCAGGCACGGCGTTGTCCACCGCAAGGGCCTTGATTCGGTAGAAGCCGTCGTTCCCCCTGACGGATGCGCGGGCACCGTCGTTCCACTGTATCGCGAATTCCGGAGTGGCCACATCGTAGTATGCCGGGAAATCAGCCACTCGCGAGTAGCCGGAATTACTGGAACTTCCGTCCGCCTTTTCCAGGGACACGCGCATGGCACGGATATCGGGACCGTTCAGCGAGTCCGCCCACGCAAAGCGCGCGACGAACGACTGGCTGTCCGGATTGACAATGCCGTGTTCGGCCTTGATATTGAACACGGGCGCCGTCGTATCCACGCTAAACGATACGTTGTACGTATTCGACGAATCGCCATCAGCCGACGTATCTTCCATGTTACGGATATCCGCCACGAACATCCAGTGGTATTTCCCTTCGGCGGGATGCAAATTCTCCCATTTCGACGTAAAGTACGCACTGGACAAATCTTGAAGGCTGCCCGTGGAGTCGCGGCTGGCGTCAAACACGCTTTCATATTCCATCGCCATATCCCGCAGCGTGTCGGCATTCGCCAGCGAGTCGCCTGATTCGAGTACCATCTTGTCCTTGGCACCTATAACCTTGAATCCCTGATAACCCAGGGCGCTCGCGTAAGACTTGAACCCCTTTATCTTATTCAGGACAACGTTATGCTGAGGCCAAACGGGGCTGAGCATATTGTCCGTCGCCTTGAACAGGTAATAGAACCGCTGCGTGTTACTGAGGCCGATCTTGTTCACGGTAGATATCGTGACCGTATTCTGGTTATCCTTTTGGATGGCGAGAAGGTTGTTGTAACCGTAATCCGCAGGGACAAAGTCGAACTGGCCGTTTTTCTTTACGGGGTGCGGGACGTAACCCTTATTGCCGATTGAATCGGCCAATTTCCAATTTCCGCCGCCACTGCGCTTGAACACGGAGCACGCATCATTCGCGTCGGGGTCCTTAGTCACATCACACTCCCAGGCGATTTCCTCCTGATAGTTGAAGTTCATGCGAATCTGGCGAAGGCGATGCGGCATCAGGTCGTCCACAACAAACGAATACTTCTCAATCCAGTTGTCAACCGTAATCGCGGGAACATTGTAACGCTCCACGTGACGGATGGGGACACCGCCCGGGTTCTCACTGCCGTCGTGCTTCAGGCCGTCCACGCGCTCCCAGCGGTCCATCTTCATGCCGACAGAAGACCAGTCGGAAGAGGAATGGAACTTCATGGGACTATCGCGGAATTCAGCATAGTTACGCTTCCTGAAGGAGGCGCCCTTCCCATCGTAGAGGCCGATTTCGCAAAGCTGCGTAGAACTATCAACATCCGCGCCGTAGAAACAGGAGCGGTTCAGAGTAGACGACTCGCGGGCATCCTCGTTCATCTTGGACAAACTATCCATCGTCCTCGAATCGTTCAGCGCCAGGTTCACGAACGGCCTCTCGTAGAGGAAATCTTCCATGAGGTATGGCGTGTACGAAGAACCCGCGGACGAACCAATAGGGGAGAAGGAGTTCTTATCGGCACGCCACTTTTCCAGATTTTTCTTATACAGTGGCATCATGTGCGATTCCGCCAAGTCATCAAATCCAGTTGCAATAGCACCACTAACAACAGAAAAAGCCATCGTCGTTGAAAAAGCAACCATCAAGCCAGTTTTTGCCGCCTTCGCAGCAGCAGGATTTATCAACCCTAAGGTAAAATCTAACGCAAGTATTGCCCCCGAAGCAATTCCCATCTCCGTGGCAAAATTTCCATGACTACCTTCGGCATAAGCGGCCGCATTGAACTGAGACTTTCTGACATCAACATTCGGGTCTGTCAGCACACCTACGCCATCACCCAAGCCTGATGATTCCGTAACAAGAGAGCTACCTTGTTCTGTCAGCGGAATTCCAACTATGCCAGCAATACCTGCTGTCATCGCATTTACGTATACCGTAGAAAGATCGCCATGTCCACCCAACTGCGCCCTTGCGTTAATAAACGGCAAAGTATAATTTTCCAAATATAACGAGCCCAGCCAGCCATAATCTACATGGGCGGGGTCCCCAAACACCATGCTGTTCTTGCTGCCAAGCAACCGGAACATCGGAAGTTTATCCACATCGTATGTCAAGTGATTCAGAGAATCAATTGTTCCAAAGCCAGTCTGGTACGGATCAACATAATGCGCAAGAGGATCATCTCTATAATATTTTTCCTTGGAGAATATCCGCGTCAAAGGGACACTTGCACCCCCCGCAATCGCGGTTCCAAAAAGAGTTATGCACATTCCCGCTTCAATTGTTCCAACATCAGCGCCCAAGACGCCAAGCAGCAAGCCCGTAGCAAGCATTGAACTACTAGCCTCTCTCAAGATATCTCTTATTTTTTCATCCGTCCAGCCACGAGCCTCCTTGTAAATTTGCATATTCAATGCGCCGGTGCCCTCATGCGGGGAATCGAGCGTGATTATCTTGTCCACATCGCCGTTGTAAAAGTTACCCTGCACATATTCACGAGAAACGACACCGCCCATGCTGTGACCGATAAGAATGTAGCGGGAAGCTAATTGACGATAGAGGTCGGGATGATGGCGAACGGAATCGAGAGCGACTTGACCATATTTATTTTCACTAGGCTTTAGAGGATTAGAAATTTTCGCTTTCACTTCTTGAGCTTCTTCCATCAAGGAGCGACGATGACCAAATCGTTTATCCTTATTCCAAGTTCTACTTCCTAATTCATACGCATTATTTAGCGATGTATTTGCAGGGTTCGTAAACGAACGCCAATGATAGATGTAGCTGTTTTCTTGATTACGTTTATCACCAATATCAGGCTCTTCAAAAATATTTGTACTAATCCATTTTGTAATTCGAGAGTCCGAAGTATATGATCCTAAAGTAGCATCACCCAAAAACAATGTTGCAGAATCAGCTTCTTTCAATCCTGCATTAGCTTCAACTCCCTTATCAGATCCATACGCTCCATGCACCATAAGAACGTTATAGTTTTCAATAGATTCCATCGGTTTGGGTACAGCCCAACATTCGATGGTTAAGACCATCACTAACAAGAGTAATTTTTTCACAATCCTATCCTAGTAACTTATTAAAGATCCGCCTATATTTCTAAACATCAACTCTTTCAAATCTGCACTTGAAAAAATTTCAATACGATTATCTTTCAATAAACCTATATTTCCTGACAAATTCAATATTTGTCCCGAGAAAACAACTATTGAATTTTCTGTCCATTTATAATCATCCCCATGGATTAGTGAATCCAAATTTTCGTTATTTTTCAGCAAAAATAAATCTTTAGGGTTGTTTAACATTGCTATACAATACACATCCTCACCCCAAGTCCTTACATCATCGCACTTCTGAATCCATTCAAGATTCTTTTCAAGTCGCTCATAGGTCAAAGTTCTAGCAGTAGTATCCAATACAGCATACTGGCAAGAATCTCCTTTTGCCGACAACTTTCCCCCAAGTGCAATAAACATTCCATTTTTCCACTGATGCATCCTATTTATTTCAAACCTCTGAGAACATTCTTTATTTTTTTCCTTTAGGCTAAACTCCCTCTCTTTCCCATACACGTTCCATAATCTAATGTTCTTTCCGTTCCATCGCCAAATTATGGAGTCAGTCAACTGGCTCCAATATCCACCATCGCTTTTATTCGCAAGAGAATCAATCCAGCGAGGTCCATCTTCCTGAATTCGGTAATTGTATACTAACATTCTATCATGACCACACGATGTTTCTTCGCTATACCCACCATTCCATGTTTCTGTTATTTCGTGCCAACGTCTACAATCGGTCACAATTACAAGAGAATCATCTATAAACCCAGCAACAGATTCATCGCTTCGATATTTTCCCCATTCAAATGAAACATCGTCACTGCACCCCAACATTCCGGTGCACATCAATGCGACGCCCGCTGTCACTAGCAACCTATAAATTCTACACATCAAAAAACTCCTACATAACAAACTTTGATTCTTAAAAAACGCATGTGATACAAATCACTTACAAATATATTCAATACTGCAGACAAATCCAAGCAATGAAAAATGAAAAAACAGGAGATTTAAACGCCCTTAAAACAACCTTGGCAACACACAAAAACCATGCCAATCAACAATAGGCAAGCACCCCTACCAAACAACTGCAATTCAATTAGAATTCTTTACATATAAGTTTTCTCCTTCAGGTTAATCCTCGTTTCAAAAACTCACCTATTCCCTTTTGCCCTGTTATGCGACTTGCAGAGCATTTCGCAATTAGCCCGATCAGTAGCGCCGCCTTTACTCCATGCAGTCACGTGGTCAGCATCCATTTCGGCAAGTTTCCAAATCTTGCATTTATTCGCATTGTCCGACATGGCGCAATAAGAGCAATTGGAAACTCCAGCAGCCGTTGCTTTGGCGGTCTGTATCGTGTACACGCTCTTTTTCGTAGCTTCATCAAACACACGCACATTCAAGAGTTTCTTGTCAATTTCGCCGCCCAGAATATATTCAAAGATTCCCTTGCGGTCCTTGACATACGGGTCTGCATAAAGTTCCAGAACACGTTTTTGGACATCCGTCGCATTGAATGACTTGCCGTGATAAGTTTCGTACAAGCGCCCCCATTCAAGGCCGCGCATTTCAGACTCAGTGCATTCAAACACGCTCGAGACCCACTCTACGACAGCATTGAAGTATAGCTTCAATTCGTCTATATTCTTGTCGTGGCGATGCTGGGACATATAATCGCCAATGCCCTGCCTGTTATGGCTAGACACCCATTCAAGAGCCGTCTCCAGAATCTGTTGGCGCTTCGGGTCGCCCGACACGTATGTTTGCCACATCTGAATTTTCGCATTCGTCGAGTTGGAAAACTCGGCCTTCGCGGCTGTCACGAATTCGCCGGAATAAACAGCGTTCAAAAGTTCCTGGTTATTCAGCGGAACGCCTGCAATGTTGATAGTCTTGAACCACTCCTTAATCTCGGATTCAGTTCCTTCGCATTCATAAACCAGCAATTTGTAGTCTTCAATCAGTTGACGCTTATCCTCGGCCAGTCCTGAAAAATATTGTGGAATGCCGTTAGAATCAATAATGGCAAGTTTATTCGTAACGAAGCGACCGATGGAAGTAATTCGCTGCTGACCATCCAGAACTTCAAAGCGAGCGTCCCCATTAGCGTCCGTAATCTTGTTGAAGTAAATCAAGCCCAGCGGATAGCCTTTCAGCATGGAATCAATTACGGCCACATCGCGCTTACCGTCAGCGTAGATGTAATTGCGCTGGTACTCCGGCTGGATGGTGAGTTTGCCCGACAAGCCGAAAAGTCCCTTGCCTTCTAGCTCGTTATAGACAAAACCCTTGCAAATTTCCTTGACGGTGTAGGTGTTTAACGAAGTTTTCATGCGTTACCCCCTGCGGTTTTGGATTTGATAACAATGCGACAATACAGGCGATCATATTCGCCATCAGAATTCTTTATATAAAAGGCGGGGCCACCTTGCTTCGATTTAGGCAGGTTCGCAGGCTTTGTTTTTGCCAATTCAAGACTGATGCCAAGAATTTCAAACTGTTCAGGGCAATACTTGTCCAAAAACGAAATCGGAACCCCCATAACCCCATCATAATCACTTGGTATTGCATCAGTAAACGGAACCTCTATGGCATCATAGTTGTCGTATTTCAAATAACCATTTTCCTTGATTTCCTTATGCCGACTGAACTTCAAATTGTCTTTCAAGGTCATCAAGGATAAAGGTTCATGACGACAACCATGTTCAATATTTGTGAACCAACGGACGCCCTTCACTCTTATAAAGTGATTTCCATTCTCATCAATACGCCATCCAGCGGCCTCCAACGGGTACTCCTTTGGAACACCAAATTCACGATCTCCACTATGAATAGTAACTCCCAACCACATTTCATTCTCTTTCAGTAGCGGAAAAATTTCTTTGTACGTAATCGCATTCATGTTTCCGATAACCGCAAACTGCTTATGCGCTTCCATTATCCAAGCCACAAATTCCCGGAACAAGCTGAACGGCGGATTCGTGACGATAAAGTCGGCCTCGTCGCGCAGGCGTTTGATTTCGTCCGAGCGGAAGTCGCCATCGCCTTCAAGGTACTTCCATTCCAAATCATCAATGTCAATTCTGCCGTTCTTATTGGTGTCGTGATCCAGTGTAAAAATCTTGCCACGGATTTTGGACTTGTCCACATCGAACCATGGAGCCTGTTGTTCAAAGAGCGTCGGTTCCCAATCCTTGACCTTGTACTTTTTGGATTCAATAGCGTACGATGTGGAGATGAGCTTCTTCAAGCCCAATTTTTCAAAGTTCTGTGCAAAGTAACGCGTGAAATTGCTCCACTCCGGGTCATCACAAGGAAGCAAAACAGTCTTGTCGCGAAATACATTCTCATCGTATTCCAAGTAGGCATTCATCTCTTTTTCAATGTCTGCATAAATCGTGTAGAACTCGTCGTTCTTCGCCTCTTTCGCCTTGCCAAGCGCAGCATTCGCCATCGCGGTACTCCGTGTTGAGTGTGAACGAGTTCACTCTCATCCAGGAGCAAGAGACCACGATTACAAAACAAGCAAAGAAAACGCCCGCACTGCGCCCGTGCAAATGCACGAGCGACATCCCCGAGCACTGGGTGGATACAGTACGCACAGGGTATAGCACGGCCTATGCGACCATAGGCCAACGAACGTTTGTCTTATTCTATGTCCAGAAAGTGTCGAAGTTTCAGCAGCGAACAAGAGCAAACCCAACAAGAGCTGATCTTGCCGCGCAACTTCCACACGATTTAAACGAAAAAAAAGGCGTGAGGCTGAATGCGCTTACCCACTGAGGCCTTCGACTGCCTGGACAAATAAACGCAAACAACCCACGCCCCAAACTTACCGAAAAAACGGCAGCAGGTACCGAAGCACCAAAAGGGTCGTTTGCGTACAGGCAGATTTATTAAATATGCACGTAGCAAAACGATGCCACCAAGCACAGCCCAGTAGCAAGCGTGAGCGTCGCCTTATTCCCAGTCCATGAAATTGTCGAAGTTTCAGTGAGGAACAAGAGCAAAACTCTTTATGTACACAAAGAATATAACTAATTTCAAACGTTATTTGTTGATACGAGTCTTTTGATTTATAAAAATATCAAAAATACAAACCAAACTTTCCGAAGGCCGCGTCTGCCGGGCGGAGCAAGTCCGACGAGACGTGAGCGAAGCGAAGAAACGAGCGGAGAACGGCTGACGCCGACCGGAATTCCTGCTTTCGGTTTTTTGTAGAAACCCTCTGCATTTGGTCATGCCCTTTGGCAAGCAAGCTTGCCACGGGCGCGACCCTCACTTGCGGGGTTTTAGGGGCGTCCCCTAGGCGAGGGGGGTAGCGGAAAACGCCGCTAGGCGGTTGCAGCGAGGGGGAGGCTTCCCCCGCCAAGGAACCGCTGCGTGTTACTGAGGCCGATCTTGTTCACGGTAGATATCGTGACCGTATTCTGGTTATCCTTTTGAATCGCGAGAAGGTTGTTGTAACCGTAATCCGCAGGGACAAAATCGAACTGGCCGTTTTTCTTTACGGGGTGTTTTTCTGTTGTCAACGAATCCCAGTCCCCGCCGCCAGAACGTTTGTACACAGTACACGCCGTTGTACTTATTTCCGGCTTAGTGATATCACACTCCCACGCGATTTCTTCCTGGTAGTTGAAGTTCATGCGAATCTGGCGCAGGCGATGCGGCATAAGGTCGTCCACAACAAACGAATACTTCTCGATCCAGTTGTCAACCGTAATCGCGGGAACGTTGTAACGCTCCACGTGACGGATGGGGATTGAATCCCCATCAGCACCAACAACCTTACTCCAACGATCAACTTTAACACCTAAGGAATTCCAATCTTTGGATGACGAGAACTTTAAGGGTTGCGAACGCACTGTTGCCATTGTTTTGACTGCAAGACTACCATCCGCTCCATACAGACCAAGAGAGTCCATCTTTGTCGAGTCAACAGTTTCTGTCCAGTCATTGTCATTATATACCGCCAAATTCACGAAAGGCTTTTCATATAGGAAGTCCTCTAGCAAATACGATTCGACCGTCTCAGAGCCACTCGGAATTTTAGAATACAAATTCTTCTTGGATTTCTGCTTTTCCTGCCAATCTGCTTGGGAGGGATTTTCATGATTCTCCGTCATATCTAAGACAGCAGCAACCGTAGGCGGCAATAGATAGGACGATAAAACAGCTGCGGTCGACAGGCCTATCGCCATACGAGTAGGCTTGGCAAGGCCAGGATAAAGGAGGTCCAACGCATTCGCCGCAACAAGAGCCGTGACGGCAGTCGCAAAAATTGATATCCCTTGAACGTAGTTTTCACTCACGTTCTCATTTGCGGCAAACGGAACCTTCACAACTTCTGCTTGCGGATTATTGTCAAAAACAGCAACCCCCTCTCCAGCACCGGACCAGTGAGGAATCAATATACTTCCCTGGTCAGTCAGTGAAAGCCCTCCGACCAGACCTAATACACCGCTAGCAACTACATTGTTCCAGTATGCAGGATTGTCAATTTCATCATGGGATAATTGCGCTACAACATTTTTTACCATTGCATAAAGAGCGTCAGGAATCACGATTGACGCATAATTTTGGCCATATTCTTTATTTGAACCAAAAGTTAGTCCGCCCACACCATACAAAACACGGAACATCGGCAGCATGTCCGTCCATTCCTTACTATTCAAATCAACTAGGGCATCAGACCCAGGCCGTATATATTTCACAAGAGGATCTTCCTCTTTAAAGCCATAACCTAGGACAGCACCTGTTATACCCTGAACTACTCCATTTAAAACATTTGCACCAAGCATTCCAAAAGAAAGCGCTAAAAGGGAAAGATTATCTACAGTGGGGTCACTCTGTAACACTATCGCGGCAGTTCCAAACAAAATCGTCTGTTGCAAAACAGACTCAATGAATGGATAAGCTACATAATGACTCATATCCAAAAATCCATCTAGCGAATATGTTCCCCTGTGTGGGCTATCCAAGGTGATTACTTTATCCACATCATCGTTATAATAGTCACTCTGAACATATTCACGGCTAGCAAGACCACCCATG
>JAKSIM010000031.1 GCA_024398845.1 Fibrobacter sp. | reverse complement strand
AGCTCCTCGACAAGAAGACCGAAATCCTCGTGAACCCGACCGGCAAGTTCGTGATTGGCGGCCCCCACGGCGACTGCGGCCTCACCGGTCGTAAGATCATCGTCGACACCTACGGCGGCATGGGTCGCCACGGCGGTGGCGCTTTCAGCGGCAAGGATCCCTCCAAGGTGGACCGCAGCGGCGCATACGCAGCCCGCTACGTAGCAAAGAACATCGTGGCTGCAGGCCTCGCCCGCCGTTGCGAAGTGCAAGTCGCCTACGCCATCGGTTACCCGAAGCCGGTCTCCGTTCTCGTGAACACCTTCGGCACAGGCAAGATTAGCGACCGCGACATCGAATCCCTCGTTCCGCAGTTCTTCGACCTCTCCCCGGCCGGCATCGTGAAGATGCTCGACCTCAAGAAGCCCGGCTACCAAGCAACAGCCGCCCTCGGTCACTTTGGCCGCACCGGTGCACGCTTCACCTGGGAAAAGACAGACAAGGCCGCCGGTTTGAAGGCCGCTGCCGCCAAGCTCAAGTAGTCAAGTTCGGCTCAGAATTCGCGAACATTCGCTTACAAGAAACGGTTCCCTGACGGAACCGTTTTTTTTCTGATTGCCACTGCAAGGTGATTGCCGCGACACTCACCATCGCTTTAGTCTTGAAGACAGCGAACCGGTATTGCGAGGTTCTTAGAGACAAAGTCGAGATTCACTTTATCTCTGCTGTCAAACAAACGCAATTTGAAGGCAAACATGTATTCGAACTCGACCGACGCCTTGTCGTACTCGGTCGATGACCAGAAGCTAACATCTTCGCCAACGTAGCTGAACACATCATCATCAGAATCGAAGTAACCTGCTGGGAGCGCGTTAAAGCTATAGGCATCCGTTCCGTTACCGTTATAGCCGCTACCGTCATAGTTCCATTCGGAGTTCCAGCCGGACCGGGACTTCAGTAATTTGCCCGCCGTAAACTCTGCTGCATCGCCGGTATGGCCATAACCAAAAACAGGATTAATGTAGTTAATCAGTTCCTCAAATTCACGATGACTCGGCAAGTGCCAGCCCTCGGGGCAGACGCCACGAACTACGCCTTTTTTATTCGTTGCATCACTCAAATCACATTTGTGTCCTAATCCGCATTCTTTTTCCGTCTTGCCAACAGCCGCAGCCCAGGTGTAAAGACGACCGTATATGTTGCAGTTCGAATCATTGTTGTCATAACACCAGCTCTGCACGCCCGGATTCACGGAGTAGTTCAAGTTCTCGGCCATCCAGGTTTGACAAGACGTTTCGTCGTCGTTGCAGATTTTCACAGTCTTATAAACCTGTACATGCTGTTTGTCGCGAGAGTCCTCCAACCATCCATAATTTTCAATAGTTGTGGACAGTTTGCAGTACTGCTTTTCTGGGTCATACGCTTTGTCATCACAGCTGAGGAGTTTGCCTTCCGAGCAGAACGCCTTTTCCGGGTCGTACGGTTTGCCATCACAGCTGAAGAGTTTGCCTTCCGAGCAGAACGCCTTTTTCGGATTGTACGGTTTGCCCATGCAGCTGTAGGTTTTGCCTTCCGAGCAGAACGCCTTTTCCGGGTCGTATTTCTCGTTGTCACACTTATAATAAGTGCCCCAATTCCAATCTTCTACACCATCATCGTCGTAGGCGCTTTTTGCTAAAGCGGCCACGCCGTTTTGGTGAATTTCGGTAACGTCGTCGCTGCAAGCAGCAAACATAATGCTACAGGCGGCAACAGCCAAAAAATATTTCTTATTCATAAGAATATCCCCTCCAGATTTATTAGGATACATTAAGTATAATTAAAATTTTTCCAAAAAGGACAACAAATCGAAAAAAAAGAAAACGGCTCAAACGAACCGTTTTTAATGTTTTTTGAGAGGGAGGGAGCCACCAACCACTTAATTGTCCTGAATACAGCGAACTGAGTAACCATAGTTCTTAGATTCAGAAGAAATCGTGGAGGTGGAAACATCATCTGCATCTTTTTTGAATAAAACGTAATAGGCATCGTAAGTAGAGAAAGTCTGATCAACAGTCCAGAAGGTGGCATTGTCCCTAACACCGGCAAATAGGACTAAGGGGCCTCTGTATCCCGCAGGGAGTACGGAGAAGCCATAGGCATCGTCTCCATTACCATCTTCATTCCAACCACTATTGGACTTCAGGGCCATTCCGGCCCCAACGTAGGTGTTCTTGGAAATACTTACATCATACGTTACTTCTGTCGATGAATATGTAAGCAAAGAAGTCCATTCAATTTCACTAGGCAAGTGCCAACCTTCGGGGCAAGCATTTTTTGCAGCGTTCCAGGTGTATAGGCGACCGTACACGGAGCAATCGCCCTCTGTTTCGCCACGTCCACCGCCGCACCAGCTCTGCTCGCCCGAATCGTAATTCAAATTTTCGGCCATCCAGGTCTGGCAAGACGTTTCGTCGTTGCAAATTTTTACGGTCTTGTAAACCTGTATGTTCTGTTTGTCGCGAGCATCCTCCAACCATCCATAATTTTCAACAGTCGTGGCCAGTTTGCAGTACTGCTTTTCCGGGTCGTACGGTTTGCCATCGCAGCTGAAGAGTTCGCCTTCCGAGCAGAACGACTTTTTCGGGTCGTACGCTTTTCCGCCACACAAATCATAAACATCGCCTTCCGTGCAGAACGACTTCGCAGGGTCGTACGGATTCATGCCGCACACGGCCTTGTAGAGAATCGACGAAGAAGCTTCGCCGCAGGTGACAGTCACCTTGCCGTTGCCATCGTCCTCGGCAACGCAATCCGCCCCCCTAGTGCCAGCATTGCCGGCTGCACCTTTTTCACCGTTCCAGACAACGCCAGCAAGCGTGTCGGCACAAATCAGCTTGAAGCCTTTCAAATTCGTCTCGACATCCGTAGTATCGGCAACGGAGCAGCTTGCACCTGCAGCGCCAGCGGCACCCGTGGCACCCACAGGGCCTTGATCGCCGGCGGCGCCCTCATCACCCTTTGCGCCTTTTTCGCCCGTTTCACCCTGGTCGCCCTTGTCGCCCTGTTCGCCCTTGGCACCAGCTTTACCGGTTTCGCCCTTTTCGCCTTTTTCGCCGGCTTCACCCTGGGCACCGGTTTCGCCCTTGTCGCCCTCGAGCGTAAGCCAGGATTCGCCGTTGCAAACAAACGCAGCGGAGGAATCCGTCACAAAAAGCATCTCGCCCACGTTCGTCGTGTCACAGGCCTGCTTCGAGAGCTTTTCGCCTGCTTTGAGTATGGCCATGCCGTCCTTGTGAACTTCAGTCACCTCGGTCACATCGTCACCGCAAGCCGTGATGGCGAGCGCCACAGAGGCGGTCAAGATTGTAGCAAAAACAAAGTTCTTCTTATTCATGTTTTCTCTATAAAAGGTGTTGTTAAGTTAGTCCTTGACGCAGCGGACGGACCTAGCGTGGTACTTGTAGTACATGCCGAGGGACACCCTCTCGTTATTGTAGTCCAGGCCCAAGTAGAAGGCTAATGTGCTATTGTTCTCGCCCGAGGACCAGAAGTAAGCGCTTTCGCCGGCTTTGATGAAATTGCCATTGCCAGAATAGTAACCAGCGGGGAACGCGGAGAAACCGTAGGAATCCTCGCCACCACCATTGACGTTCCAGCCGGACTGAGACTTCAGATACCTGCCCACCGTTGACGAGTATGTTTCACCAGTGTGCCCCAAAATAAAGTCAGAATCAAAATAGTTGATCAATGTTTCAAACTCACGATAGCTCGGCAAGTGCCAGCCTTCGGGGCAGATTCCGCGGACCGGTTTTTCTGGATTAAGGGAAGCGTTGCAGGTTTTACCATGTGCGCAGTCTGCACTATCCATGGCAACATCCCAGGAATACAGGCGACCGTACTTGGAGCAATTTGCCGCCACCTCTTCATTGGTCAACGAACCTTCGCCATAGCAACTGTTCCATGCATAAGTGCTCTTACCAGAAACGTCACCCGGGTCATAATTCAGGTTCTCCGCCATCCACACCTGGTCACCGATTTTCACAGTCTTGTAAACCTGTATGTTCTGTTCGTTTCGGGCATCCGTCAAAAGGGCTTCCACACTATATACATTGGTTTCGTTCCTGGTCACCTTCAAGCAGTACTGCTTCTCCAGGTCGTAAGCTTTTCCACCACACGTTTCATAAATTTTGTCATCCAAGCAGAACCACTTTTTCGGGTCGTACGGTTTGCCATCGCAGCTAAAGAGTTCGTCATCCGAGCAGAACGATTTCGCCGGGTCGTACGGTTTGTCATCGCAGCTGTAGAGTTTGCCATCCGAGCAGAAAGCCTTCGCCGGGTCGTATGATTCCGTGCCGCACATGCCCTTGTAGAGAACCACTGTGGTTTCGTTATCACCTTTACCGCAGGTGACTGTCATTGAACCATCGCCCCCGTCCTTATTAAAACAACCGACGCCATCCGCGCCAGGCAATTTGCTGTCATCGCCTTTTTCACCGTTCCAGACAACGCCCGTAAGCGTATCGGCACAAATCAGTTTGATTCCTTTCAAATTCGTCTCGGAATCCGTCGTGTCGGCAACAGCGCAGTTCGTTCCCGAAACACCGGCGGCACCCGTGGCTCCCGTAGAACCCTGTTTGCCAGTGGCGCCCTTGTCACCGTCATCGCCTTTGGGGCCCGTTTCACCCTGGTCGCCTTTATCGCCCTTGCCGCCTTTAGCGCCAGTTTTACCGGCATCGCCAACATCGCCTTTTTCGCCTGCTTCACCCTGGTCCCCCTTTTCGCCAACTTCACCCAGGTCGCCTTTAAGCGTCTGCCAGGATTCGCCGTCGCAGACGAACACCATCGCGGAATCCGTCACGAAGAGTCTCTCGCCGACGTTGTCTTTGTCGCATTCCTGCTTCGAGAGTTTTTCACCGGCATCGAGCACAGCCACGCCATTCTGGTGAACTTCCGTCACCTTGGTCACATCGTCGCCGCAAGCTGTGATGGCGAGGGTCACAGAGGCGGTCAAGATTGTTGCAAAAACAAATTTCTTCTTATTCATGTTTTCTCTATAAAAAGGTTTGTTAAGTTAGTCCTTGACGCAACGAACGGAAAAACCGCTGCTTTTGTCACCCGTATTGTCTACCACATTTTCCTCGTCGTTGCTTAAGAACTTATTGTAAGCCCAGGAGTTTACACTACCGTGTTCGCTAGAACTCCAAAAGTTCGCATAGACGCCCTTGTTGCTAAAAGAACCCCCACTGGAGCGGTACCCCGACGGCAAGGCGGCGAAGCCAAAGAAATCCAATCCATTACCACTGGAGCCTTCATTATCATTCCAGCCACTGGCAGACTTCAGCATTTTTCCGGCAACATCCGCACCGCCAACAGCCGCAAACAGTGTTTTCCATTCCGTGGTATCCGGAAGATGCCAGTTTTCCGGACAGACGCCACGGATATTTCCACTAGGCAAATTGCATTTTTTTCCATGTCCGCATTCAACTTCCGTCTTGGCGACGGCCGCAGCCCAAGTGTACAGGCGACCGTACAGGTTGCAATCGCCCTCTGTCGAACCACTTCCACCGCCACACCAACTCCGTTCGCCAGGGTTCACAGAGTAGTTCAAGTTCTCGGCCATCCAGATCTGGCAAGACGTTTCGTCGTCGTTGCAGATTTTCACGGTCTTGTAAACCTGTATGTTCTGTTCATCACGAGAGTCCGTCAAAAGCGCTTCCACACTGTATCTCTTGTCTCCATCCCTCGTCACCTCAAGGCAGTACTGCTTTTCCGGGTCGTACGGTTCTCCATTGCAGCTGTAGAGTTCGCCTTTCGAACAGAATGAGTACGCCGGGTCGTACACTTCAAATCCGCAGCAAGCGTTATAAGCGGGGTCGTACGGTTTCGTGCCGCACACGGCCTTGTACAAAGCCACGGGTTCGGCGTCAGCGCAAGTGAGCGTCACCGCGCCATCGCCTTCGTCATTGATAGAACAGCCAACGCCGTCCGTGCCCGGCAATTTACCGTCATCGCCTTTTTCACCGTTCCAGACAACGCCTGCAAGCGTATCGGCACAAATCAGTTTGAAACCTTTCAAATTCGTCTCGGCATCCGTCGTGTCGGCAACAGTGCAACTTGCCCCCGCAGTACCGGCGGCTCCAGTAGCCCCCGTAGACCCCTGTTTGCCAGTGGCGCCCTTGTCGCCATCATCGCCTTTGAGGCCCGTTTCACCCTGGTCGCCCTTTTCACCCTTGTCACCCTGGGTTCCAGTTTTACCGGTATCACCCTTGTCGCCTTTTTCGCCGGCCTCGCCTTTCGCGCCTTTGTCGCCAGCTTCACCCTGGGCGCCTTTCATCGTCTGCCAGGATTCGCCATCACAGACAAACGCCTTGGAGGAATCCGTCACAAAGAGCATCTCGCCCACATTTGTCGTATCACAGACCTGTTCCGAGAGTTTTTCGCCAGCTTCAAGCACGGCCATGCCGTCCTCGTAAACCTTGGTCACTTCGGTCACATCGTCACCGCAAGCTGCAAGAATAAAAGTACAGGCTGAAACAGCCAACAAATATTTTTTGTTCATAAAAAATCCTAAAGTTTTTGAGAAATATAGAAATACAGCCACACAAAAAAGCCATATAAACACAAGTCTACAGTCTCAATTTATACGCCCCAACACCCTCCCCTTCACCGCAAAAAATATAGCAGCCCCCAAAAAAACTCGGGCGGATGAAAAACGTGCAGATGAAAAATCCATCGGGCGAGCGCAAATTAAGGTTTGAAAACTGAATTTTCGCAAAAATGATGGACTAAAAAGCAGAAAAATGTATTTTGGTCCATCATTTTTTACGTTGTTTGTAACAATTTTGAGTCGTGAACAGGTTCATTTTCGTCAAGACTCATTTTTTGTAGGACCAAATGGGAAAAATCTTTGATTTGGTCCATCATAAAATGCGAAAAAAATGGCCGCAAAAACGTTTGCGACCTTTTTGAAGTTAATTTGTTCTAAATTTTGTGGACCAAAACAGGTAAAATTAAGATTTGGTCCATCATTTTTAAATTTTGCCACCAAATTTTCCATCAAATTTGCATGTGACGGTCAGTTTTTCACGCAACGGACGTAATAGTGCGCCTGCTTATTAGCATTTTCTAGAACAAAATAATCTTCACATGGTTGCAGTCCGTCGTATAGGCAAGGCTGGACACTAAGAGTTTGAGCAAGCGAAGCTCCAACCTCCGTGGCGCTCCACAAGTAGGTCATGGGGAAATCATCGGCACCATAATACCGCCCAACCTCGGTTTCATAGCCGCCCGGCAAAAGCGAAAAACCATAGGCATCCGCCTTTTTATAACCAACGGACCAGTTCTTGTCGAGGAAATCCCCTCCTGTCACAGCCACCATTTGCGACAGTTCTTCACCCGTGGGGACATGCCATCCATCCGGGCAGATTCCCTGGAAGTCGGCCGTCAAATTGGTACAGGACGAGCTCATATTAGAGCAACCCGTTTGTTTGCCGAACATGGCCTGTTCCCATGTATAGATGCTCCCGAATTTGTCGCAAAACGAAGGCGTCCCGTACATGCAAGTGCCATCGTAATTCAAATTTTGCGCCATCCAGACTTTACTGCCGATAGTCGTAATTCTGTACTTTTGTTTGTCGCGAGGGTCTACCATGTAATTTGCAGCATCTTCAACAGCGGAGGAACTGACAGGAGTAATCGTTTGATTCGGATCAGGTTCTATCGAGGCACTGGACAGGAACTGAACCGGGTCGGGTACGGCGCTAGACATAAACAAACCCGGATCTACCGACGCGCTGGATTGAAGCAAATAGGGGTCAACCGACGCGCTGGATTGAAGTAAATAGGGGTCAACCGATGCGCTGGACATCATCGGGTCGTCGAACGGATCCGCTGCAGTAGGAGCAGAAGCTGCAGGCGATGTTTCGGAATCACTTCCACCACATCCTGCAAGCAACGCAATGGAGCTCATTAAAATTTTGGTATACTTTTGCATAAAAAACTCCGTTCAACTTGTAATCGCAACAAGTCGTTTGATTAATGATTTTGCACAATGAATTGATGATTGAAGCCCGGTGCGGAAACGGTCACAAGATACGCCCCTGCAGGAAGGTCGCGGAGGTTCACCTCGCCCACGCCAAAAGAAGTTTTGACACAACGTCCATACAGGCTAAAGACCTGTGTTTTCACAATTGCGGCACGGTCAAAGCCAACAAACTGCAAAATTCCATTCGCTTCGCGAACCTGCGCCCGAGCCATATTCCAGGGAAGCGCCGTCGTGGAACTTCCCGGATGAACGTCTCCCGAAGCCGAGGTTTCCGGCGCAGTCCCCGACGAACTCGAGGTTTCCGGTTCGGGATCCTGCACTGCTGCGCCCCCGTCCGCCTTCACGAGAATCAAGTCGAACTGGTCCAGGTTCGGGCCATCCGCTCCGCCAACGGTCGAGAATACAATCGTATTCTTGCCCGCCGCAAGCGTTAAGTTGGTTGTAATCTTTTCCCAAGTGGTCCAAGCGTTGGTCGCCGCACAGGAAAGTTTCGTCGAAGTCCCGCCCACGCTGACTTCCAGGTTGCGAGCGCTCCCGGAGCCGTTCGTGAAGTCGAGAACCATCTTGTACTCGCCGGCTTTTGCCACATTCACTTCTACGGAGACTTTGCCGCCCTTGTCGAAGTTCACGAAGCCATCGCCATGGAAACCCGCATTGTTGTTTTCCACGGCACCGCCCTCGACAAGGCCCTTGTCCACCTGGTATTCGCGCGTGGTGTCGGGTGGCGGAGACGGCGGATCCACAGGTTCCACGTAGTTCGCGTCACAGGAAATCGGAGACGAAAGAGTCGCGCCGGCACCTGCGCGTACGGCGGATTCCACCTGGTTCGCGCTCAGCATGAAACTGTAATCGTAAGGTGGCGTAAAGGAAGTCCCAGTCCCTTTCGTGTTGCCCGAGCAGCTCGTAAAAATGTTGTCTATAACTTCGTTACCGCCCGTGCCATCCGTATTGTTGCCGTTGTAAATCGGATTGTTGATGCCGATGAACACGTTCTTTTCGGTGCGCACATGGCACTGCACGCCCGCCGAGACGCCAATCTGGTCCGTACCCGCCGTAACGCTTGCGTCACTCGTGTAAAGGTTATTCACCACATGGATGTTGCCGAAGCGGCAGCGCGGCATGCGCTGGCTCGCAGAGACCCACCAGTTGAACATGAACGTCACGTCCAGTTTGCCCTGGCTTTCGGTTTCGTTATCGGAACTTGCAATCAGGTTCGATAGATTGTGGGAACTTCTGATTTTGTAGCCGAACTTGCACCAGGTAAACGTTACGTTGTCCGAACCCTTCACCACGTCGGCGTTGCCGTCCTGGCCGTCCCAGAATTCACAGTGATCAATCCACACGTTCTGGGCGTTTTCGATGTTCAGGTTGTCCCAGGCCTGGTCCTGGTTGGAGCCATGGCCCTGGATCACGATATTACGGACGATGATGTTCGAGACCTTCTTGATGTAGAGCACCGCATTGAGTTTCGTGCCCGGCTTCAAGCCAATGATGGTCTTGTTGCTGCCGGAGACATCGACGCGGTCGCCGCTCTTGCCGTTCCAGCCGTTACCGAGGTCGCCATCGATGTAGATGACACGCGGGTTTTTGTCGGCGGCAAGGCTTTTCAAATCGGCAAACGTGCGAACCGTATCGGCGCGCAAGTTTCCGCCGCCAGTCACTTCGAAAGGCGTGTTCGTGCGGCCGGAGCGCGTTGCCCAGCCGATAGGCTTGCACTGGTCAACTGCAGCAAGAGACAAAACGGCGCAACAAGCAAGCGCAACAGATAATTTTTTAAACAAACATTCCATACCAATCTCCATATTCACAATATAAACTTATGCGCATTATTTTAATGTAAAATTTGAACTATCTACGCAAGAAATCGTTGTCTAATTGTCAAGGGCTCCCACGCCCCAAAAAACGTCAATTTTTCTATTTTTGAGGCGCAAAAAAGGATTTTACAATGAATTTTAGCGATTTTAGCCGAGCAAGCCAACAATTCAACCAGTTTAGCCCCGAAATGAAAGAACAAATGATGCGCATGGCAAAGGCCCGCGTCAAAGAAAAACTCACCAAATGGCTGGCGCAGCCCACACTCATTGCGCTTAGCGTTTTTGTGGGGGCTATAATCGGGGCGCTCACCGCCTGCTTTGGAGACATTGCAAACCGCCTTATCACTATCCGCGAAACCTACCCGCTGTTTGTCATCCCGTTTTTGGCACTTGCAGGGGCGGGCATCGTATTTGCATTCCACAAGTGGGGGCGCTACACGGACCGCGGTATGGACCAGGTGTTTGCCGTCGGACTCGGCAAGGAGAACGAAATCCCGATGTGCGCCATTCCGATGGCCGCCATTACCAGCTGGTTAACGCAGTTCTTTGGCGGGAGTGCCGGACGCGAAGGCGCCGCCATGCAAATGGGAGCCACATTTGCATACAACATTTCCAAAAAACTTCCGTTCGAAAATGCAAGTCACATTCTACTAATTTCGGGCATGGCTGCCGGCTTCGCTGGCATATTCCAGGCCCCCATGGCAGCGACCGCCTTTGCGTTAGAGGTTCTCCTCGTCGGGCACTTTGAACTTGCGGCCCTCCTCCCTGCTGCTGCGGCCGCCTTTACTGCTGCAAAAATTTCGGCAATCCTCCCCTACACCACCTTCACCGCGAACCTCAGTGCGTTAATTACCAGCGACAGCATCGCCAATTCTATTTTCGGGTCCGCAACCTTCAACGGACTACAAGCCACTGGTTTCAACGCAGCCTTTTTCGCAAAGCTCGCACTGCTCGGCATTCTCTTCGGGGTTATCGGCGGAGGATTCGCCAAGCTCCTCGGGCTCTCGCAAAACTTTTTTGCCAAGAAGCTCCCGAACCCCATCAAGCGCATTGCATTCTTTGGGCTTGGCCTGAGTGCCGTGATGCTCGTCTTTTTCCAAGGACGCTACGCGGGTCTCGGCACGAACCTGCTGGATTTGAGTTTTGGTTCCGCCGCCACTGCCAGCACCGCCGCCACCGCCAGTTTTAATACGGCCGCAGGCATCTACAGTTTTGACTGGGTTTTAAAATTCGCCCTCACCATCGTGACGCTCGCCGTCGGGTTCGTCGGTGGCGCAGCCACCCCGCTTTTTGCCATCGGGGCGACCTTCGGTATCTTCATCGCGGGTCTAGTGGGCATACCGCTCCCTCTCGCCGCAGCCCTCGGGTTCGCCGCCGTCTTTGGAGCCGCAACCAACACGCTTTGGGCCCCAATTCTTATTGGTGTCGAAATTTTTGGATTTGATTGCCTTCCCGCATTCTTTATTGTGTGCGTCATCGCCTACGCCTGCAACGGCGGGCAATCCATTTACAAACAAAAGAAGATTCGCCTCAAGCTCGGGTAACGCCTAAAACGCGTACAACGCGGGTAATGCCTAAAGCACGTACAGCGCGAGTAATGCGATAATCACCGCAAATACAGCCGCCACAAGCAACAAGAACCGAGCGCAGTAAAGCGCGACCTTGAGGTTGTAAAAACGCATTTGCCAACGCCCACGCTTGGTGCTGCGAATTTGGGCAACGCACTCTGGGCAAATGTTGCCAATTTTATTGCGGTAGCGAATGGCAAGGTTGCTTTCCATGGGGCCCATGCCAACCTTGTCATTGAATTCCTTATTACATTTAGAACAAACGGCTTGCATACCGCATAATATAGCTTTACTTTTTTATGGCAAGAAGAACAACCGCACCAAGAATAAGCGTGATACCGCATACAAGACGCATGGTCAAAACCTCGCCAAATACACTCACGCCAATCACCACTGCGGTCAAAGGTTCAAACGCCCCGGTAATCGCCGTAGGAGTAGAGCCCACCATCTTGGTAGCCTTCGCCATAAACACAAGCGACAAGACGGTCGGGACTAGGCCTAGCATAAACGACCATCCCCAGACTGCCGAATTCTTTGGAAGTCCCGGAATTCCAGCACCGAACAGCGCCGAATAGGCAAGCAAGAACATCAAGCAAAACAGCATTGCGAAGAACGTGAGCTTCAAGGATCCCATCTTTAAATTGGCCTTGTTCACCACCACGATGTAGTAAGAATACGAAACAGAAGCGAGAGCCACCAACGAGAGTCCTATCGCCGAAAGCGCCACACCACCATCGCCGCCTCGATACAGGCAAGCAAGTCCAAGCAGCGAAACAGCAATGGAAACACCCGTTTTAAGAGACACGCGTTCCTTAAAGAACACTGCCATAATAATCGCCACCTCTAGCGGGAACAAAAACAGAAGCGTTGATGCAAGTCCAGCTTCCATGTATTTGAACGAGGCAAAAAGACCATAGGCGCAAAGCGCAAAGAGAAATCCCAGCAAAGTCAAAAATCCAAATTCACGACGATTCAACGCAAAACGCGAACGGATTTTTTCGGCCGTCGGGATTCCATCCTTAAAGAAAAGGATAAGGCCGAGCATCACCACGGCAAATGCAAAACGGTAACATAAAATAGTTTCGGGATCAAGCCCCATTTTGTACAGGTTCAACGCCCCCAGCGGGTTCGTCCCATAGCAGATTCCAGATAAGCAGCCAAAAAGAATTCCCTTTACTGGCGTTGGTCGACAGACCATAGTCGATTGATATTCCATTGATATCCCCTCCAATGTATTTGTTGTTACAAATTTAGATAGCAAACTTCGTTGCGTCAGCGAGTTGGACGCTAGCAATGCGGGAAATACCCTTAATTTCCTGCGTAACACCATAAAGCATGTCGGCTTCGGCCATGGTTCGCTTGTTATGCGTCACCACGATGAACAAAGTTTGCTTGCTGAATTCGCGGAGGAGCGCCATGAAGCGGCCCACGTTGGCATCGTCAAGCGGGCCGTCGACTTCGTCCAGCACGCAGTACGGCGAGGGCTTTTCCATATAGATTGCAAAGAGCAAGGCCGTTGCAGTAAGCGCATGTTCACCACCCGAAAGAGCCTTGATGCCGCGCATTTTCTTGCCGGTCGGGCGAACGTTGATTTCGATATCCGCGTCGAGGATGTCCATGGGCTTGCCGTTCTCATCGAGTTTTTCGACCAAGTTCATCTTGGTTTCGCCGTTGAGGAACAGCTTACTGAATACAAACTGGAAATTCTTCTGGATGCGTTCAAACGTATCCAAATAACGAGTGCGGGCAATGTCATCGAGCTTGGTGATGGTTCGGTCAAGCGAAGCGCGGGCACGGTCCAAATCGTCGAACTGCTTTTCGACTTCTTCCATGCGTTTCTTTTCGTCTTCGTAGTCTTCCATCACGTTGATGTTGATTGGCCCAAGTTCCTTGATTTTGCCACGAAGGTCGCGAAGTTCGCGGTCGGCCTCGGGCTGGCTGTACTCCACGCGTTCAATGCCATCGGGGTTCGCCAAATCAATGGAATATTCGTTGGTAATGCGTTCGTTCAAGCGATCAAGGTTACTCTGGAGGGCTTCCTGACGGCGACCCACCTCGTTTAGTTCCTTCATCTTCTCGATCATGTCGTCGCGGATACGGTCCAGTTCATCACGCCAGGAGTTCAGGTCTCCGCTCACCACTTCGTAGCGTTCGCGGGCCACGTCACGGCGGTCTTCCAATTCACGAAGTGTGCGGTCCTTGGTTTCGACCTGGTCGCTAAGGCCCTTGGCATCTTCTTCGGCCTTTTCCATAGCGACAGCATTCTTTTCGATTTCTTCTTGGCGAGAGTGAATCGAGTTCCCGAGGAACGAGACCTGGTCCGCAATGTTTCGCAGACGGTCCGTATTCTGGGCGAGTTTCGCGGTCTTGTTCTGGGCGCTGCGCTCCAGCTCGCGGACATCTTCGTCCTTTTCGCGGAACATCGTTTCTTGTTCGGCAAGTTCGTCATTCACGCGGGCGTAGCTATCTTCGGCGCGTTCCATGGCCGCTTCGGCATCCACCAGTTCCGCATCGCTATTCATGGTGTTCTGGGCAGCGTCAATGCGCTGTTGCGCCATGTTCGCATCATTTTCGAGTTGCTGCAAACGGCGGTCCAAACCAGCAAGCGTGTTCTTCTGGATTTGGATTCCGGCATTCCCCGCACGCAGGGAATCGTTCTTCTCGCGGATGTCATCCACAATGGAGGTAAGCATCTGCGAATCTTCGTCCACCAGGTTCTGCAGGCGGTCAAGTTCGGAATTCATTTGGTCCAACTCGCCCATCACGCCTTCCAAAAGCTTGGTCGCTTCGGCAATTTCGTTTTTGCGGCTGAGCGTTCCGCTTGTCGAAGATCCGCTGCTCACAAGGCCACTCGTACGCACAATCGCATTCGGAGCCACAAAGCATAAATCTTCACTGCGGAATTCCTTGGCAAGCGCAATGGCGTTTTGCAAGGAATCTACAACAAAATAACGACTCAAAATACCCGAGACAAACGTGGATATTTCGCTATCGGCCGTCACGAACTGGCTCAAGGAGCCGACTACACCCGGACGGTCAATCGTCCCCGCATAGCCTGCACCAGCATCGTTCACCAGCGCCATCAGGGCCTTGCCCACATTTTCTTGAGCGAGGGAATCCACAATTTCCACGGCAGCGTTGTCATTCAAAACGACAACGGCATCGAGCAAATCGCCAAGAGCCGCCTCTACCTGGGAAGCGTATTCCGGAGCGGCCTCAATGCGTTCCGAGAGAAGCCCACCCACCAAGTTCGCCTTGTTCTCTTTAAGCCAGCGACTGGCGTCGGTTCCTTCGTTTGCCACACTTTCGAGCACATCGATACGCGACTGCAAACGGGCTTCTTCGTTTTTCAAATTCTGCAACTTCGCTTGCACGTCGGCAAGTTCCGTCTTTTCTTGTTCCAAGCGTTCTTCGCGCGTGGACTTTTGCTCGTTCAGGTTCTCGATTTCGCGAGTGGCGTCGTCCATCCCGTTCTGGATATCGGCGATGGCGGTTTCCACCTCGGACTTCTGCTTGCGAAGTCCTTCCATTTCGCTGTTCCACTTTTCGAGGTTTCCGCGGAGCATGTCGGATTCGGCATTCATGCGTTCAAAGCGTCCCTTGAGGGAGTTCACCTTGTTCGCCGCCTGCAAACGTTCGTTCGAAAGCTCACGGGAACGCGTGCGCAGGTCATCGACCTTGTCGCGCATCACCTGAAGGGCTTCGCGTTCACGTTCCAGCAGGGCGTTCATTTCGTCCACATCGCTGTCACTACCGAGAACCGCATTTTCTTCTTCAAGGCGTTCACGTTCGCGGTCCAATTCCTGGACCTTGTTTTCGCTAATTTGAATATCGTCGCGGGCCTTCGCATTGGCGGCATCGAGAGCCGAAATGGAATCGCGCAAACGCATAATATTGTTGTTCAAGTCGTTCAATGCAAGCGTTGCCGTTTGCACTTCACGTTCCAAGTCGCGATAGGCGTTTTCGTCCTCGCTAATGGCAAGCTTTTTCTCGTCAATCTTGGTTTGGAGTTCCGTTCCGCGAGTCTTGGCCGTTTCCACCTCATGCGTCATGCGACGGTTGGTGGTATCCAAAGTAGCGAGACTCTCCTTGTAATCTTCAAACTTATCTAAGCTGACCGAAAGGTCAAGTTCACGAAGGCGACCATTCAAGCGCTTGTATTCGCTCACCTTTTCGGCCTGGGTTTCGTACATGCGCACAGAACGACGAACCGCGCGGAGGTTATCTTCCACACGTTCCATATCTTGCTGCACACGTTCCAGCTGGCGCACAGCTTCCTTGCGCTGCTGACGGTACTTGCTCACGCCGGCGGCTTCTTCAAAAAGCACGCGACGGTCGTCGGCCTTGTCCGAAAGCACGGCCTTGATCATGTCGGCGTTCATCTGCGAATACGTGCTGGAGCCAAGGCCCGAGTCAAACAGCAACGCATGGACATCGCGAAGGCGGCATTCCTGGTTGTTGATGAGGTATTCGCCAGACCCATCGCGATGGACGCGGCGGGTCACAATCACCTCGGAATATTCGGAAGCGAGCGTGCCATCGCTGTTATCGATGACAATAGAAACTTCGGCAAGACTCATGGCGGCACGTTCTTCGGTACCGCTAAAAATCACGTCTTGCATTTTGCCCATACGCAGGGCGGCAGCCTTCTGTTCGCCAAGTACCCAACGGATGGCATCCGTAATGTTGGACTTGCCACAGCCGTTCGGCCCCACCACGGCCGTAAGACCCTTCGTGGGGAAGTTGATTTCGGTCCTTTGAGCAAAGGACTTAAATCCAAAAATCTTTAACTTAGTTATCTGCACTGTGGCTTAAAGATAGTTAAAAATGGCGATTTTGAGGAATTTAGGGCTAACGGAAGCGGTATGTCAGGGAATCCTGGTCACCTTCCACCATCAGATAGAGGCTTCCACCTTCAATTTCAAAGGATTGCGTATCGACAATCGTATCCTTGGCATTTTTTGCGTCCACGAACTTAAAGCGGAGGTTGAATTTTCCCACCCAGTCGGTTTCCACCACATGGCTGCGTTCCCCCGGAAGAACCTTCTCATGAATCCAGGGACGGACGGACGATCCGTCTTCACTGATTACGTCAATTGCAATTAACGTGCAATCTTCCGTGGCGTTTTCAACTTGCAAGCGAGTTTCCGATTCCAAGAACCAATGGCTCAAGCAGCCCGTGAGGCAAAGCGAGGCCAAAACCAAAGCGAACATTCCCAAACGAATCTTAGTCATTATTTGCCTCCCTCGGACGCAGCCGGAGCCCCGGTCTTTTCATAACGGATTCCAGAGGCCTCTAAAGTTTTGCCCTTAAATTCCGGATTCGTGTCTTTATTCTTTCTCGAGAAAACAGATGCTTCCATTGGAGCCGGGCGTGCAGCACCTCGGTTAAAGAGGAATCCATCAACCATAGCTAGGTCAAACTTGATTTCGGCAATAAAGGTTCCCTTTGCATGGAACAAGTGTTCGTATTCGTACGAGGAATTATAGGCCAAGCGAACAAACAACAGGTCTATAGCACCACCCCAAAGCAAATCCTTGGAACCGCTGGTTTCACCACGACGCAAGCAGGTCGCTTCAAAGCCAATCATTCTAGAGGGGTCCGGGTAGTACTTAAGCGCAGCTGAATGGAATCCCTTATCCGGGAAATCAAAAGTCACTTCACCATAAAAGCGTTGGTCAAAAAGGTTCTGTTCCCACTTGACGCGAACAGAATCGTCACCGTCATCGCCTCCATTATACAAAGACATTTCCAAATTCGGCAAATAAGTCATGAGGCCACTCTTGCGGCCACCATACGCAGACCTCGATTCCAAATCCAGGGAGACCCGCAAAGACCTCCAATCGGTGCGGTAAAAACTTCCCTGCACACTCATATGACGCCAGCGAGCATGAGCCCAACTGTACGCCAAAGAGTCACTCTCATCGGGATAAACGCGGCCCATGTACTCCACGTTCAAGTGCTGCATACCGGCAGCAAGAGTGAGGTCCATGGCTTTTTGCGTGTAAGTCAACCCCCACGTAGTCATAGAACGTACAGCAGCGAATTCGCTATAACGCGGGAACAAAAAGAAGTCCTCGGCGTCCCAACCGGAACGCTCGAACCAAAGCAAAAAGCCTACATATTGATTTTTGTCAACGGCCCCAGCGCCAAAACCAGCAAAGTGCTGGCGAAAAGCAAAACCGTCATGCACGCCGTATTCCGACTGCAATTGCGTTTGGGTCACCACCGGCAAATAGTTAAAACCAAAATCCAGATAGCCTCCGCGACCTCCACGAAGAATATCGCGAATTTCGCGCAGTTGGTTATCGCGTATTACAGCATCACCCGTTGCCACGGCACTCGTTGGGAGAGGGTCAGCAAAAGCAATCCCAGCCACAAACGGAATTGCACAGAGTAGAATTTTCAAAAGTCTTACGTGCATAGTCATAATATAATTAGAAAACTACCAAATCATTTTTATGAATAAGTTCGTCAGGGACGTCCGTTCCAAGAATTTCGTGCACCTGCGCCGTCTTCTTGCGCATCACGAGCTTCAAAGTTTCGCTATCGAACTTCGCGACACCGCGAGCCACCGGAGTCTTATTTTCATCGAAGACTTCAATCAGGTCGCCCTTGTCAAAATGCTTCTGCACCGAAACGACACCGACCGGTAAAAGGCTCGAGTTCTTTTCGCGGAGCGCCTTCACGCCACCGTTATCGACAATCACGCTACCGCGCGGAGTCGTGATGAAGCTGAGCCAGCGCTGACGGCTGTTTAGTTTGTTCTTACTTGCAGCAAAAAGCGTGCCGTTCGCGTTTTCAAAGAACACCTGGTGCGGAAGCACCTTCATGCCGTTTGCGAGGAAGGCGTTCGCGCCGCTCTTCGTCACGTTGCGGATAGCCTCGAGTTTGCTGCGCATGCCACCGGTACTTACGGCAGAGCCCGCTTCGCCAGGCTTACCCGCCAGGGCCAAAACCGCAGGCGTAATTTCTGGCACAAAGTTCAACAAGCGCGCATTCGGATTCTTCTTCGGATTGTCGTCGAAGAGGCCATCTTCGTCCGTGAAAATCAAAAGCAAGTCGGCATCCAAAAAGAGAGCCACGTCGCTCGAAAGCTTGTCGTTGTCGCCCACCTTGATTTCTGCAACGGCGAGGCTGTCATTCTCGTTTATAATCGGGACTATCTTACGGGCGAGCATCGCCTTGATGACGTTCTGCAAGTTCTTGTAGCGGTTGCGGTCGCGGAAGTCGTCGGCAGAAAGGAGAATCTGACCCACCGAAAGTTCCACCCAGCGGAACATTTCGCGATACGTGTACATGAGGTCAATCTGGCCAACGGCGGCGCAAGCCTGCTTTTCGGATATGACCGTTGGCTTTTCCTTGTAGCCCAGTTCCGCCATGCCGGTTCCCACGGCGCCGCTTGTAACAATGACCACTTCCTTCCCCGCTTCCATAAGGCGAGCGACGGAATCGGCAAGTTTCTGTATATAACGCGTGCGCACGCCGCCCTTCTCGGAATCCACCAAAATGCGGGATCCAATCTTTACGACAATGCGCCTTGCTTCATCAAGAATATTTTTACGTAATTCACTCATTTTAGTGGTTAGTGATTAGTGATTAGTGATTAGTGGTTAGTGGTTAGTGGTTGGGAGTGTTGGCTCGTGATTTACTAAATGTAACTCTTGTTATTTGCTTTCCTGTTTACCAACCACTGTTTACTGCTTACTAAATGGTGTTTATCGGCAAACAATCAGGCGGATGGCGTCCAGGCGAAGTTGCGGGTTGGCAACGACCTTTTTGCGATCCTGCACGTTTTTGCGCAATTGTTGAAGTTCAGCATTTCCACCAGCTTTACCGCGAATCGTAAGCAAGTGGTTCATGCGCTGGTATTCCTGTTCCGAGCGAATCTCTACAAGTTCGGCAGCATGTTCAGCATACGCCTTGGCTGAATCCGCTACGGCACGGCGAGCAGCAGCAAGGCCCTCTTTTGCAAAGAACCTGAGCGTTGCGTCCACGGCTTTATTGCCCTGCGGAACATTCACGTCGCGCATATCAGCCTTCGTGAGTTTTTCGAGATGCACGCTTTGGTCCACACCAGTCGCATCCACAAGAGCCGTTACATAACGCGGACCAACCAAATCGCTCATGCCCCATTCTTCGGGCACAGGCAATTCCACAGCAAAGTTGTACTGCATCATAAGGCCCTTGAGTCCAGACTCCGGCCAAATGCAGCATGCCACCACACCATGGTTGGCGCTCGTTTCAAAGTCAATCACGCCCTGGGCCAGCGGGTGTTCCAGGCTCAAGAAGTCCACTTCGTCATGAACCATAGCCACGTTGCGGTCAAACGTTGCCGTGAGGCAAATATTATCAGTTCCCTGTTCCTCTTCTTCGCTCTGGGCGGCCACAAGTCCACGACTCGGCATACCGGCAATGGTACCCTCTTCAATCTGCGGTCCCTGCGTAATTACAGAGCAACCCGCAATGGCACTCTTGTCAATATCAAGGCCACGAGCGCGAAGCGAATCCAGCAACAGTTCCTGCATATCCTTTTCGGCATCAATGCGCAAAATTTCGTCCGTAATTTCCTTCGCCTTTTCGGGGTTGCGGGAATTGAATTCCAGCAAGCGGTCACGGCCCTTTTCAATATTCTTGCGCATGGTTTCGCAATCTTTTTTAACCTGCGGGATAACTTCATCAACAAAGCTAGCCAGGCAATGACGCGGGTCGGCCAAGGCTTCAATCAAGCTATCCGTGTACTTGAGGAAGAGTTCGCCACCACTCATGAGCGGAGCGCCAAAAGCATTCAAGCCTTCGTTGTACCAGCGGAACATCACCTCTTGGCCAGAACCCTTCACATAAGGCACGTGAACAATAATATCCTTGGTTTGGCCAATGCGGTCCAAACGTCCAATACGCTGTTCCACAAGAGCTGCGTCCAAAGGCAAGTCAAACAAAATCAAGTGATGCGAGAACTGGAAGTTACGACCTTCGGAACCAATTTCAGAAGCAATGAGCAAGTTTGCGCCGTTCGGCTTACTGAAGTTTGCAGCAGCCTTATCACGAGCCATAATGGTCATGTCTTCATGGAACATGGAGAAGGCACCCTCGCCCAAGAAATCTGTCAAAAGCGCTTCCAGGGCAAGTACAACTTCCATAGACTCGCAAATCAACAAAATTTTGTCGTCCCTGTGTTCTTTCAAGAATCCCTTGAGCCACACAAAGCGTTCATCCAAGTGCCAAGCATCAGAGAACCTTGTACACAAAAGACCATTTTCTTGGATGTCGGTCGAAGCCTCCAAATCGCGTTCCGCGGCAACTTCCACCATATCGCGGTAAGTCATGTCGGGTTCCAGCGGAATCTCATCGAGAACACGCTTGGGGAATCCCCCCACACCCTTACGAGTATTGCGGAACACCACGGAACCCGTGCCCATACCATCGACAATGCGTCGCATCCATTCGCCAGCCGTCATGGACTTGGAATTTTCCTGTTCCAACCACGGACGAATCTTGGAATTTTTCGGCACGCATTCGTACAAATCATCCCAACTCATCTGGTGGTTCGGATCCGTCGGAAGTTTGTTCAAATCGTTCACCAACTTGCGGTAAGCTTCCTGGTCTTTAATAAACGCATTATAATCGGCAAAGCGTGCCGGATCGAGCATCTTTAGACGGTTGAACTGCGATTCCGGGTGTAACTGAAGCGGAGTACCCGTCAAAAGCAATACACCCTTGGACTTTGCGAGAACAGCATTTGCAAGCATGTATTCGTGGCTCGTAAAACCATCTTCGCAAACCAGGTGGTGCGCTTCATCGATAATGGTCATGTCCCAAGCGCACTTGAGAAGGTCTTCGATCAAGGCCGGCTGTCCCATCAAAAATTCAATAGAAACGATAATATCGTTGCTCTGCATGAACGGGTTCGGCTTAGTCTCGTCTTTCGCAACGCCCACAAAGAGACCGCGAATGTAGCCTTCATCCACCAGCGTAAACAACTGGTTAAAGCGGCGTTTCATTTCGATCATCCACTGGTGTTTGAGCGTTTCGGGCACAATAATCAACGTGCGCTGCACGCGATTGCGCGCCTTGAGTGCATGCCAAATCATTCCAGCTTCAATAGTCTTGCCCAAGCCGACTTCATCACTCAGCATCAAGCGCGGCAAAGCCGAGGTCGAACAAGCGCGGTGGCACAGGTAATACTGGTGCGGAATCATGCTCACACGAGGACCAATCATACCGCGTACCGGAGACGACTGCCACTTGCAAGATATTTCCATCGCACGTCGACGGCGTTCAAAAGCCTTTGCAGAAACATCCTTAGAAGGGTCCGAGGTCCCAGCACCTATCTTGGTCAATTCACGGAACAAGTCGCTCGGACGAGCCATCTGCTTCGCCGTCAGGTCCGCTTCCTTCATTTCGCGACCACCACGGCCCACATAAACTACAAGTTCATCGGCTTCGCGCACCGATTCAATCACAAACGAAACACCCTTTTCGTTTTTGGCAGTTTCGCCCGTTTGTAAAATGAATCTGTCCACTGGGGCGCTATCCGTGCGGTACATGCGCACCTGCCCCACTAGCGGGAAGTTGAATTTAACTGTACGTCCCTGAACTTCGGCAACGACTCCGAGACCCAAATCGGGTTCTGACTGGCTAACAAAACGCTGGCCCGGCTTAAAATTTCTCATAGCACGCTAATTTAGAAAAATTAGGGAAAAATGATTTCCTAGAACGGTATCAAAATCCATTATGTTCGGTCGCAGCGATAATACGGTCCGGCCACGCCAAAAATCGCCAGCATTTTTTGTCGCTTCGCTCGCTTTTTTCTAAATTTTTTATGTATGAAATGGTTTTTTATTGACGAGAGCATTACCGACGGCGAACGTAGGCAAGGCCCTTATTCTATTGAAGAAATACACGAATTTGTAAGCCAAGGCAAAATTACCGAGAACACCTTGGTTTGGCATAGTGGCGATGAATCGTGGAAAACTTGGAAAGAGCACCAGGAAATCAGCGAAAAAGCAGAAAAAGCGAACCTAGAATCCTCCAGGGACGAACTTTTGCAAAGCACCATCGACGCCCTTTTAAAAGAACAAGTCAAAGAGTACAAGGCCCTCCGTTACGCAGGGTTCTTTACACGCGCCCTAGCCTTCCTTGTTGACAATCTCATTCTAGGCCTTGCAGGCGGCATCATTCTTTTTGCGCTTGGCTCCATGGGCGTTATGGACCTCGAAAGTATCCAGCAGGCCATGTCAAATTACATTGGCAACCCCACCTCCAACGAGACCTTCAAGCAGCTGCTTGAAGCCCCCGGCATGGAAACGTTCCTCAGCATTTGGACAATCGTCCAAACCATTTACTTTATTGTATTCCATGCGATTTATTCCGCCACTCCCGGGAAAAAACTATTTCACATTCACGTCGAAACCCACCTTGGCGAAAAGCTCACCTGGGGTTCCGCAATTGCGCGCTACCTTTGCAGCGTACTCACTCAACTCACTTTACTTTTTTACGGCCTTGGCTACCTCATTGTATGCATTGACCCCAAGCGCCGCGCACTCCACGACTGGGTTGTAAGAACATTCGTGGTTTACGACAAAAAGGAGAATTAGTTTATATGTACCGTTTTGAAGTACACCAAGTTAAAAAGCCGCTTGAAGGCGAAGTCGAAATTTCGGGCGCAAAAAACGCCGTACTCGCCGTGATGGCAGCCGCCCTCCTTGCCGATGGCGTTTCCGAAATCACCAACGTGCCGCACCTCAAAGACATGAAGACCATGAGCGATGTGCTGCGCGTAATCGGATGCCGCATTAGCGGTGACGCACACCAGCTGCGCATTGATACCCGCGGTGCAGACCATCTGGAAGCTCCGTACGAACTTGTAAAAACGATGCGCGCAAGTTTTTATGTACTCGGCCCGCTTGTGGCCCGCTTTGGCCGTTGCCGCGTTTCGCTCCCGGGTGGATGCGCTTGGGGTCCTCGCCCCGTAGACCTGCACTTGAAAGGTCTCGAAGCCCTCGGTGCAAAAATCACGCTCACCCGCGGCTACGTCGAAGCCACCTGCGAAGGGCGTCTTCCCGGCGGCACCTTCAACTTCCCCATTTCTAGCGTCGGTGCGACCGTAAACGTTTTGATGGCAGCAACTCTCGCCAAGGGCGTGAGCGTTTTGCAAAACGCAGCCTTGGAACCCGAAATAGACAATCTCGTAGATTACCTCAATTCCATGGGCGCCAAAATCCAAGGGCGCGGAACCCGCACCTTGACCGTACAGGGCGTTGAGAGTCTCCGCCCAGGCAAGGGCTTTACCATTCCGGACCGCATTGAAGCGGGTACCTACCTTTGCGCAGCCGCCATTACCCGCGGATGCATCAAGGTCAACAAGATTATCCCCGAACACATCGCAAGCACCCTCGACGCCTTCCGCGACATGGGCTGCAAGGTCGATGTCGGAGGCGATTGGGCCCAGGTCGACGCCCGCGGTGTCGAGCTCAAGCCAATCAATATCCAAACGCTTCCGTTCCCGGGCTACCCCACCGACATGCAGGCGCCACTTATGGCAACGCTCGTCTCTATTCCGGGCAACAGCACCATTCAAGACACCGTTTACAATGACCGCTTTAAACACGTCGCCGAACTGCAGCGCCTTGGCGCCGACATCCAGGTGAACGGCAACACCGCCATTATCAAGGGCGGCACCAAGCTCGAAGGAACCGAAGTCATGGGTAGCGACCTCCGCGCAACCGCAGGGCTTGTTCTCGCAACGCTTATCTCCGAAGGCGAAAGCACCGTGAGCCGCGTGTACCACCTGGACCGCGGTTATGAAGACTTCGAAAATAAGATGGCAAAAATCGGTGCCACGGTTATTCGCCATAGCGACGACGAAGAAGACGACAACCTGTAATTAGGCGATCATTCGCGTTAAAATTGCATTTTTCAAAAAATTGGGTATAAACAAAACATGAAAATAGTTGTTTATACCCATTTGGCGGCTCATTCGATTCAATGATTTCTTAGTTTAAGCCCATATTTGCATATTTGGGGTATAAAATCATGTTATATCCTTTTTTTATCCCCATCTTTCGCAACATCGACTACATACAAACTAACAAACGTGGGTATAAACCACACCCACACCACCATTTTATACCCACCCCGCCCAAGACTCGACTCAAATTCTAAAACAAAAAGCCTGCGAAATTAATCGCAGGCCCTTTTTAACACCAAAGAAGTTTATTTAGCGATTTACCGACGGGAGCGTATGCGGAGCCGATTCACCGGGACCTCCACTCACGGGCGTCGGGGCCGGAGTATTCCCTTCGAGCAATTCTTGCAAAATCTCAGCAGCCTGTTCAAACTCACCGGAAGTTGAGCAGGTCTTGTTATTCAAGATTTTTTGCAAGTACTGTTTTTGCATGTCCACATTACCCTCACCACCATAAATGGAAGCAAGTTTGAACATGGTCGTACATGTCTTTTGACCTTCAGGGAAAGCGTCGGCGAGACTTACGAATACCTTCTTAGCCTTGTCAATCTGATTGGCGTCAATCAGGCACAGGCCCATCCAGTACAGGGAATTTTCCCCCAGCTCGCCGGTTTTCATTTGTTCGTACACCTGTTTGAACCCGGAGTAAGCGAGTTTGTACTCACCACGATGGTAATCGGAACGAGCCGTATTAAACATCGCCTCGGCTTCCACAAGCTTTTCGGCTTCGCGTTCAAGGCTATCCATAGAGATAGGAGCTTGCGGAGCTCCGCTCACAACAACCTTCTTGGCCAAAATCTTATCAGATTTGCCCAGAAGCATATCAAGGCGGTAAATGATTTCTTCTTGACGGGAATCGTTCCTTTCGGATTCGTCACTCATACGACGAGCGAGCATAGACACTTCGGCCATAATGCGCTTCATGCCATATGTGGACGATTCCAATTGGGCCTTTACAGAATCGAGTTCCGCACGGAGCGAATCGTTCTGCGCCGCAAGAGAATCCACGCTGTTGAGCACAGCCGCCAGCACATCGTCACCCACGGCTTTCATCTCTTTGGTGCGAAGCATCGTCACCTGAGAACATCCCGTGAAAGCGAATGCAAAAACGACCAGGCTTAAAGCCAACCGTTTCATATTCACAATCAGACCTCTAAATTACTACTTGATGTTGACGCGGAAGTTGGCGCGACGGTTCTGGGAGTAAGCTTCTTCAGTTTCACCCTGAGCCTTCGGAGCTTCCTTACCGTAGCTCACGGATTCCATACGAGCAGCATCAATCCCATAAGCAATCAAGAATTCCTTCACCTTCATAGCGCGCTTTGCACCCAAGGTAAAGTTGTAGTCTTCGGTACCACGAGCATCGGTATGACCTTCGATGGTGAGCGTAAAGCGAGTTTCCTTAATCAGGAGTTCACCCACCTGAGCAAGAAGTTCCTTGGCCTTTTCGGTCAATTCAGAACGGTCAAAGTCAAAGTACACATCTTCACTCATAATCTGGTTGATGAGAGCTTCCAAGCGAGCGCGTTCGGCTTCGAGGCGTTCAGCTTCCAGGCGGGCTTGTTCAGCAGCGAGAGAATCGGCATTCACAGCCGGTTCTGCGGCAGGAGCGGCCTGAGCTTCCGGAGCCGGTTCTGCGGCCGGTTCGGTTTGCGGTTGCTGTTTCTTGGCGCAACCCACGAGAGCGAGGCTTGCAACAATGGTAATCAATGCGATTTTAGAGATGTGTTTCATTTGGCACCTTCTTTGGTTGTTTGTTTAGAATTTTCTTCGTAGAACCAGGACCATGTAGGCGACGTATTTTCGCCACCTTGGGTGATTTTTGTTACGTTCGCGCCGTCAAAGCGCATAATGTAAATCTGGTAGCTGCCACTGCGGTTACTGCTAAAGGCAATGAGTTTGCCATCGGGAGACCACGTGGGGTGTACGTTGTTTCCGGCGTTGTTCGTCAGCTGCACAATATCGCTGCCGTCCAAAGCGCAGGTATAAATATTCATTTTGCCGTTATCCATAGAGGTATAGGCAATACGGTCACCACTCGGAGACCAGCTGGCACGTTCATTATAGCGGCCCATGAACGTCACACGGCGCATATCGCTTCCGTCCTTGCTCATCACAAAAATCTGCGGGCCACCGCCACGGTCACTGGTGAACAAGACTTCGGTTGCGTACGGACTCCAAGCGGGGCTCGTCTGGTTACTCTTGAGGTAAGCGAACTTTCGGGCAGAGTTATTTTGCATATTGCCCAAGTACAAATCCGTTTTGCCATCCTTCGTGCTAGAGAACAGCAACTCGCCGGTTTTTGGATTCACTGCCGGGCTGTAAGTCTGGTCAAACTGCGGGAACAAGGCGCGTTCCGTGCCGCCAAGAGTCTTGGTATAGAGTCTTGGACGGTTCATCTTGAAACTCACGTATACAAGTCCCTTGTTACCGAGGGTCCATACAGGCATCATACTGATGGTCGAGTCGCGCGTCACCTGGCTTCTGTGGAAGCCATCGTAATCCGAGACAACCACCTGCTTAACGCCGTCAATCTTAGAAACATAAGCCAAGCGAGTGCTCGCCACACCGCGTTCACCGCAAAGGCGCTTGGTCACCTTGTCAAAGAACTGGTGCATTGCACGGCGAAGGTCGCCCTGCGAAACCGTGTAGCTTTCGCCAAGCAGCAAATCCTTGCTCTTAGACACATACAGGTAGCATTCCACACGCATCACGCCGCCCTTGGTGGGCAAAACCTTACCGGTAATATAATACTCGGCATGGCTGCGACTAAAGAGGGCAAGATTGAACTTATCCGAAGCGACAACGTCAAAACGTCCCGAGAGATCAGCGTCGCGCGTCAAAATCTGGTGCGGCCTTTCTTCAAGCCAATCAATCCCCTTCTTTTCTTCAAAGGGCACAATACCCAAAGGCATCGTCTTGAATACAGAAATACCAACATCCACAGCGATTGTATCGATTGCCGCAAGCGCCGCAGTCGGCAAGAACACCAAGGCAAACAAAAATGGTAAAAGTCTTCTCATTCTCTTTCTCTGATTCTTTTGCGCCTAGTTCGGCGTAAAGTTAAAGTTTAACACAAGGCTTGGAGCTCGGTAATTCGGCGGCAGTTCCGGCACCTTCGAAATCTGGATGGCACGCACCGACAGGTGGTCCCACGCCTTGTTGCCCGAAGAGCGCTTCAAAATCACCCCGGTAATTCCGCCAAAGCGGTCCACCGTAAATTGCACAGTAGTCTTCGCCGAACGTTCCACCTTCAAATCCTTCGGGGGTTTGAAGTTACTCATGATAATCTTCTTAAGTTGTTCCAAATAGACCTGCATCAGCGGATCCATGTCCACAGACCCCACCGGGTCAAGGCTGGGCGCCTCCATGGCGACAGGCAAATCCATATCGTCCATCGGGAAGTCGTCCACCGGTTCCGGCTCTGGTTCCGGCTCCGGCTCGGGAGGCACATCCTCGTGCACTTCCTCCGGTTTCTCCTTTGGCTCGGGCTTAATCTCGGGCGGCAGTTCCTTGTTCACCTTGGGCTTGGGCGGTTCCTGCTTTGGCTTTGGTGGAGGCGGTTGCGTCTTGGGACGGGCAGGCGGCTTAGGCTGCGGAACCTGCACCATCTCGAATACAGGAATTTGCTCCGGCTCGGGCTTAATGTTCACGTAATGCAAACCAATGCAAATGCCGACCACGACCATATGGAAAATCACCGCACAAATGATGATCTTCACGAGCGTGCTGTCCACGTCCGAAGAGAAGTACTTTATTCTTTCGTCGTCGTTCTTCATTTACCCGGTTTTTCTTTGGGGTTGAGTGTCAGGAACCCGAGTTTGGTCACGCCCAGTTTTTGAACCTGCGTCACCACCTTCATTACAAGACCATAGTGGACATCTTCGTCCGAGTTAATGACCACGGCCATTTCGTCGTGCCAGAGCGACTTAAAAACGTTATTGAAACTGCTGAAATCCACCTGCATGTCGGCAATGTAAATGGCCTCTTCTTTGGTAATAGAGACCTTCAGCATTTTCTCTTGTTCCATAGTGGGCGCTTCGGCCTTAGGCAAGTCCACCTTGACCCCTTGGCTCATAAGCGGAGCAGAAATGATGAACACAATCAGAATCGAGAACACGATGTCAATCATGTTCGTGAGGTTCATCTCCTGCTTTAGTTCTTTTCCGCGGCTACGCTTCACTTAAGCCTCCTAGCCAGCCACTTCTTCCAAAGCGAGCAAGTCGCCGCGCTTGAACAAGCTCAGCACCTGGGAACCAAAGTTGAAGTAAGAAATTTCGTTCTGGCCGTTGCAACTCGTAAAATAGTTATAACCGGCAGAAGCAGGAATAGCAACCACAAGGCCCGCCACCGTAGTGATCAAAGCCATAGCGATACCCGGAGCAACAACGGAAAGATCCGCAGAACCATGCTGACCAATCTGGAAGAAGGCGACCATAATACCCCAAACCGTACCCAAAAGTCCAAAGAACGGAGAGAGGTTCGAGCTAGAAGCGAGGAACACGAGGTACTTATCTTCGGTCAAGCGAAGACCTTCAATGGAACGCTGGATGGTATCTTCGAGGAGGGAGGCGCGGTGCTGGATGGAATCGTAACTCACGAAGTTACTGAACTTGGAAGCTTCCTTGAGCACTTCGGCGGTCAGGCGGCGCAGCGCACTATCGTCGCCGGTTTCACAAAGGCCCTGCAACTGCACAAACTGCGTCACCGTACTAAACTTGCGGTAGAACTCGGCGTTGGCACTTTTACTGTGACGGTACGTAACGTACTTGACAATGATAATGCCCCAGGAACCAAGCGACATAATCGCCAAAATACAAAGAATAACAACAGTGACGGCATCGGATTGCGTCACCATTTGCACGAGAGGGACAGTATTGTTCAAAAGAACCTCCACAAAGAGTTCGAAACTTCAATAACAATGTAGTAAAGTTGTAAGTTTAAAACAAACAACTTTTATTAAAATTACTCTTACAAAGACAAATTATAGGGGCAATTCGAGCTGGATGCTTTTAGGGTGAAAACTCCGGCGGTGTTCCGGCGTTAACCCAAATTTACGAATTGCATCCAAATGAGCCTTGGACCCGTAGCCTGCGTTCCTTTCAAAGCCGTAGGCCGGGTATGTTTCGGCAAGTTTGTCCATATAGCGGTCACGGAACACCTTGGCCAAAATGGAAGCCGCCGAAATGCTCGCCACGCGCCCGTCGCCCTTGATAACCGCAAGCTGGCAATCGGACGGCACCCCGCGAATCTTCAAATTTCCATCAACAGCGATTAAAGTGGTTTGTGGTTGGTGGTTAGTGGTTAGTGAAGAAGCCTCCTCCGGTGTCATTGCGAGCCCGTCAGACGTGAGACGAGCGGAACCCTCCGGTGTCATTGCGAGCCCGTCAGGGCGTGGCAATCCAAGAGACGAGAGAGGCGTCCCAAGTGCATCGGTAAAGGATCCCTTGACTTCGATGGGGATTTCGGGAGCGGATTCTTCAATGCCAGGCATCCCAAGAGCCTGCAAAGCCCTGCGCATGGCCAAAAAGTCGGCCTCCAAAATATTCATTTCGTCAATTTCCTTGACGCTCGCGCTCGCAATCGCGTAACAGGCACAGGCCTCCTTCACGCTCTCGAACATGGCCTCGCGCTTTGGGCGGGTCAACTTCTTGGAATCGTTCAGCGTCAAAAGAGCATCGGGAGCCTTGAGCACCGCGGCACAAGCCACCACAGGGCCAGCAAGCGGTCCACGCCCCACCTCGTCAATGCCAACGACCAGCGGAGCGATACCCGAACCGCCAGCACCCAAGTTCTCGGCAGCATACCTACGCACGGCCACCTCGCCATCGACCGGTGCCTCGACACCCTCTAAAAAACTCGGCAACTTAAATTTCATAAACCAAGGCTCTTCGCATAATCCCTGATGGTTTTCCAATAAAGTTCGTGTTCCTGCTCCAGCACACGCGCCTGGAGAGAAGCCGCCGTATCGTCGTGCATCACGGGAACCTTTACCTGCGCCAATATTCGGCCACCATCAATTTCATGCCCAACCAAATGCACAGTCGCCCCAGATTCCGTTTCGTGCGCGGCCACCACGGCCTCGTGCACGTGAATCCCCCAAAAGCCCTTGCCACCGTACTTGGGCAAAAGCGACGGGTGGATATTCAAAATTCTGTCGGGCATCTTTGCCACAAAAACATCGGGCAATTTTTTCATGTAGCCTGCCAAAATAAGCAAATCCACAGGGGATTCGTCAAGCACCCTGCATAACGCAGCCTCGTATTCAGATTCTACCGGGTGAGTTTTCCCGGAAATATGGAATACGGGAATGCCGTACATTTTAGCATGTTCCACAGCACCGCAAGCAGCATTATTCGTAATCAAGAACTTGCACTGGGCTTCTAAATCACCCTCGCCAATGCGGTCAATAATCGCCTTAAAGTTGCTTCCTCCACCGGAAGCCATCACGCCTATTTTTAACATGAGCGCAAATATAAAAAAAAGCGCCCACGCAAACCTACTTGTAGCTGATTCCGGGAGGTGTCTTGAGGTAGTACACCACACAGGGGACCACAATGCACAAAGCCCACATGGCCAGGGTCAGGTAAACATACCAAGATTCACTGGACGTTTCGACAGGTACCCAAAAGGACGTAATCAACGAAAAAACGGCCAAGACGAGAATTCCTGGCAAAAGGTAGGACATAAGCTTGTTCATAACACTTAAAATAACTTTTTTTAGGGGTGTAACATCGCCCGTTGACAGAATGTCACAAAAAAAACACATTTTTACAGCCGATTGTAAAAAAAACTTATATTTGCTATAGCAAATGTCGCCCCACTTACGGGGGCGTCCTAACCAAATGTTGGACAAACGTCCAAGGAGCTACAATGAAACACATCGCCTATGCAAGCGTTGCCGTCGCGGGCCTCGCTATTTTCGGCCTCACCGCCTGCGGTGACGAAACCACGAACAACAACTACGCCACCGTCGCCATCGAGGACTACACCCTCAAGACTCTCCCCAAGTGCGATTCCACCATGGAAGGCCAGATAGGCTTTGTAACCACCACCGAAGAACTCATGTACTGCATGGACGGTGAATGGATGAACCTGAACGGTGCCGATGGCGACAAGGGCGACAAGGGCAAGCAGGGCGAAAAGGGCAACGCAGGCGACGACTGCACAGCAAAGCAGCTCAAGGACAAATCCGGCTACAAGATTGTGTGCGGTGAAGATTCCGTTGGCGTCGTGCTGAACGGCGAAAAGGGTGACAAGGGCGAACAAGGTGAAGCCGGCGAAAGCTGCAAAATGACCAAGGTGACCGACATGGGCGACACCGTGGCGATGGTCACCTGCAAAAAGGACACCGTTTGGCTCATGAACGGCAAGAACGTGGAAAGTTCCGGCTCGGGAGAAGGCACGGGTTCCGGTGAAGGCTCGGGTTCCGGTGAAGGCACGGGTTCCGGTGAAGGCTCGGGTTCCGGTGAAGGCCCCGAAAATCAGCAGACGACCTTGACCGAAGGTTCCTTGCCGAACGGTCTCGTGATTATCGGAAACCAGGTCTGGGCAGGCCAGAACGTGAACGACGCCTCCAAGGGTGGTACCTGCTACAACAATGACGAAGAGTACTGCGAAACCTTCGGCCGTCTTTACACCTGGTCCGAAGCGATGGACGAGCACCTCAGCAACAACGATGTATCCATTGGAACAATCAAGAAGAACTACCAGGGCATCTGCCCCGATGGCTACCACATTCCGACCGGAACCGACTGGGAAAATCTCAGTAAATACGTGAACAGCACCAAGAGAGCCGCAGAAATCAGAACAGCAAACGATTATTACGATGAAGACGATGTTTCTGGCATCATGCTCCGCGGCACCACCTACGACGGTAACGACATGCCCATTTGGAGCACCAACGGCGGCGTGCAGGCCGAGGACACCTATGGCTTCATGGTTGTCGGCGCAGGTTACGGTGAATTAAGCTACGACGTTAACGACGAAACGAATAAATACGAGCCCGTCTTTAAAGATTTCAATGAACTTTTGAATTCCGCTCATTTCTGGATTGCCGCAGAAGAATCCGGTTGGGAAGCCTCTTACGCATACCGCGCAGCCTTTGACGTCAGTGAGAAAGCCATCAGCATTGACACTGATAGCAAAATGTATGCATTCTCCGTCCGTTGCATCATGAACATGTCCGCCCAGGACTACATGAAGACCGACGAATACAAGAAACAGTTCGAAACTCCGGAAACCCCGGCAGCCGGCAACTAATCCGCAACCACAGGTACAAGTATGAAATTAACGAAAACAAAAATCTGTGGTTCGTTGGCAGTCGCTGCAACCATAGCCGTTTTTAGCGGCTGCGGTGACGAATCTACCACGAACAACATAGACAATACCGCGGTCCTCGCTTTTGATGCCGACAGCCTCCCGGAATGCGCCAAGGCTAACGAAGGCGAACTCGCATTCAACAAGACCGACAATACCCTCCGCATTTGCTACGATACCGAATGGTACGTGCTCAACGGCAAGGATGGCCAGAAGGGCAAAACCGGCGACCAGGGCAAAAAAGGTGAAACCGGCGACGATGGCACGGGCTGCACCGTCAAGGCTCTCGACGACAAGAGCGGCCTCAAGCTCATTTGCGACGGGGATTCCCTCGGCGTCGTGCTGAACGGCGAACAGGGCGAACAGGGCGACGAAGGCAACAGCTGCGTCAAGTGCGAAGCCGTGGACGTCACCGAAGACGGTTATTCCATCAAGTGCGGTGGCGAAGTTGTAGCCACCATCCTCAACGGAAGCGCCGTCCCTGCGACCAAGTCCAGCGACAGCAAGCCCGAAAGTGCCAGCGGAACTTCCAGCGCAGTGCCGCCCGCTGTTGAATCCAGCGACAGCAAGCCCGAAAGTGCCAGCGGAACTTCCAGCGCAGTGCCGCCCG
>JAKSIM010000030.1 GCA_024398845.1 Fibrobacter sp. | reverse complement strand
CGCCATCCTTGCCGGTTCCCCAGGTGTACCAGTCACCGTTCGCCTCATGCAGCGGACGGAGCCAGATTTCATCACCGAAATCCTTCACGCCGCGGGCGAAGTCGTCAATGTAGCTATCGCACTGGCCGCTTAAAATATCTGCCGCCGTATAAGGAGTCGGCATCCAGGTCACAAGCAAAATAGAGCCGTTCTGCTTGGCGATATCCGCATAAGTACGCGTCCAGTTCCAGTCGTTATACTGCCAGAGCGAAAAAACGCTGATGACATCCAGATGGCGGTCCTGCAGTTTTTCGAACGCGGCGACATTTGCGGCAGACGGCTGCGGAGTTTCTTCCGGGCCACCGACCCAGGCGCCAAAGAACATGGAATCAAAGGTTCTTCCGCCAGCAGCCGGAGCATTTGCCGATGACGAAGGTTCCGATGATTCGCTAGATGTCACAACATCCGGAGTCGCACTCGAAGTCACTACATCCGCAGTGGCGCTAGATGTTACAGTAGCACTAGAGGTTATAGTCACATCGCCCGCAGCGCTCGAAGTCACCGCGTCCGGAATGGCACTAGAAGTGGCAATTGCGCTTGAAGAAGCCACATCAACAACCGCACTGGATTGCATTACATCTTGAGAGGCGCTAGACAAGAGAACGTCCGGAGCGGCACTCGAGGTGCCGACATCCGGAGTTGTGCTGGACTCGGGATTGACCGTAGAAGGTTCGGTCGCTCCACCATCGTCACATCCAAACATCGCCATACTAACAATTCCCATTAGCGCAATCCATTTCTTTAAATTCATAGAAATTCCTTTTTTTGCTTAAATTTATACTCATACCAATTGCTTCTTTCGTTCTAAATTATTAAATTCATTAAAAACTGTTACAGCTGTTATATATGATTGTCGAGCAAATAAAAAAGAAAATCCTTTTGGAAGTCCAAAACAAAGGGCAAAAACTACCCTCTATTCGGAAACTCTCCCAAAACCTGCAGGTTTCCTTTGGTTCCGTGACCAAGGCCTACCAAGAGCTCGTCGCCGAAGGGAGTATTGTAGCCCTCCACGGCAAAGGGTTCTTTTTAGGGGACGCCCCCATAGATTCAACTCCCATTGAACCGACCGACATGCTCGAAGAACTTTTTGAGCAAGACCTAGAAAACGGCTACCTCAACACCTTCGCTGCTCTCCCCTCGTTAAAAGAACTCTCTATACATTATAAAACATCAACTTACCACATTCGACGCTTTATTAAAAAAAAGGTAGCCCAAGGCATTTTGCAAAAAGTCGGTTCCAGCTATTCCTTTACAGGCGAAAAAAACGTTGACCAAACGAGCTACATTCTGTTTATTCACCGCAGCGATGCCCTTGGACACTTTTTAATTGAATCGGAACGCGAACAAGAGGTATTCCGCACATTCACCGCCTTTGCGCAAGAACACAACATAGGCATACATTTTGTGGGCTATCACGAAAACACAGACAAACTTATTTTTAGCAATCCGGTTCCATACAACGATTCAAAACTTTGCCTTGGGGCTTTTATTTCAACCTGGCTCATTGATAAGCCTTCCCGCCTATTTAAGCACTTTGCCAAATTCAAAGGTTCCATTTCGGTGTGGTGGGAACAGCCCATCAAGGAATTTCCGAGAACAACGCGAAACAAAAAGAAATGGGCGTACTTTAACGTTTCGTTCAACAAGAACGTAGGTATTCTCGTCGGGAATTACCTGGTCAAACAAGGAATTCGCGAAATCAATTACCTTTCGCCCTTCCATGCAAGCGTGTGGTCGCAAAAGCGCCTCGAAGGCTTAAAGATGGCAGGCCTCAAAGTGCAGGAATTTACGAACCGGGAATTCGCAAGCCCTTACGACTTTGAAGTTTTTGCGAACAGTCACCATACAACTCCAGAAAAAGCCCTCAAAAAAGCCATAACCAATTTAAAGCCACTCACCCGTGGCAAGGGAAACCTTTTTGTGTGCGCAAACGACTGGGTCGCCGCGAACCTCATCGAAATTTCGGAACAACAAAATTTTCAAAGGCCCCATGTTTTTGGGTTCGACAACTCCACCGAAAGTTACCGATATCACTTTGATTCCTTCGCCTTTAACGTCGATTCCATGGTCCAGGACGCCTTCTACCATATCATTTCTCCCTCGAAATATGCCATTTTCAAGTCCCAAATCCAGAACCCGGCAGGGAAAATCGTTCAAAAAGGATAGGTAAAAACCGCCATTTTTAGCTAAATTTCAGCAATTTTCGGCATTTTTGACAATTTTTACAAATTAATTTATATGTAAACAACGGAAAAATTTACAATTCCGTCCTTTACACACAAAGGGTCTATTGCTATATTTGGCGACAAATAAACAACAACCCCCGATTTCGGGGAACCCCAAAAGAGGTTAAAATGTCTACTGTTATTCGTCTCGCTCGTTTTGGCAAGCGTCACAACCCGATTTATCGCGCAGTCGTCATCGACAGCCGCAAGGCCCGCGACGATAGCTTTATCGAACAGGTCGGTTTCTACAATCCGAACCTCAAGACTCCGGAAATCCGCTTCGACCAAGAAAAGGTCATGAAGTGGCTCTCTGTTGGTGCTCAGCCGTCCGACACCGTCCGCAACCTCCTCAAGAAGGTTGGCATCATGGAACTCTTCCACGAAGTCAGAGCCGGTCGTTCTATCGAAGGCAAGACCGCCACTCCGAAGGCTGAAAAGGCCAAGAAGGCAAAGCTCGGCCCGAAGGCCAAGGCTAAGATCGAAGCCGAAAAGGCCGCTAAGGAAGCCGCTGCCGCTGAAGCTGCAGCCGCCGCCGAAGCCCCGGCTGCCGAAGCTCCGGCCGCTGAAGCCTAATCTGCAAAAGATTAAAAAGAGTCCCGCCTACGAAGCAATTCCGTGCGGGACTTTTTTTAGTTACACGCTTCGCTTGTTGAAATTGTTCATTGTTAAAAGAAAATGCCCGATTCCAGTAACTACATCACCGTCTGCCAGCTCATGCGTGCCCATGGGGTCAAAGGCTACATTAAGGCCATGCCCTTGACGTACGACCTCGAGCGGCACACAAGCCTCAAGAACGTGCTCGTCCAAAAGACGAACGGTGAAACGCTGGAACTGGAAATTGAAGATTCCAGACAGGCGAATACACTTTGGCTCTTGAAGTTCAAGGGCTACGACACGCCAGAATCCGTGGCGTTCCTCGTGAACGGCGATGTGATGATTTCGGAATCCGAAAGGCTCCCCGCGCCAGAAGGACAGTACTACCTGGACGACCTGGAAGGTTTCCGCGTACATACCGAGGACGGGCGCGACATTGGCGAGGTCCTAGAAGTCGTGGAACTTCCGACCGTGAATGCGTTCGACATCAAGTTCGATGCGGAATTCGAATCGGAGTTCAGCACAAAGTCCGTCCTCGCCCCGTGGATTGGCGATTGCGTCAAGGCTATTGACGAAGACGGCAAGTTCATCGTTTGCGACTCTGACTACCTGCGGGCGCTCTGCCCCGAAGATCACAGTGCGGAGGCAAGGTGAAAATAGATTGCATTACCATATTCCCCGAAATGTTCGCCCCGATGAAGAGTTCCATTATGGGCCGCGCCCAAGCGAAAGGGCTCATGGAATTCAACACCGTCTACCTGCGCGATTTCGCCATTAACGACTATGGCCAGGTCGACGACGTGCCGTATGGCGGCGAACCGGGAATGGTTCTCCGACCGGAACCCTTGGCTAAGGCCATCCGCAGCACAGGGGTCAAACAAGACGGTGGAAAAGTCATTTACCTTACAGCAGACGGCGTACCCTTCACGCATAAGATTGCCAAGGAACTCTCCCAGGAGAGCCATCTGGTACTCGTATGCGGGCATTACAAAGGCATCGACGACCGCATCCGCCAGTCCGAGGTCGATTTGGAGATTTCCATCGGCGATTTTGTGGTCAGCGGAGGCGAACTCCCGGCCATGATCGTAACAGACGCCGTAGTGCGACTGCTGGACGGGGCTCTCGGGCACAAGGAATCCGGAGAAACGGACTCGTTCGCCCAGGGCGTACTGGGGTGGCCGGTCTACACGCGTCCCGAGGAATTTGAAGGAAAAAAGGTCCCCGAAGTGCTGCTTTCGGGCCATCATAAGAACATTTCAGAGTGGAGACGTCAAGAATCTTTAAAAAGAACGCAAGAAAGACGCCCTGACATCTTTGAAAAATTGGAATTAAATACTAAATTTGGCGACAAATAATTACGAGGTACACATTATGTCCCTGAACATTGAAGCAATCCATAACGAAAACGTGAAGACCAACGTGCCGGAATTCCGCGCTGGCGACACAGTCACCGTTAACGTCAAGGTTATTGAAGGCACCAAGGAACGTATCCAGCCGTTCAAGGGTGTTGTTATCCAGCAGAAGAACTCTGGCATTTCTAAGACTCTTACCGTTCGTAAGATGTCCGGTGCCGTGGCCGTCGAACGTATCTTCCCGGTCAACAGCCCGCGTATCGATTCTATCGTACTCGACAAGGGTGGTAAGGTCCGTCAGGCTCGCATTTACTACATGCGCGAGCTCCGCGGTAAGGCAGCCCGTATCGAAGAACGCGAAGCCTAATTTAAGGCATTGAGGGTTATTTCCCGATGATTACGGGGGATTCCCACCAGCAAATTATCCCGCCCACGCGGTCACGTGTGAAGGCGGGTTTTGTTGTATTCTCTCCAGACTCAGGCAAACGCAACATTGTCATCTTGAACGAAGGTGAACTTGTTGCCGTGGACCGCAAGGATGGAATCCGCAAAGTCGTATTTACGATGCACCCCGGCGACCTCGTCGGGGTTGCGGCGCTTTTGGAACGCGAAAAATTCCAGTATTCCATTGAAGCAACTCAGGATTCAACCATCACGATAGTTTCTGAAGAATGCATGGAATCGGAGCTCAAAACGCTCCCCGTGTGGCTCCTCGCCGTCATCAAGAATCTCTCGACCAAAACGCACCGCCTCAAAGATTCGCTGCATAGCGCAAGGTGCGAAAACACGCTCAAGAGCCTCGCCGAGTACTGCAGCCACCTCAAAGCCAAAACAACCTACCCCACCGCAGAACTCATCAGGGAATTCCACTGGCAAACAAGAATCCCGGAAGCGGCTATCCAGGAGGATCTCAAGGCGCTCGCCCGCCGCGAGTTCATTAGCCTCCAAGATGCAGGGAACGATTCCGAAATTCGAATCGCAAGCCCTCTTTTGCTGAGAATCTTTACCGACTACCTCAAAGCTACAGAACACAACGTCCCTTGGGAGCCGTTCCAGCTAAGTTTACTTCAAAAGAAACTTTTGATTAAACTCGCAGCCGCAGACCACACTCAAAAGAAAGACGCTCCCGATTGGATTGCCTACTTTAAAAGTAAGGGTCTGGATATTGAAGTCAGCGAGTGGATTCGCATGCTCCGCTTTGGTTGGCTTGACGCCAAGAGCGAGACGCAATTCGCTACGAATACAGATAAAATAAAGTATTATCTGGCCGCCCTCCGATTCGAAAACAACATCAAGGGGGCGCTCTAATGATACTCAAGACTGGAGAATATCTTTGCCTTGAAGGCGACAAGGCCAGTTCCCTGTATATTGTAAAATCCGGGTTGCTTTCAGGAGTCTCGAACGACTGCGGCACATTGCATTATTACGGTCCCGGAAGCATTGTCGGAGAATTTAGTCTACTCGAAAACGCCCCTCGCGAGCAATCGCTCCGAGCCGTCGAGGATTCCGAAATTCTAATCATCGAGCAATCGGTTTTACAGTCCACCCTTGAACAAAAACCCGGATGGATTAGCTCCATATTGACATTCCTTGCCGCACGCAACCACATTGCCCAAGAAAACAAGAAGCGTTCCGATTTAATTCAGGCTTTGCCTTCGCTGCTCTTTGTATTCAAGAGCCACCTGCAAGAGAGCGGCTCCGACAACATTCGTCTAAGCACTTTGTGCGAGTGCGTTGCCGCAATCAACGGCACAAGCGTCCATGATGTCGACAAGCTTTTGCTTTCGTTGCAGGATCTAGGCGTTGTGAAAATTCAGGGCGAGCAAATCCAAGACAAAGTTATACGGGCCGAAAGCCTGCAGATTATCCCGTTACTTTACGAAACGCTCCGTTATCGCGCCCTTCACCAAAAGGTTTCGCCAAATATACTTTCGATGACGGACCAGATGGTGCTCAGCACCTTTATAAAGCTCGCCCGCGAGAGCAAAGCTCCGCTACACGACGGACTCTACGCCATTAGCACAGAACAGTTGAAAAGCGAAGCAAAAAAATCTATGCACGGGTTCACGCTCACCATGCGGACACTCGCTCCGCTTGTGCAAAAGCAGTTGTTGCAGCCCTCTAGTTCATACGACATTCACGCACCGCTCGAAAGTATCGACTTCTTTTACGCCGACTTCGACAAGATTCTCGACCTACTGGAACTCAACCGCATATTCCCGCTCTTAGACAAGAAGCTCGTGTAGGAACATCCCCGCATCTCCGGCTTCTTTTTTGCTATCTTTATACTCGAATTTAAACAATCAACCCTTTAAGGTTCAAATATGCAAATCAAGACTCTTCTTATCACTCTCGCCACAGCTGCTTCCGTTTTTGCACAGGATGCCGCCCAGCCGGAACAGCCGAGCGCTCTCGCGAGCTTCCTCCCGCTCATTCTCCTTTTTGTTGTGATGTGGCTTTTCTTTATCCGCCCGAAGAGCAAGGAAATGAAGCAGATGGACGCCATGCGCAAGGCACTCAAGAAGGGTGACAAGGTCATGACCGCCGCTGGCATCGTGGGCGTCATTACCAACATGGAAGAAGGTTCCTCCACGGTTACCATCCGTACGGCCTCCACTACTTTGATTGAATTCGAAAAGCAGGCAATCCTCCGCGTGCTGAACGCCGAAGCCAAGCCCGAAGAAAAGAAGTAATCAAATCAAAGTCCAAGGAAAATTATGGCACTTCTTCCAATTAGAACTTACGGCGATCCGGTGCTTCGCAAAAAATGCGAACCTATCACCGAAATCACGCCTGAACTTCGCCAGCTTGCGCAAGACATGCTCGAAACCATGTACGACGCTCCGGGCTGCGGTCTTGCCGCCCCGCAAATCGGCAAAAGCATTAGACTCGTAGTCATAGACACCGCCATTCCCGGCGAAGAAGATCCTAACCCATACATTATGTTCAACCCAGAATGGGAACCGGAAGAAGACGCCAAGCCCGCGGACTATGACGAAGGTTGCCTTTCGCTCCCCGATATCTTTTGCAATGTGGTTCGCCCCGACAAGGTCGCGGTCCGCTTCTTTGATATCAATGGTGAACCGCAAGAAATCCGTCACTGCGAAGGTCTTTTTGCTCGCTGCATCCAGCACGAAACAGACCACCTGAACGGAGACCTGTTCGTCGACAAGATTTCGACTGCCGACAGATCCCTGAACCAATCCAAACTTCGCAAAATGGCCAAGGAAACTCAGGCCAAGTTGAAGAAGAAATAACTGTTCGCCGGAGTATCAGGTGAATTCGCTCCGGATTTTGGCATTCGCTTTAATTTCGTCGGTCGCATTGTATGCTGCCGACGATTTTGATTTGCCCGGTGAAATTGATAGCGTTCAGCCCATGGAATTTGTGCCTATCGAGGCCGAAACCGTAACAACAACGCCAACAACAACGTCTAATGCGAGTTCCATCGTTGCAAAAAAAATTCCGTCCAATCTAAATCGTCCGGTTCGCGTAGGCGTCTACACCAACGAGAAGGAACTTTTTGTAAAACATAACGGCGAGGAATACTCCATTAAAGCGCTTAACGGCAAGCTTAAAGTACTCAAGGGCTGGTTTGCCAAAACCGAGAATTCACTCACGCTAAAGCAAGTGGACCGTTGCACTAGCGTAGCCCCCGACAGCAAATCACTTAAGTATTCATGCTTTCCCGGGGACTTCAAAATCACCGCCAATGGGAACACCCTTACCGCCATCAACATCGTTCCGGTCGAAGAATATTTGCGTGGCGTGATTCCCTACGAAATCGGCAAGCTCGACAGCAGCAGGTTCAGCGCCCTCGAAGCACAAGCCATTGCAGCACGCACCTACGCCTACAAGCATTTTGGAAGTCGCGAGTCCCTTGGGTTCGATATTTTCGCCGACACCAAGGACCAGGTATACAAAGGACTCGCAAGCGCAACGACACTCACCGACAGTGCGGTCAAAAAAACAGCCGGAATCGTGATGACTTACAACGGCGAATTTATTATTGCCTATTACCATTCCACTTGTGGCGGTGAAACCGAAACACTTGCCACCTGGGAACGCGAGGAGCTTCCCTACTTGCAGAGCAAGCCAGACCTGCGACCCGACGGCACGCCATGGTGCAATGAATCGAGCTACACGAACTGGGAACGCAAATTCAGCGACAAGGAAACCGTTAGTTTATTCAAACAGAATGCCAAAGAGACCAAGGCAAAAATCACAAACTTCAGTTCTGTGTATAGCATATCCATTTTGGACACGCTTCCCAGTGGCAGAATCTTGACGCTCGAAATCAACACCGACAAAGGGACATATGAGGTCGTTGGAGACAAGGTCCGCTGGCTTTTTAAAAAGAACGGGTCCATACTCCCCTCCAGCTTTTTTAGAATTGGCCACGACGACAACGGGTGGGTCATTCAGGGCAAGGGCTTTGGACACGGCGTTGGTCTGTGCCAAATGGGAGTACGCGCCCGTGCCGCCGCAGGGCAAGACTTTGCCACTATTCTCAACCATTACTATACCGGCATTACTTTGGAACGCTTTGAAAAATGAGCGAAGCCTACAAAAAAATTTTTGTTTTGAGCCAGGGATGCGCCGCCAATTTTGGAGATGGCGAGAAGATTGCACGGGCGCTAAAGACCGCGAATCCAAATGTCGAAATTTCGTTTCAATTTCCTGACACGACTTTAAAGAAAGGCTCACCAACCAACGGCGCAACAGTTGGTGATACGAAGGCTGATGGCGCTAAGACTGATGACGCGGCGGTAGATGATGCGCCGATTACCTTTTACCTGAACGTTTGCACGGTCAAGGGGAACTCTGGCGCCATCAAGCTTTTACGATCCGCCCACGATGCGCACCCAACAGCTCCAATTTACATCACGGGTTGCGCTCCGAAGGATTTTGTGGAAGAAGCCACGAAGGTTTGCCCACAGGTTCGCTTTACCAGCTTAGCCGAAATTGAATCTAGATGTACGGGCGTAGGCGTTTTGCGCGAATCGCCGTTCGTGGGCATCGTGAATATCGAAGAAGGGTGCCTGGATGCTTGCGCCTTTTGCAGCACACACCTGGTCAAAGGCAGGCTGCGCAGTTTTGCGCCCGATTTTATTGTGGCCCGCGTGCGCGAGCTCGTGGCCGACGGCTGCCTCGAAATTCAGTTGACCGGCCAGGACTGCGCCTGCTATGGATTTGACCGTGGAACGAATCTTGCGGAACTCGTCCAGAAGATTCTGGTGAATGTGCCCGGCGATTACCGGATTCGGCTGGGTATGGGAAACCCGCGGCACGTACTCCAATACCAAGACGCTCTTTTGGATTGCTTTACCGACAGCCGCATTTACCAGTTTATCCACCTGCCCGTACAAAGCGGAAGTGACCGCGTTTTAAAGTTCATGAACAGGCGCCACACCGCAGAAGACTACCGCACGCTCGCCCATGCCTTCGCCAAGCGTTTTTCGCGCTTTACTCTCAGCACCGACTTGATTGTAGGGCACCCAGGTGAGGCACCCGAAGATTTTGAAGAAACGCTGCAACTTTTGCAAGAGACCCGCCCCACGGTTTGCAACATTACCCGATTCGTCGCGCGCCCGGGCACGGTAGCCGCACGTCTTGAATCCGGAATATGCGTCCCCGACGCGCTCAAGCATGAGCGTTCGGCAAGACTCTTTGACGCATTCCAAAAAATCGCTCTTGAAAACAACCGCGATTGGGTCGGTAGCCAGTGTACCGTTATCACCGAAAAACCCGGCTACCGGGCCAACACCACCATCGCGCGCAACACAGCCTACCGCCCCGTAGCCCTGCAAGGACGCTTCCCCGCGGGGCAAAAACTGCAGGTGCGCATTACCGGCGCCGAGCCCTTCGCGCTCCTCGCCGAGACCATCGCCTAATCTTATTGGTTTAATTTCCAGTCCGGATGTTCGGCCTGTTCGTCAATCTGTATTTTGTGAATCACCACGTGGCCCGCCGAAAGCGTCTGCTGCACGTCAATGAGACGCTGGTTCATAGAACCGCGGAACTTGAGTTCCAAAGACCTCTGGGCCATAATAAACGGGCCATCGACAAGTATATCGGCAAACGATAAAAGTTCCAAGAGTTCCGGGCGTTCCGACTCAAGCTCCACCAGTCGTTCGTAAGTATAGCCAGTGAATATCACAAGATTGAGGCCCCGTTCCTTGATTTTGCGGGCAAGGGGAATAAGGGCTGCAGCCTGATCCATCGGATCGCCGCCGCTAAACGTAACGCCATCGAGCAACGGGTTTTCGTCAATCATCGCGAGAATCTCGTCAAGTTCAATATAGCGTCCGCCTTCAAAATCGTGTGTTTGCGGATTTTGACAGCCAGGGCAATGATGGTGGCACCCCTGGGTGAATACAGTCAAACGGATACCTGGACCATCAACAAAAGATTCGGGTTCAATGCCAGCAATGCGTAAACGAGGATAATCAGACATAATTTAATCTAGTTGGTAATTTTGAAAAAAGAGATGGCGGCTCTAGGCCGCCATGACTCTAGTGATCTGGGCAAGTTTCACCCAGGTCACCAGCTCTATTATACACCGTGCTTTACGCGATCGTTCACTTCGGCGCGCTTTGCATTGTTGAAGCGGTCGATTGTACCCACGAGATAACCGGTGATGCGGCGGATGCGTTCAAAACCTACGCCCTCGCCATATTGAGATTTTTCTTTTTCTGACATTTTACTTTGCTCCTTGATTAAAACTTATCTGATACCGCGGAAGGCAGGCATTCCCGGGAACTTCTTGCGAAGTTCTTCAATCTTTTCGAGCGAGATGGCATGACCTTCGCTACGTCCGCAACGAGGGCAAACATCACCAATAACGCCTACAAAGCCGCAGACCGGGTCGCGGTCCACCGGGTGGTTAATGGAACCATAGCCGATACCGACCTTTGCCATGTGGTGAACAATCTTCTCAAAGGCTTCGAGGTTCTGGCTCGGGTCGCCATCAAGTTCAACATAGCTAATATGGCCCGCATTGGTAAGGGCATGATACGGAGCTTCAAGAGAAAGTTTCTTGAAGGCCGAAATCTTGTAGTACACCGGCACGTGGAACGAGTTGGTGTAGTAATCACGATCGGTCACACCCGGGATATTACCGAACTTCTTCTTGTCCATACGGACGAAGCGACCAGAAAGGCCTTCGGCCGGAGTGGCAAGCAAGCTGAAGTTGAGGCCAAGGCGCTTGGATTCCTTGTCGCAGAATTCACGCATGTGGCTGATAATCTTGAGGCCGAGTTCCTGGGAGGCTTCGGATTCACCGTGGTGCTTGCCGGTAAGCATCACCAAGGTTTCCGCAAGGCCGATGAAACCGATGGAAAGCGTACCATGCTTGATGACCTCGCCCACCGTGTCTTCCCAGCCGAGCTTATCGGAATCAATCCACACGCCCTGCCCCATGAGGAACGGGAAGTTCTTCACCTTGCGCTTGCTCTGCACCGCAAAGCGTTCCATGAGCTGGTCGCTCACCAATTGAAGCATACGGTCAAGTTCCTTGAAGAACAAGTCCACGGACTTCATCTTGATAGCAATACGCGGAAGGTTAATGGAAGTGAAACTCAGGTTGCCACGGCCGTAAGAGATTTCGCGACTCGGGTCGTAATTGTTGCCAATGACGCGGGTACGGCAACCCATGTAAGAAATTTCGGTTTCCGGATGGCCCGGCTTGTAGTACTGCAGATTGTACGGAGCATCCTGGAAGCTGAAGTTCGGGAAAAGTCGCTTGGCACTCACGCGGCAAGCGAGCTTGAACAAGTCGTAGTTCGGGTCGCCCGGATTGAGGTTGACACCTTCCTTGACGCGGAAAATCTGAATCGGGAAAATAGCCGTTTCACCACCGCCGAGACCTTCTTCCGTTGTGAGAAGGAGGTTCTTCATCACAAGCTGGGCTTCCGGTTCGGTGCACATGCCGTAGTTGATGCTGGAGAACGGAGTCTGGGCACCGGCGCGGCTGTGCATGGAGTTCAAATTGTGAACAAAGGCTTCCATAGCCTGGAACGTGGCCTTGTCCGTTTCTTCAAAAGCCTGCTTTTCGGCAAACTTCTGAGACTTCATCACCATCTCGATTTCGTAAGTCTTGGAAAGTTCACGGGCTTCGGCTTCCACGAACTTTTCGTTCGGGACAAGCGTCGCAACCATGCCCATCTCGGCCATTTCGGCGTGAAGTTTCTTAACCAACGGCAAGATTTCTTCCTCATCCTTACCCGTAAAGAGCATAAGAGCCTTTACCATGTTAGAGAGATAAGCCTTGCGGTAAGTAATACGAACACCATCGGCCATGGCGTAGTCAAAGTTCGGTACAGACTGGCCACCATGTTGGTCGTTTTGGTTGGACTGAATAGCAATAGCGGCAAGGGCAGCGTAGCTGCGGATGTCCTTCGGTTCGCGAAGGTGACCATGCCCCGTATTGAAGCCGTTTTTGAACAACTTAATCAAGTCAATTTGGCAGCAGGTCATGGTAAGGGAATAGAAATCCAAATCATGAATATGGATATCGCCTTCCATGTGGGCGCGGCTGTGTTCCGGCTTGAGCATCATCATCGTATAGAAATGCTTGGCGGATTCGCTACCATACTTGAGCATGGTACCCATGGCGGTATCACCATCGATATTTGCATTTTCGCGCTTGAGGTCAGATTCCTTAGCAGAACTGAACGTAATATCACGAAGCGTGTGCATGAGGCGTGTGTTGACTTCACGAACGCGGGTACGTTCGGCACGATAAAGGATGTAGCTCTTGGCGGTCACACCATAGCCACATTCCGTCAAAGCCTTTTCGACGGCATCCTGAATTTCTTCGATATCGGGTTTATTTTTGCCTTCGGCTTCAAGGCGACCCACAGCGTAAGCGGAAACCTTGAGGGCGGTGCTGGTAAGCAAGTCCTCATGACCCAAAAGATCCAGCTGGTCCTGAGAAGCTTTAATTTGTTCGCTTAATTCTCCAGAAGCTCTAAAAGCCTTGATAATGGCATCAGAAATCTTCTCAATGTTAAACGGCATTTCGCGGCCGTCACGCTTTTTAACGGTAAAAATCATCCAGTTTGATCCTTCTATCCAGTGCAAGGCTCTCAAAAATGACTTTTTCAGCCAAAACACCCAGAATTACTATATCTTGTGGAATAACGGGGGAGTGACCCACTAGATATAGTCATAAGATAATAAAAAGTTTTGGTAAAATGAAAACTTTTTTGATTTTATTATAATTTTTTTGTAATATTGTGCAAAGACTCACAGAAACTTATCAACAATTCAAATTATGCCTTTAAAAACAACCATACTCATTTCGCATCCAAATTTAGATAACTCCATATTCAACAATTATTTAGCAGATATTCACAAAAAAAATGAACTTTTTTGCGTACATTCCCTTGACAAAAACAGGATCAATGGTTATTTCGACATCGAAAAAGAAACTACAATATTAAGACAATCAAAAGCAATTGTATGGCAATTTCCCATTTACTGGTACAATAGTCCCGCAAGTTTGCGCGACTGGCAAGACCAGGTGCTAAGCCCCATCGTTTATAGCGCAGACAACTTTGTAAAGAATTTGCCTGTCATGGTCGTATTTACTGCAGGTGCCGCCGAAGAACATTACAGCCACGAAGGTCTAAACCGATACACCGCCGAAGAAATGCTTCGCCCGTTCGAAATGACTGCGAACGCCGCCGGCATGATATGGAAAAAACCGCTCGGCTTTTACGGATGCAGCGGGACCCCTGACGAAAAAACGCTCGCCCGCATGGCAAGCGTCTACGAAAAACGGCTGATGGAACTTACCTGAGTTCTATAGTGAGGCGGACGTTAGCGCTGATTTCGACGGAATCGGCAATGGCGGTTTCATCGGGAGCGGCGCCATCCATGCCGTTGGAAGCGAGAAGCATTTTCCCGCGCAGATGCGAACGATGTCCGGAAGGAATCATTCCCTCCCCTTCTCCACCGATATAAAGAACGCGGCCAAGCTTGAGGCCTGCGCCTGTAGCATAGTGCTCGGCCTTGTCCATGCCGTCCTTCACGGCGGCTTCAATAATCACACCCCGTAGGGAATCCTCATTCGCGAGCGTCGAAGTGGTCGGGTAGATTTCCACGTCAGGCTCTACGGAGAGCATTTGCGTGAGCATTGCGGCGTCCTTGCGGGAATCCATTTTCACAAAAAAATGCTGGCGGGCGACATAACCCACAAGTTTGCGGTCTCCATCACGATACGTCCAGTCCTTAGTAAGAGAGACGCTATTCTGCTCAATGTTCGATTCAGCAATGTCGAGACTCTTCACGGCGTCAAAAATCCTGGAACGGCGATCGGCAAGCTTTTTGTAAACGCCATCCTTACTTGCATCGCGAAGTTCTACGGAAAAACTTGCGATGAACTGGTTCGCCTCGAACTTTTGGGACTTATAACCCGCAAGTTCCACCTTTGGGATAACAGATTCACCAGCGGCAGAAACAACCGCAACAGGAGCAGCCGAGGACGCCTTATTGCAGCAATCGCAAGCAGAGAATGCGAAGGCCGAAACGGCAATCAAAGCAACGGAGAGAAAACGTTTGGACATAGAAACTCCTTTAGCTAGCCTCACACCATGTCAAGCATGGGAAGGCGACGCACCAACGCGTTATTTACAACGTACTATTTTTTGAATTTGGAGACAAGCCCAATCGCAAAGCGAATGACAATCGCGACAAGTATCGTGGTCGTCATGCTGATAAAGGGCATCCAGGGCCAGCTGAAAATGCCGCCAAGCGGGGCAGGCACGCCAAAGGCGGGAATTCCCTGGATAAGCACGAGGCTCGCCATGCCACAAAGCACCGAGACAACCACCGCCCACGGGCGCAAATTCTTCACGAAAAACGCGAGAATGAACATGCCAAGGAGCGGTCCCGTGAAAAGCCCCGTGAAGAAGAGAGCGTTCTTGAGGAGACTCCCCTGCTGCGTTGCAGCGAAGAGCGCGAAGAACACCCCCAAAACGCCCCAGACGACCGTCCAGATTTTAGCGCGCTTGAGGCCGCCAATGCCCTCGTCCTCCTTCCAGCCGAGAAAGTCGTGCTCGGAAGTATTGCTGAGGCTGTTGATGGCGCCAGAAAGGCTACTCATGGCGGCGGCACAAATGGCAGCGACGATAAGGCCCGTAATACCCACCGGAAGTCCGTTTACGATAAAGTAAGGGAACACGTCGTTCTGGCCAAGGCCTTCGGGAAGGGAGGCGACATGCGAAATCTTGTAATACACAAAGAGAGCGGCGCCCACCCAATAGAACACGATGGAAACAGCGCAGCCAAGCACCATAGAGAGGATGCTGGAACGATTCGCGGCCTTCACGTCCTTGCAGCTGAGGTAACGCTGCACAAACTGCTGGTCACAACCGCGGATAGCGATTTCAAGGATGGCGTAAGCAAAGCCCGCCGAAATAAGCGTGCGGGCGTCGGCAATGTCCATCGACGGATTCCACCAGCGGGTCTTGCCAGCTTCGCTCGCGAGGGCCGCCATTTCGCCGAAGCCACCCACCGCATGCGAAATGAGGATAAGCACCAAAATGCCACCGCCAAAGAACACGCAGAACTGCATCACATCTGTCCAAATGACGGCCTTGATGCCGCCAAACCAGGTGTAGAAAATGGCTACCGCAGCAGAGACGATGATTGCGACCTTGAGATCCACATGAAGGATTTGCGCAAGGACTAATGACGGAGCGTAAAGCAGGATGCCCGTACGAAGCAGAAGATGCAGGCAGTAGAAGACCGCGGCAAGGCGGCGCACAGCCTTGGAGCCAAAGCGGCGCTCGAAAAGTTCGTACGCACTGTTGATGCCCGCCGTACGGAAACGCGGGATAAACACGAAGCCCACCACGACAATGGAGAAGAGAGCGCCGATTTGGAACATGAGGAACGTCATGTCGTCGCCGTAGACGTCGGCAGGAGCGCCGAGGAACGTCGTCGCACTCACGGATGTCGCAATGAGACTAATGCCCACGGCGACCCAAGGCATGGCGCCGCCACCGAACATGTATTCCTTGAGGTTCTTGTTACCGCGGGAAACCCAAAGGCCAATCAACAGCGATACCAAGAGGTACGCCACAAGAACAATCCAATCGACAAAGGTAAACATCCGGGACTACGCTTCTTTTTCGCTTGCAACGGGTTCTTCGAGGACGGTATATTGGATTACCTGATTACGACCGCCTTCCTTCGCCTTGTAGAGCGCCTGGTCAGCGTTATTTACCGCCTTCTTCATATCGTGGAATTCCGGAGACACAAGGAATGCACCAATACTTACCGTTACGCGAAGAGGTGCAGCCTGGTGGACATCAAATTCCAATTTACCCACAGCCGCACGAATACGTTCCGCAGTCTCAAGCATGCCCTCTGGAGTCGTATCAATGAGACCCACAACAAATTCTTCACCGCCATAGCGTGCGACCACGTCGATTTCCTTGCGGATTTCACCACTGATAGCGCCAGCAATGCCCTTGATAACCACGTCACCAATCGGGTGACCATAGGTGTCGTTCACATTCTTAAAGTGGTCAATGTCCATCATGAGCACGCCAATATTGTACTGCTGGCGATTCGCGCGAACCTTCTCGGTACGAAGCGTTTCGTGAAGCGTGCGATGGTTTATAAGGCCTGTAAGACCATCACGAGAAGCAAGGTCCTTGCCTTGTTCAAACTGGCAGGCGCGTGCATAGGCAAAACCGGCAACACCAGCAAAGGCCTTCAAAAGTTCCATTTCGTGTTCGGTGTAACGGCCCGGAGTACGGCTTTCTAGGCAAATGGCAAGTTCCGCTTGTTCCGCATTGTTCTCTGTTGCAATAGGCATCACAAACAACTGGCGAATATCCATATTGCGTTTTTCGTTATTATCAATACGAGGCACGTACATGTTCATGTTCGAAGAGAACATACGTTCTACCGGACGATTCTTGAGCAAAGCCAAAACGGCAAGGCCCTTATCGGAAAGCGTAAACTTTTTACCGGAGAACTGCTCCGAATCAATACCATCCACGCAAACAATGCTACCGCCACGATCCTTACGAGTAGAATTCGCATCTTGCTTATCGAGCGCAAGAATCATCATACGGTCAAACGGAATATTTTCTTTGATGTATTCAAAAATCTGACGGTAAATATCCTTGACGGACATCGTTTGGAAGAACTTATGCTGGTAATTGTACAGCACGCTAAACTGCTGCTGAGCAATGTAGTTCTTGGTCGAGGCAAAGCTCTTGAACGAGAGCGTATAAAGGTTGCTCGCAATATACGTCAAAGCCTGAGCCGTCACCTGCGTAAAGGCGTTCGGGTACAGGGAATCAACGACAATGGCTCCAATACGATTTTTTTCGCGGTCAAGTATCGGGACTGCGACCAAAGACTTGATCATCGGATTGTCAATGTAATAAAGCAACGTTTTGCCACCCATCAAATCGCCTTCAAGCAAGCGATTCACTTCGGGGCGGAACAATTGACTCACCAAGCCGGAATTTTCGGTTATCTTGACATCGGTCGCGAGGTGCGCATTCGGGTCGCTGCAAAACGAGCGAATACCCCATTCCCTAAAATTCGTAAGCGGAGAAAATACCACCAAAGAATACGCGTTCGGAATAATGCGTTTTAAGCCCTGCAAAAGGTCGTCGGTCGCCTTATTGACATCGGCGTTAGTACGAGCCCAAAACTGATTCACGCGAAGTGTTGAATTCGGCTCATTGTATTCGGTCGCATCATCCTTAATGGAATTGCGAATATCTGGAGAAATGGACGGCGTAATGCCCGTAGCGCGCACTGCATTAGAAATAACTGGAATCGTAGCCGTTTTGCCACCAGGTACACGAGGCAGGTTCATATAACCTAGAGCAGCGGCAACACCTGCAACAGGAATTAAAAAAAGGAACATTCCCCCTTGGAATGTGAGGCCAAGCAGCAAGCCAGCAACAACAAAAAGAATATTCGATACTAACATTTTCACCCTTCTAGAGTCTAAAAGACCGATAGAGCATTACACAGGCTACGCCCGCATACGCAAAATGGCTTACCCACGCAGCAAGGAACGGAGTGATGGCCCCATTCTCGCCCATTTTAAGTCCAATGCGCTCTAAGATATAATAACTAAAAACAAGCAAAAGTCCAACACCAAACTTTTGAGAAAGCCCCCCAGAACGAGTATATCGGTGGCAAAGGGCCGCCCCAATCAAAAGCACAATCAAATTCATCCAGTGGGCGGACTGCTTAAAATGCAGGGACGTTTCCATAACACGCGTATCTTCGCCCGAGCGCTTTAGAACCTCTATGCGCTGTCGCACCATTTTGGAATCCATTTCGTCCGCAATCTGACGTTCATTGATAAGGTCATCCGGATGCGTACTCACACGGTTAAACATATTTTCTTTATTAATCTGGATGACCTTGACGGAGCCGTCCTTTTGAAAAATTCTGTGGTAACCGCGTTCGAAGCTCCAATAAGAGATACTATCTTCTTCGACCCAGCGCACAGCCTTGGCATCGTAGCGTTCACGCAGGCGTCCCTGATCTCTCAAAAGCAAAACCACGTCGCGGCCGACTTTATTTGTACCGGAATAGTATCTAAAGAACCAGCTCGCCTTTTCGCTATCAATAAACGTGAAATTCTGTTTTTCTTTAATGCGCGGATTCTTGCGTTTTTGAACGTTTGTCTCCATGATTTCAAGGCGTTTATGGTTTGCATCGGGAAGCCACAATTCGCTCATCAAATAAGAACCGCACGAAACGATGACGCCAAAAAAGAATATCGGCATTAGCGTTTTGAGCGGGCTCTGACCGGAACTCTGCATAGCGGACATTTCCAAATGGCGGGCCATATTACCCACAGAGCCAAGAACCGCAATAAACATGGCAACCGGCGTAATCAAGTACATCATATAAGGCAGGTAGCAGAAATAATACTCCCCTACATCCTTCATATCACGCGCAAGCCAAGTCTTAATATTACCTACAAAGTCAATAACTACAAAAACAAGGATGGCCCCCAAAATCACAATGAGGAACATCTTTAAAAAATTCCAAACTAGGTACCGGGAGAATTTCATCCAATCCTCCTAGTGAGCTTTTTGAACAAACGCCCCACAAAACGAACCGCTCTAAATACCTTGGAGTCCCCACTAAACCTGTCACGAACCATCGCGATGGTAATAAAGACGCCAAATACGCCAATGATGACATTAGACGCCCACATGGCAAGTTCCGGAGAAATAATCAAGCGGTCCGCCAGATTCTCGCCGCCGATAAGGCAAATCCAGTAAATCACAAAAAAGGCAATACTGTAAATGATGCCCGTACCAATACCGCCCTTGCGCGCCATAATGCCAAGCGGAGCGCCAATCAAAATAAATATAAAGCAAGCGAACGCGGTACTGAACTTTTTGTGAATTTCAACAAGGTACTGAGCCGCGCGTTTTTTCTCGCCATCCAGGCGTCCGTGAAGTCGTTCCGTGGCCCGTAGTGCGGTCATCTCTTGAATGCGAACTTTTTGCATGGACCGCCGAAGCTGGACGGAATCCTTTTTAATTTCAGTATTTAATTCTTTAGGTACAATGGTATCCCCTTCCAATGCGGCATTCAAAGCCAAAAGCGTAGACAAGCGACGCGTTTGTGCTTCTGCGAGAACTGTATCGTACTTGGACCTCGCCTGCTCGACCACATCCATCATCATCTCCACAGGCATCTCTCGGTCACTGCGGTAATTGCGGCTGCGGCGTTCCAAACGATCGTCCACGTTCTTCATAGCGAGGTCTTGGGCGAAAAACCTAATACGGAAGTAGTTTGCCGGATCGTCGGGATCGACCACATGGGTTTCGCCACTGCGAAGTCTGAACATGAGGGTCGCCCCGTTGTCAACGTAATCCATCGTAGCGCTATCGGCGTACACAATTCGCGGAGCGCCCTTGCGTTCCAGTTCATAGACCTGAATTCCGTAAAGCGTCCCCGATACGGGGTCAATGCGATTCACCCAGAGTTGCACATCGGGGAACTGCGTAATCAATCGACCAGCATCAATAAAAACGTGCGGTTTTTTGCGAGACACCGCATTCATCAATTCCACGGACCTGTGGTTCGCCTCGGGCAAGACCCAGTTGTTGAACAGGACCATCAAAACAGAGAGCAACAGGGAAACCAACATCACAGGACGCATTAGCATAAGCGGAGAAACACCCGCCGCCTTGACCGCCGTAATTTCGTGGTCCCCAGACATACGGCCAAAAGCCATAAGGCACGCCACGAGAACCGCCATCGGGATAGAAAGCGACAGCATCCATGCCAAGTTAAGCGCAAAGATTTCGAGAACGGTCGAAGCGGGCAGGCCCTTGGAGAGCACATTGTCCAAAATCTTCACAAGGAAGTCCACAACAAACAAGAACGTTATGCCAAAAAGTGCGGCCAAGAACGGCGCAATTTGCTCTTTCAACACATAACGGACTAAAATCATTGTTCTTTTTGACCACTTTTTTCTAATTTGATGCACGAAAATTAGAATTAACCAAAGAAAAAAAAATGAAAATTTTTGCAAAGACGCCCATATTGCTTAACCTTTTTGTTTCGGCCGCATTCTTAATGGGTTGCTCTTCGAGTCATACCGGAAAAGTAAGCCATGCAGACTTTTGTCGCGCCAAATACGAAAAGGCTGAATCCATATTCAAGGCAGGCAAATACGGACGCGCGCAAGAAAAACTCGAAGACATCCTCTCTCTTTGCGCTGGTAGCGGCTACATGGAACAAAGCCAGTTCCTTTTGGCCGAGAGCTATTTCAACCTGGAAGAATGGATTGAAGCCCGTGGCGAATACGGAAGCTTCATTATAAATTTCCCCGGTTCCCCGTTTGTAGAAACCGCAGAATTCCGCAAAGCCATTTCGAGCTTTAACATGGAATACAATTCCAACCGTGACGAGTCCAACACGACTATCGCCATGAAGGATTTTGAACGTTACCTCTCCAACTATCCGGCCTCTCCGCTTCGCGATTCCGTGAACTACTACTACAACCTTCTTGTGGAGCGCAGAGCCGAAAAGGACTTCCAAACCGGACGCCTTTATCTGCGCATGGAGAAGCCTCAAGCCGCAGTCATTTACTTTAAAGAATTCCTGGACACATACCCAAAATCCAAGCGTGTTCAAGAAACCCTGTTCTTAATCGCCCAGGCCTACACAGACTTGGACCAGTTTGAAACCGCTCGTGAATACTTGAACCGCGCAAAATTTGAATTTGCCGAAGAAAACAAGGACGTTCAAAAGCTACTCGACAAGACCGAGAAAAAAATCGCAAAGGCCGAAGCCAAGTATGAAAAGCGCCTAAAAAAAGAATCCGAACAAATGCGCCAGCAAAAAGAAGAAAAGCAAATGCTTGACTAGGTACGCGAATGGGCGCATGGAAAAAATTATGCTGTATTCTTTGCCTGTTTCTTTGGGCATCCGCATTCGCCACAACAGACGAAGCGGTTAAGCATGATAATTCCATCGTCTCCGTTTTTTTGCAGCCATCCATTTCTTTTTTAAATTTTGAAGAGCGCGATTATTTTCAGTACGCCATCGATACCATTTACAAGGAATTCCGTTCAACGGCCGTTACCAGCGACGAATCCCTCTCTGTAGCCAAGCAAAACTTTCAAAAAGTCAATTTTTGTTTTCCGGTAACCGCAGGACTACAGTTTCAAGTTTTCCAAGATAATTTTATTAGCGCAGGCATTGGATTTATTTACGACAACGAATCCGTGGTGCTTACCGACCGCAAAAACAACACGCACAATTACAGTTACACCCTACAAGGGGTACCCCTATTTTTGGAATACCGTTTAGCCATTCCACTCAATTTAATGACGCTTACAGATGGCGGATTGTTCAGTGTCGCCCTTCGTTGGTACTGGACGCTCCCCGGCACAGAAATTTACACCACCTGGGGCAAAATCGAAGCCGAGAACTCCCCGCTGGGAGCGGGATTTGGGTTCAGCGTCGGTTACCTAATCGCAAGCGTTAAAGGCATCAATATTTTTGGCGACATCGGATTCAGTTCCATCAAAGTCAAATCCAAGGAATCTTTCGCGAAAATCGTCCCGGACGGCTCTATAGAAAAAGCCAAATGGGATATTGGAGGACTGCAAATGCAGATTCGCGTAAGCTTTGGCGTATGGAATAAACCCAAGGTCGAAGAAGACAGCACCAAGAAAAAGACAGATTCCCTAGCCGTCGCCACCGACAGTTCCGCCATTGATTCCACACGCCTTGTTAACGACACCGCCGCAGTTGCAAAAGACAGCACGGCAGCAATCAAAGATAGCTCCGTCGCCATTAAAGACAGTTCAGCAGCCGTTACAGACAGCGCAAGTGTTGTAGACAGCGTTTCTGTTATTAAAGATTCTGCCGCAGTAGCAAATGATAGCGCGGCCATAGCAAAGGACAGCACCGTTAAAAACGCAGCTGTGAAAAACAGCGCCGCCAAAAACGAAAGTGCCCAAAGTAGCGCCGCCAAAAACGAAAGCGCCCCTGCAAAAAAAGAAAAATCTAAAGGTAAGGATAGCGCGAATAAGCCTGCAGCTCCCGTAGCAAAGGAGCAGTGATGAGCCTTTGGCCCGGTGAAAAACTGCGTTACGCCGAAACGCACTTTAAGTTTAAGCTCCCCTGGTCGCTGCTTTTTAAGCCATGGCCCGAGATAATTTTTGACATGCCGTTCCAGGTGGTACCGGGAGTCGCCCCCACTTTGTGGATTGCCGTACGCGATGCAGATAGGTTTCCCACCAAAATAGAATCAGTCTCTATTGACATCCGTAAAGATGGCGAAAGTGCCTCCACTTATCACAAACAAATTAAAATCAATGTTTTAGCAAATAAAAATGTTGAATTTATTCCTGTACCATTGAGAGAACTCGCTCCCGGCAAATATAAAATTACGCCGTGCGTAGATGTTTCTCGCGAAATAAGCGGGAAAACAGAAAAACGGAAATTCACGAGATGGAATTTGCCGGGATTAAAACCGGAACCCCTTCGCCTGCACGTACTTGCCGAAGCCACTCCAAAAGCGCCAGGATTTGTTGTTGGAGAAATGCACTGTCACACGCACTATTCCCGCGACCATGTGGAATTCGGCGCCACGCCCGCTGTTTTTCAGCAGGCTGCAAAATCCGTCGGGCTTGATTTTGTGAGTTGCACCGATCATGCCTACGACTTCGCCTTCACCGAAGAAGATTACACTCAAGAAGCCAAATCACCAGCACCGCGTTTTCAAAAATTTTGCGATGAAGTAGCAAAAGTAAACGCAAATCGAAACGCCGAAACATGCGCTAATGAAAACAGCCATAGCGAAAACGGCGGTAATCTCCCACTGATTCTCGCTGGCGAAGAAGTTTCTGCTGGCAACAGCAAGGGCGAAAACGTACACGTGACCGTAATGGCACCTGACGGATATTTACCGGGGCTCGGCGACTGCGGTCGCTATTGGCTTGAAAATCGTCCAACCCGAAAAATCGCGCAAATTCTTTGCACTACAAGTGCCCACTGTTTTGCAGCCCACCCCTTCCAACCCATAGGACTCCTAGAAAAGTTTATTTTCCGTCGTGGTTACTGGAAGCACGAAGACTTAAACATCGGTAAAACCGACGAAACGCCTAAACATAGCATTCGCGGAATCCAATTTTGGAACGGCATACGTGACGAAGGCTTTTACCAAGGCCGCGAATTTTGGATAAATGAACTTGGAAAAGGAATCTTTTTGCTACCGATTGCCGGGAATGACGCCCATGGCGATTTGAACGATACAACTGCAGTTCACCTTCCGCTATTCTCGCTAAAATACTCCCGCGATCACGTATTTGGGAAAGTTCGCACCGCTGTAAAATTAAAAAACAGGGAATTAACGGCAGCATCCCTTGACGCAAACGAGTTATTCAAAGCGTTTGACGGCGACAACTGCTACATTACCGATGGTCCCGCCCTTTGGTGGGAACGCGTCACAGCAAGCGATGGCCGCAAGACGATTGAATTCCACGCCAGAAATACGCAGGACTTTGGCGGAGCCTTTAGGCACGTGCGCATTTTCGGTCGTCGACGACTGCCCAACGGAAGTTTTGCAAAGCAAGAAGAAATTTGCATTGAAAGCGTTGTCGCCGCACGTGCGACAACAGACATAACCGTCAATACCGATAATTTCGCTTACCTGCGCGCCGAGTGTCTTACCGCCGACGGTCACTTTGCAATGACTTCAGCCGCAAAAATCTACCTGGGGTAACATTATGGCTCCGCGTTACATGAGTCCCATGATTCGGCGCAGGCCAAGCGAAGAAAAAACGCAAACCAACAACGAACCGCCGCAAGACGCAAGAACGTTGCAAAGCGCAAGTGCACAGCAAAATGCAAGCGCGCCGCAAATTGAAGAAATCTCCGAGCCTCCTGAAGAGTCCATTTTACTAGCCAGCGGAACTTACAGACAAATTCGCGACTACAGCCTTGTTTTGCTTTCGCAAGGAGTCATTCACCGACTGGAGCGTTCCTCCGAAGGGCCGTTTGAAATTTACGTTACGCCAGAGAACGAAGCAAAATCCAGGTACCAGCTAAAGCTGTACATCAAAGAGAATCCTCCCAGAGAAGAAAACCCGCCCATTCCGCTCAGCTTTAGCTTGCAGCCACTGTGGGTTTTACTCGTCCCCGTCATTTGTACATTTGCAGACTTCGGGAACTTCGTCGAGCGCATGCATTTGCAAGGGCTTGCCGACGCCGACAAAATTCTCCGGGGCGAGTGGTGGCGCACCATTACCGCTATCACGCTGCACGGGGACGCTCGTCACCTCGCAGGAAATCTCGTCACCGGTTATATTGTACTGAACCTCATGGCCTACCGCATTCCACTGGCCCGCATGGTACCGTTTCTCGCCATCGGGAGCGCGCTCGCCAACCTCGCCGTCGCGGCAACAGTACAGACCGACTACCGCGCCCTCGGGTTCTCCTCGTTTGTTTTTGCATCCATAGGCTCTCTTGCCGTTATTGAATTTCGCTTAATGCCACACGAAACCCACGGTATGCTTCGAAGGTTCGCTCCGCTCTGCGGCGCACTTTCACTCGCAGTCTTCCTCGGGCTTGGCGAAAACGCCGATATCCTCGGACACTTTTACGGTTTCTTTGTCGGTTGCCTATGCGGTATCATTCCAAAAAAGAAGATGCTCCGCTGGGGAACACCAACAACGCTCCCCGACCTTTTTTGGGCCGCTCTCTACTTTGGCATTTTCGCATTCGGCTGGAAAATGGCGTTACTTTAAACGGCGTTACCTTAAAACGCCCTACAATAAAAAAGCCCCGGCGTTAAACCGAGGCAATCTTTTGCAATTCAACTGCAGGCGAATAACCTGCAACCATTAAGCATTAAAGGCTAGCGAGGAACTTCTTGGCCTTATCAGCGTACATCTGGCTATCGCCGTAGACTTCCACAATGCGGTTGGCAGTGTTCTTTGCCTTGTCATTGGCACCGAGCTGCTGATACACGAGAGTGAGCTTCCACATGGCGTCGGCCACCATCGGAGCCTCGTCCAGCGGTTCCTCCTTCTGGAAACGGTCTTCCTTGTCGCCCGTGCGCTTTGCAAATTCGCTCACGTACTTTTCGAGGAGACCGGCAGCGGCGGAATAGTCGCCCTTTTCGATTTTCACAGCGGCAAGACCGTGCATGGCAGCAGAGCGAACCAGCACCACAGAACCGGCGTTGTCGAGAGCCTTCTGGAAGAGGGCGGCCGCACCATCAAAGTCCTGATTGTCAAACTTGATATTTGCAGCAAAGAGGGAAGCCTTAGCGAGAGCAAGGCCTTCAATTTTGCCAGCCTTAATCTGAGATTCGAATTCAACGAGAGCGCTGTCCTTTTCGTTGGCATAGAGATAAGTCATGCCCACACCGAGGAGCTCAGCCTGTTCGGCAGCGGCAGCCTTACGGCTATCCTTAAACTGCACGATACCGGCGACAACGACCAGAAGAACGACCAAGGCCACGAGGACCTTAGTGCCGTGTTGAACAAAAAATGCCTTAATTTCAGAGTTGTTCTGATTAGATTCGTTAGCCATTTTGGACTTCCATTTTAAATTTTGTGACCCAATCATAGAAAAAATTAAAGAGTTTGCCAACCGGAACGTCATTTATCTTGACAAAAAAAGCCCTTATTACTATTTTTGACCCCGCTATGCCACTCTAGCTCAGCTGGTAGAGCAGCTGATTCGTAATCAGCAGGTCGGCAGTTCAAATCTGCTGGGTGGCTCGAAAGCCCCGATTCCAAAAGGATCGGGGCTTTTTTTTGCGGTCTTTTTATGAGCAGAGCCATTTTTGTGCAGTCTTGCGAAAACCCACTATTTTTATTAAATTTGGCGCCCTATGAATCCGAACGGCGCAATCATTGTCCAAAGTAACCTCGAAATTATGGTCGAGGTCGATAATCCCAATTACGAAGCGGCTCGCGACGCAATTGCCCCCTTTACTGAACTTGTCAAAAGCCCCGAGCATTTGCACACCTACCGCATTAGCCACCTCTCCCTGTGGAATGCAGCTTCAACAGGACTCCGCGCCCCGGAAGTCATTGAACGACTTGAAACTCAAAGCCGCTACCCGATTCCGCAAACAGTCATTACCGAAGTCGAAGACTACATGGCCCGCTACGGTCTGCTCCGTCTTAAAAGGGAAGATGAACGCCTGATTATTGAATCAGACGACAAGTTCATGTTCACGGAAATCTGCAAGCTCAAGGAAGTTGAAGAATTCATCCAGGAATTCATCGACGACAACCACGCCATTGTGGACCCGGAACGCCGCGGTCACCTCAAGATGGCACTCACCAACGCCGGCTTCCCTGTCGAGGACTTGGCCGGTTACATCGTTGGCGACCCACTCCCCATTGAACTTCGCAAAACAACTCTCGCCGGCAAGGATTTCAACCTCCGCGACTACCAAAAGGAAGCCGCCCAGGTGTTCTATGCGAGCGGAAGCGAAAAGGGCGGTTCGGGCGTCATCGTACTGCCTTGCGGCTCTGGCAAAACTGTCATTGGACTTGCCACGATGGCTTTGGTACAAACTAAAACGCTCATCCTGACGCCGAACATTTCTGCCTCCCGCCAGTGGATTCGCGAAATTTGCGACAAGACGAACCTCACCATTGATCAGGTGAAGGAATACTCCGGTGAAGTGAAAGAAATTGGCCCCGTGACAGTCGCCACCTACCAGATTCTCACGCAACGCAAGCGCGTGAAAAAGGACGGCGAAGAAGACACGAACGCCAACGTAGAAATGAACGACGAAGAAGTCAAAAAGGAACTGGCGAACTTCCCGCTGTTCAGCCAGCAGAAATGGGGCCTCATGATTTACGACGAAGTACACTTGCTTCCGGCTCCGGTGTTCCGCCTGAGTACCGAAATGCAGGCCACACGCCGTCTTGGCCTCACGGCGACGCTCGTCCGCGAAGACCACAAGGAAACAGAAGTCTTCAGCCTTATCGGCCCCAAGAAGTACGACATTCCGTGGCGCATCCTCGAAGCCCAGGGGTGGATTGCGACCGCCGACTGTAACGAAATTCGCATTCCGATGGAAACGGAACTCAAGATGAAGTACGCACTTGCGCCTATCCGTGAGAAGATCACGCTCGCAAGTACGAACCCCGAGAAGACTGACATCGTGGAGCGTCTCCTCAAGTTCTACAACAAGCCAGACGACCGTGTACTCATCATCGGCCAGTACATTGACCAGCTCGAAAGCCTCTCCAAGACTTTGGACATTCCGTTAATTACGGGCAAGACCCCGAACAAGGATCGCGAAAAACTGTACGCAGGATTCCGCAGCGGAGAACTCAAAAATCTCATGGTTTCAAAGGTCGGTAACTTCGCCATCGACTTGCCCGACGCCAACGTGCTTATCCAGATTTCCGGTACGTTCGGCAGCCGCCAAGAAGAAGCCCAGCGCCTAGGTCGCGTTCTCCGTCCGAAGAGCGACGGCGGCGCGGCGCACTTCTACAGCATCGTCACGCAAGATTCCAAGGAACAGGAGTTCGCCATGAACCGCCAGCTGTTCCTCACCGAACAGGGTTATGCATACAAGATAATCAAGCGCGGCGACTGGGACATTCTGGCCCGCACTCCAGAAGAACTCGCCGCCCGCAAGTAAAACTTCTACAGAAAGTTCCTTTTTGAGTTCTTCCCCGTTTTTCGGCGGGGATATTCACTGACATTGTGGCCGGCAAGTTTTTTTTTATATATATTGGTATGAAGGGTTTTAAGGGTGACACTGTGGTTCGGAAAAATCTTTGTAATTTTATCATCATCTCTTTATCGTTCGCCGCGAATTTTTCATTTGTGGCATGCGGTGACGACGACAGCGATAAATTTTTCAACAAGTCTGCATGGGAAGAAGCCTTCGAGAAAAACGACGAAGACGGGTCTAGTTCTAGTTGGGACGAGGATTGCGAAGACGACGAATGCTCTAGTTCGAGCCTCGCAGGCAGTTCCAGTAGTTCTGGCGGTAGTTCCGGCAGCGACTCCTCGAAAAGCAGTTCCAGCGGCGCGGGCAGTTGCAGTTCCAAAGGCAATGACGCAAGTTCCAGCAGCGTCCCCAAGGACACCATCAAGGTGGGCTTCAACGAAAAGTTCAATGTGAGCGTTTCCGTTGATTCCGCCGAGGACTACTACACGAATTATACCTACAAAACCGTGCAGATTGGCGCTTACGAGTGGATGGCCGAAAACCTGCGCACCACGGGAAATATCGGCTACTGCTACGATTCCGACAGCACGAATTGCGACATTTACGGTCGTTTGTATTACACAACGGTCCCCGAATGTCCCAGGGGATTCAACCTGCCTACCAAGGAACAGTGGGAAGAACTTTTTGCTATCGCGAAGGGCACAGCCGCTCTTAAGAGCAAGTCCTATTGGCAAAAGGGCAAAGCGGCCGCGGGCACGGACGAATTGGGCTTTAATGCGCTCCCTGCGGGTTCCGGCTATTATGGCGGAAAGTATTCCGGCCTTGGAAGCGAAGCCAAGTTCATGATAGCCTTTGGCGATGGCTACTACTCCTTCACAAACGACAGCGATGAACCCATTTACGATTCTGAATATGAAAGTAAAAAGTATGTATCCATTCGCTGCGTAAAACGTGCCGACGAAGTGGCCAGCGAAAAGGAAATGCCCGCTAAGTGCAACCGCGGAGAAACGATTATCGCCGCAGCCAAGAAGTTCGCGTGCAAAGATACCGCATGGGTCCGCTCAATAAGCAACATGAACGACACCTGCTATGCAAACGAGGAATTGATGCTTGGCATGTATGGTAGTAACGCCGTTGTTTGCAAATCTGGCCATTGGTACAAGGTCACAGGTCTCGAAGATTCGCTGGGCTACTGCGATGCCAAGCATGCTGGCGATACGGCTACATACAAAGGAACGCTGTACGGCTGCAACGACTTCAACTGGCACAAGGCGGGAATTGGAGACGTTTACGGCAAATGCCTTGAGCACGAAACCACAAAGCCCGTTACCTATGATGGCGTTGACTACATTTGCATGGATTCAACATGGAAAAAAATAAGCGCCCTAGACAACTTGCTCGGCCTTTGCACCGACAAAATGGACGGGTTCATCGCAAGCGGCGAAAAAGGCACGGAATACATCTGCCTCAACCACACTTGGAAAACGCCTACCAAGAACGACATCCTTGGAACATGCAGCAGCAACAACTATGGCGAAATCAAGGAAGCCCTAGGGAGCAAATACGTTTGCAAGTCCAATTGGACAACGCCCTCAACGCTGGAATCAAGGTACGGCGCCTGCACTGAATCGAGGGCGGGTGAAATCATTGACAGTTCCTACTCTTTCATTTGCAAGGCTAAGGAATGGACAAAAGCGACCGTCAGCGAAATGCTCGGCACTTGCAATTCGTCGAACAACCTTGAGTCCAAAAAGGTAAACGGCTCCCTTTACGTGTGTCGCAACAACACTTGGGGCTCAGCCACCGCTGTGGAAAAGGAAAACGGCGTGTGCACCAAGGCCAAGGAAGGGACCATTAGCGAAAGTGGATATGTTTGCGAAAATCTGGAATGGCACAAAATAACGGCTATGGATGTCTACGGCAAATGCACCGCAGCATTGCAAGATACAGTATTCGGTGAGGAATTGTGTGATAACGGAAAATGGAGAGGGATGTCTAATGCTGAACTTATTATGGGCGCTTTCTGTATCCCCAAAAACGCAGGTAAAATCGTAAGGGATGGTACCTATTATGAGGAGTGTAACGGTAACGGTTGGATAGGGCTTGATAAAAAACAGTACGAACTTGGCGGAACATGCAAAGAATCGTTACTCGGCAAAATAGGCACTTACAACGATACGTTATACGAATGCGTGTTCTCGCAGTTTGGCGAATACTACTGGTACAATACCCATGAGAATGCAAAATTGGGCCCCTGTAATGAAGAAACCACAGGCACTACGGGAAAGTTCAACAACGTAACGTATATATGCAAACGATCGACTATTACATCTGAACATTTCCTTTGGTCCAATGCCAAGACAGATTACGAAACCGCAATCGGTTACTGTACCAGGGATAAATTTAAAAGTCTAAAATTATACGATGATGTACTGATGTATTGTGACCAAGGCTTATGGGAGAAAGCAACCCGGTACAACTACTTAGGCTATTGCATGCCGGAAGAAAAGGGTTTGACCAAGACGTTCTACAATCAAGAGTACACTTGCGACGGCAAAGGGATGGGTTGGATGCCGGTATACGGCTCATTCACAGACACAAGAGACGGGCATGTGTATAGGACCGTGGGAATCGGGAATAGAGTCTGGCTTGCCGACAACCTGACATACAAAACAAACGATAGTTGGTGCGTCAACGGAAATGCGAACGATTGCGATAATTTGGGAAGATTCTACACATACGCCGCAGCAAAGAACGCATGCCCTGAAGGTTGGAGTTTACCCGATGCCGTAAAGGATGATTTTTCGATAGGATTAGCGAACATGCGGTCTATGGATACCTGGCAGACTGATGGATTTGATCAGGCAATGTATTCGGATTTGGATGTGAAAGCGTCTGGAATTCGGCGTAATGGTGGAATCAATTATGACCATAGAGCCGGTGGATTCTGGATGGCAAACGAAGTGACAAAAGGCTCAACAGCCCTGACCCAGTGCATTCAACACGCCACTGCAGCGCAAGGCGCATGTCCAAAAACGTCCTTCTCCGAAGTGTCGTCCCAGTACCTTAGCGAATTCAATGAATCAGATGGTTTCCCCGTCCGCTGCGTAAAGGCAGACGAGTAACCCCACATCTCATTTTCCCAAATCATTCAAGATTTGGGAAAACGCTCGACAATAGTTTTATTCAAAATCGAAGAAGGCACCGAAAAGTTTACTTGTACATGTAAACCTTGCCGTTCGGGAACTTGAATTCCTTCATTCCGGAAACGTTCACCTCTGCAACGGACTTCACGTCGCCACCGTAGAAAATTGTGCTGCCATGGTATTCCGGTTTGAAGGCTGCGTTGTCGGAGCCGTAGAACTTGTCGTTCGTAAAGCTGACGGATGCGCAGTTGGGCGTATCGGTCGAATAGTCACCAAACGCGAGGAGCACGCCACCTGTAATTTCGAAACCGTTGTCCGTATCGATGAGGCCTCCCGCCATGTTGGAGGGGCAGCCGTTTCCGCCGCCACCCATGTCACCAAAGCCTCCCATGCCGCCACCAAAGCCACCACCGCCCCAGCCGCCCATGCCGCCGCCCATACCACCGAAACCGCCGCCCATGCCATTTTCATAGCTCTGGCCAGTAATTTCGAGAATCAGCACGCCACCACTCATTTTCGCAGTACCATTTGCGTCCAAAACATCAATCATGTCGCCCTTCGAAGCGATGTAGTGGTAACCGCCACTAATCACGGCGTGTCCGCTCGATTCACTGAACATGGAATATCCGCCGCTGTTTTCCTTGGGTCCGCCTGCGGCATTCCAGCCGTCATTGGTCGCGAAAGTGGAAGTCACGCCGCCTTCGGCAAAAATCCTGTAGGCTTCCAGGCCCTCGTAAGCCGTAACGACATTGACCGTGGAGCCCCTCAGGTACAAGGCGCTATCGGCGTGGATGCCGTCGTCCTTCGTGCTCACGGTTACGTTACCAGCGTTCATGTAAACCTGGAAGTGCGTGTGCATGCCATCGTCTTCGGCCTCGACATTGATGGTTCCGCCGTTGACATAGATGACCTTGTCGGCCATCAGGCCCTTGCCCGTAGAAGTAATCTTGATTGTCGATGCCTCGGTGGAATCGCTCACGAGAACGTAATTTGCGGCCTGGATGCCGTCGTCACCCGCCTTGATGGTGATGTTTCCGCCGGAGATTTCCACAAAGCCCTTGTTCTCGACAATCTTTGCGCAAGAGCCATCCGGAGCTTCTTCGCATTCGTCGCTTTCAAGGCCGTCGCCAGCCTTCGCGGTAATGTTCAAGGTGCCGCCAGAAATTTCAAGGCTGCCCTTGCCCTTGATGCCGTTTTCCTTGGCTTCGACAGTGATGTTGCCGTTCTTGATTTTGAGGTCGTTGCTGCACTGGATGCCGTTATTGAAGTTGCCCTTGACGGTCAAAGTGCCTGCGCCCTTGATGTTCATGTCGTCACGTGCATAAATTGCCGCCTTCGCGGTATCCTGCGTCCCGTTGACTTTTTCGTACAAATGATTTCCGTTGCCATCTTCCACGACATTCGTGGTGCCCTTCACCAAATGGAGCACCGTCTTCTTCGCATTCTTCACGAGAATCGGGGCGTTCTGGCTCTTCAAAGTTGCATTGTGCAGGTAGATGCCGGTATTTTCTTCGCCTTCTGCCGCAGGTGTGTTCACCACCACCTGGAAGTCGGAGGATTCACCCGTCACGTAGTAAGCGCCCGGGCACGTAATCGTCGCACTCTTTTCTGCAACCGTAACGCAGCCGTTGTTGTTTTCAACGGTCGCCGTGGTTCCCGAAAGCTTCAGAAGGATTTCGGCACCCGTCAAGGTCCGAGCATCATCCAAGTCGTTATCGTCATCGCCGGAAGGCGTCACCACAGGCGTTGCAGGAGAACTGCTCGATACAAAGGGATTTACAGTCGAACTGCTGGAACCCAAAAGTGGAACAACAGCGCTGCTCGAAGCGACGGAACTTACAACGGCTCCACTGGATTCGACTGGATCTACAAAGGAATTGCTAGAGGCAACAGGATTTTCGATGGAACCACTGGATTCAACAGGATTTACAAAAGTACCGCTGGATTCAGCCTCCACAGCAATATCGTTTTCGGCCCCCGCAGGAGAACTATCTTCAGAACACGCCACAAAGCATAAAGCAACTGCTGCAGCAACCACCGGCAATTTCATTGATTTCATTGAAAACTCCATTTTTCTATAAAATAGGTTTCATTATAACAAACCGTCACCTTTTGGGTAAAGAATCTGTTGAAACTAAAAACAACGTGTAAAATACGTGTAAAAAGACTTTATTTATCCTTTTCTATTACTCATTTTTCAAACCTCACCACATCTAGCACCGAGCTTTTTTCTATCTTTGCGCCGCAAACAGCGCGTTTGGCGCGACGGCCCGGCACGTAGCCGAACCGTTTTTAACCGGAGGCATCATGGCACTTCAATTCTACAACACCGCATCACGCAAGAAAG
>JAKSIM010000003.1 GCA_024398845.1 Fibrobacter sp. | reverse complement strand
AAACGTGAACCGTAAGGCCTGTCTGTCCTTAGGCAACGACCAAGAAGCCCACACACTGACAAGCACAAACGATTCACGCCTATAGGGAGTGAATCATCTGCCTTGTTCCGAGTGCGTTAAAGTTGGTCGTTTTTAAGGACACATGAACAAGAGCATAACTCTAATACCAGGTCGTCCGTCTTCGCTTTCGCGAAGCCGAACTATGTCATCTCAAATATAAAAAAGCAGATGGAAATGTGGATGTTGATATCAATAATTGACAGCTTGTTTTAATCTGAATTTGGAATTTTGTGATTATTTCTCGTAAAAATGATGGAATTTTGTGATTTTCTTTGTAAAAATGTTTGGAATTTTGTGATTTTGTGCTATATTCTATGGTATGGTACAAGAACTTAAGCGGAAAATTGACCAGTTTCTAGAAAAATGGAAGGCTGAGCCGGACCATAAGCCTTTGATAATCAAGGGGGCGCGTCAGGTCGGCAAGACTTATTCCATTGAAAAATTTGCGAAGACATACGAAAGTTTTATTGAAGTCAATTTCGTGACGGACCCCGAATTTCGTCAGATTTTTTCTAGCGGATTTTCGACGGATGCAATCGTCAAGGAAATTTCCTTGCGTCGTCCGGAGCTTCGTTTTTTGCCGAACCGCACCTTGATTTTCTTTGACGAACTGCAGGCTTGCCCTGAGGCAGCGACATCGTTGAAGTTCTTTAAGCTGGATGGACGCTTTGATGTGATTTGTTCTGGTTCTATGCTTGGAGTGAACTACAGGGACATTTCGTCCGTTAGCGTGGGGTATAAGGAAGATTACGAAATGCATTCCCTGGATTTCGAGGAGTTCCTTTGGGCGAAGGGATACAGTGCTCGGCAAATTGAAAGCATGTATGAACACATGAAGACGCTTACGCCTTTTTCTGAAAATGAATACAATGTTTGGCTTTCCCACTTTCGTGATTTTATGGTTCTTGGGGGAATGCCTGCCGTAGTCAGGAAGTTTATCGAACAGAAAAATTTTTCTGGAACATTGCAGGAACAGAGGCAGATCCTTGCTGACTATGAAGAAGATATTACAAAATATGCGGTGGGCCTAGATAAGGGTAAAATCAAGAACATCTATAACCACATCCCAGTTTTTTTGGCCAAGGAGAACAAGCGCTTCCAAATCACAAAGGTGGCGGCTGGAGCTCGGTCTAGGGAATACGTAGGGACCGTGGATTGGCTGAAGGATGCGGGGATTATCAATGTGTGCTATAATCTTGAACAGCCTGAACTTCCGCTTAAAGGAAATTACAGTTTTAATGAATACAAGGTTTACTATCGTGATACAGGGCTTTTGATTGCCGCCTTGGATGAAGAAGCACAGTCGGACTTGCGCAATAATAAAAACTTCAACACCTACAAGGGGGCCGTTTACGAAAATGCTGTTGCCGATGCCTTTGTCAAGTCTGGCTACGGACTGTATTATTACAAGAACCCCAAATCCACCATCGAAATGGATTTTTTTGTCCGTGATGCAGATTCTCTAGTTCCTGTAGAGGTCAAGGCGAACGACAAGGCGACTCCCTCCTTGAATAACCTAATAAACAAGGAATGCTATGGAGATGTTCGTTACGGTATAAAACTTTGCAACAGGAACGTGGGTTTTAATGGGAAGTTTTATACGTTCCCGTATTTTTGTGCGTTCCTGTTGAAACGCTTTATGAGCGAGAAATGAATCGTAGAATTTTTCCGAGTTTTTTGAGGATCGTATTAATTGTCGTCTCAATGTTGCTCGTACTTGTGAGTTGTTCTCAAAAGCAGGAGCCGCAGGACGATCGTGTACTGAACATGGAAAGTCTTAAGGATGGCTTGCACATGTTGAGCATTATTGTTCCTGCGGATTCGGATCAACTGGATACTATTCTTGTTCCCAGTGACAGAATCAAAGATCTTCACATCAGTAGAAAGACATTCAAGTTGGTATATGCTAAGCATAGAAGCGATATGCTGCTTTCGGAACCGCGGGCGTATTTGCCCAATCATGAGTTTCCATCATTCCATAATCGAAATTGGCACAAAGATGCTCTGGACACAATTTATGTGAACTATGGTAAAGATGCCATTACCGATTCCATTCCCCGTGCGGAAATTCCGAGGTTCCCGAAAAGGATGGTTGAAAAATTCTTTGCCAAGGTTCCGACGTCGGATGGCAAAAAGATTACTCCTCGATTGCGAAGAGACCTTGTAAAGCGCCATAATTTTTTTATAAATTGTGGGACTGTTTTGAGCGATACCATTACTTTAAATTATAAGTTGTCCGTTCTGGATGGCCCTGATGAAATTGAACTTCAGCATAGCGGATTCTGCGGTGCCGATAGATTTTTTAGTGCTGATCATTGTGGATATAGGGTAATGGTGAGCTGTTTGCCACCGAAACCAAAGGATATCGCATTGACGTCACCTTTTCGAACAAGGTATCGTTTAGTGTCAAGGGGTGAATTGCCTGCCGGTAAAAAGTTCAAGTGGAAAATCAGGTACACGGACCAATACGGTCGCGGTGGAATTATCAAGTTGAAAACCGTGGTGAGTCAACCTAAGGAGTAAGTTTAAGACGTACGCCGCAGAGGTGTATTTCAAAAAGAACTTGTAAAATAACACCTTATGTTTATGCAAATCTAAAGTGACGTTTTGCTTTTGCATAAATAAAATGAGGATTAGCCGAAATTAGGGAGTTTGCATCTAGAAAAACTATGGGCCTCTCCCGTAGCAATTCCTAACCACCAACCACCTCTCTCGTCTGTAGCGAGCATCGCGAGCGTTCTCTCGTCTAACCTACACTTCCCCAATTCTTGCGAGTTTGAGTAGCGGGATTCCGGTACTCTTGCTTTCGCTGAGCGATATGTCGAAATCGATGCTCCAGTCGTTGAAATCTTCTTCATCCTGGAGCATTTGCTGTACGTGCATCGTGTCGCCTTCGTAGGTGACTATGGTGTGGGCGAGGGCGCGGCCTTCCACGTCCATGCGGAACTTGTGATGTTCTGCCGTGTAGGCGGCCATGATTTCGAGGAGGCGCTTTTCTGTCCAGGGGGCGCCCGTGGCGTCGGCGAGCATTTCCCCTTCGGCGAGGTCGTCGGCGAGGCTGTCGAGGACGCTTGTGAAGTCCTGCTTGGCGAGGCTTCCCATGATCTGGAAAATGCGTTGGCGCACCATGCCGAGGAATCTTTTCTTGTCGTAGGTGATGTCGGCGGCGGCCTTGTCGGCTCCAAAAGCCTTTTCGGCTTCGTCTTCGGAGGTTCCTTCGTCGATTCGCTTCTGGTAATCTTCGGGGTGGGCCATCTTTTCCCATTCTTCCAGAAGGCTCGAGTCTACGCGCTGGATCATGTCGCCGAGGTAGTCCTGCATTTCCATGAGTTCTTCGTTCTTGTAGCCGTCCGGGACGGTCTGCGAAAGAACTTTGTACACATAGTTCAGGTGGCGGAGGAGAACCGCTTCCATGCGCTGCAAATTGTATTGCTTCACGTAGCCGCTGAACGTGCTGAAGTCTTCGAACATTTCGCGGACGATGGATTTGGGCTCTACGTTCACATCTACCCACGGGTGGATTTCGGAGAATGCGTTGAAGGTGTCGTAGATGAAGTCGCGTAGCGGCTTGGGGTATTCAACTTTTTCAAGTTCTTCGAGACGCTGGTTGTATTCCATGCCTTGCGCCTTGAGTTCGTTCATGCGGGCGTCGCGGGCCTTGTTCTGCTGGATGCGAAGAATCGCTTCCGGATTTTCGACGATGCTTTCGCATAAAGTAATTACGTCGAGCGCGTATTCGGGGCTTTCCTTGTCGAGTTTCGGGAGCGTGTCCAACAGGTACAGCGAAAGCGGCTGGTTCATGGAGAAGTCGTCTTGCAAGTCCATGTTCACGCGCAAGTGGCTGTAGCCTTCGGCGACAGGCTTCACAAATTCGATGATGTGCTTTTCGACGAGTCCGCGGAAAAGTTGGAAGGCGCGGTGCTTGAGCTTTTCCTTGCTTGCCCTGCTTTCGTGGCAGTCGTTCAGCAAGTTGCGCATGGCGCGGCATCCGTCCGTTTCGCGGCTGAGGATGTTCAAAAGCATTCCGTGGTTCATCTGGAAACTGGAAGTGAGCGGCTCCGGTTGCGCCTGGATGAGCCTTTCGAAAGTTCCCTTGTCAAACGGAACGTAGCCGTGTTCGGGCGGTTTACGCTTCTGGAATTTCTTTCCGGTCTGGCGCGTTTTCGCTTCCAGTTTCAAATTCTCGATGACGTGTTCCGGTGCCTGCGCTACCACGTAGCCGATGTCGTCAAAGCCTTTGCGGCCGGCGCGGCCTGCAATCTGGTGAAAATCGCGGGCGGTGAGAATGGCGGTCTTGTCGCCGGAATATTTGCAAAGTTGCGTAAAGAGTACGGAGCGGATGGGCACATTCACGCCCACGCCGAGCGTATCTGTTCCGCAGATGACTTTCAGCAAACCTTTCTGCGCGAGTTTTTCGCAGAGGATGCGGTACTTGGGCAAGAGCCCTGCGTGGTGAATGCCGATGCCCTGCTTGAGCCAACGCTTGACATCCGGGCCGTACGGGCTTGAAAAGCGGACTTCCTTGATGGCTTCGTTTATCTTGACTTTTTCTTCTTTTGTACACAAGTCAAGGCTCATGAAGTTCTGCGCGTTCGTTGCGGCAGCGGCCTGCGTAAAGTGCACCACGTAAACGGGGGCCTTCCCTTCGTTCACAAGCTTTTGCACAGTGTTAGAAAGTTCCGATTCCGAGTACGAAAAATCGAGCGGGACTGGGCGCTGCGTGGAGCGGACGGTCACGGATTCGCGGCCGGTGTGCTTCGTCATTTCGCGTTCGAAAAATTCTGTGGCGCCGACGGTCGCGCTCATCAAGAGGAATCTGGATTGCGGAAGCGTCAAAAGCGGAATCTGCCAAGCGACACCGCGTTCCCTGTCGGAATAGTAATGGAACTCGTCCATCACGACGTCTATGATGTCGAGTTTCTCGCCTTCGGAAAGCGCCATGTTGCTTAAAATTTCGGCAGTGCAGCAGAGGATGGGGGCTTCGTGGTTGACGGTCGCGTCGCCTGTGGAAAGGCCTACGTTTTCGGGCCCGAATTCCTTGCAGAGCGCCATCCACTTTTCGTTCACGAGCGCCTTGATGGGGCAGGTGTAAACGCTCTTGCGACCATGAATCAAACTGTCAAAATGGAGTGCAAGCGCCACCATGGATTTCCCGCTTCCCGTGGGCGTATTGAGAATAACATTCTTGCCCTCCAAAAGTTCCAAAATGGCTTCTTCCTGCGCCGGGTACAAGGTGGTGCCGCGGGCTTCGGCCCAGGCCATAAACTGTTCCAAAACATCCTCGGGACTGATTTCGGAGGGCGAATTGCTGGAATTTTGCTGCTTTTGAGGGATGAAATCCTTGAGTGATGCCTTTGTTTGCTCTGCCATAATGGGCAAAGATAGTTTTTTTTACTAATTTCATCATTATGAAAGGTATCGTTCTTGCCGGAGGCTCCGGCACTCGCTTATATCCGCTGACGATGGTCACATCGAAGCAACTTCTGCCTGTCTACGACAAGCCGATGATTTACTACCCGCTTAGTACTTTGATGCTTGCGGGAATTCGTGATATTCTGATTATCTCGACACCGACGGACTTGCCGAATTTTGAACGCCTTTTGGGCGATGGGTCCGCGATGGGCCTCAACTTGAGTTACAAGGTGCAGCCGAGCCCCGATGGTCTTGCCCAGGCATTTATTTTGGGTGAAGAATTCATTGGCGATGATTGCTGTGCGATGGTGCTCGGTGACAACATCTTCTATGGTAACGGTTTCAGCCCGCTCTTGAAGGCCGCCGTGAAGAACGCCGAAGAGAACGGTCGCGCGAGCGTGTTCGGTTATTATGTGGAAGATCCGGAACGCTTTGGCGTCGTGGAATTTGACGAAAGCGGCAAGGTGATTTCTGTTGAGGAAAAACCGAAGGAACCCAAGAGCAATTACGCCATCACTGGTCTCTATTTCTACGACAATCGCGTATCTAAGTTTGCAAAGACCCAGAAGCCGAGCGCCCGTGGTGAACTTGAAATCACGGACTTGAACAGAACGTACCTAGAAAAGGGCGAACTGGATGTGAAACTCCTCGGTCGTGGCTTTGCCTGGCTTGATACGGGAACGATGGACAGCCTTATTGAAGCGGGCGAGTTCGTGAAGATGGTCGAGAACCGCCAGGGTATCCAGATTTCGGCGGTGGAAGAAATCGCCTACATTAACGGCTGGATTAGCAAGGAAAAACTTTTGGAGTCTGCCTCCAAGTACGGAAAATCTCCGTATGGACAACATCTGCGCAAGGTCGCAGAAGGGAAGATTAGGTATTAATATGGGTAAGTTTAATTTTGTCAAAACCAGCATTGAGGGTGTTACGATTATTGAACCGACGGTGTTCGGAGACCATCGTGGCTACTTTATGGAAACTTATAACAAGGGCGAATTCGATGCCGCCGGCCTGAACATGGTCTTTGTGCAGGATAATGAATCCCGCAGCAAAAAGGGCGTACTTCGTGGCCTGCACTTCCAAAAGAAGAACCCGCAGGGAAAACTCGTGCGCGTGCTTGAAGGTGAAGTCTTTGATGTTGCCGTGGACCTTCGCAAGGGAAGCCCGACGTTTGGCAAGTGGGAGGGCGTTGTCCTCAGTGCCGAGAACAAGAAACAGTTCTACATTCCCGAAGGTTTTGCTCATGGCTTTGCGGTTTTGAGTGAAACCGCTACCTTTGTGTATAAATGCACCCGTCTTTACGATCCGACGGACGAGGGCGGACTTATGTGGAATGATCCGGCTATTGGCATCAAGTGGCCTGTTTCTGAAGATTTCAAGCCGCTTTTGAGCGAAAAGGATACAAAGAATCCTTTGCTCAAGGACCTTGGCTTTGCTTTTGAACTGTAGTTTTCTAAATTTTGATTATGAAGAAAATTTTAGTTGTTTGTACGGGTAATATTTGTCGAAGCCCCACAGGCGAGTACCTCTTGAAAAAGGCGCTTGGTCCTGATTTTAATGTGATGAGTGCTGGGCTTGGTGCTTTGGTCGATCACCCGGCTCACGAGTTGAGTATGAAAATCGCCCTGGAACATGGGGTAGATATGAGTGCCCATCGTGCCCGTCAGATTAATTTGGATATTCTCAAATGGGCTGACCTTATTTTAGTCATGGAAAAGGGGCATCAGCGAGAGCTGATTAGCAAGTATCCTTGGCTTGAGGGGAAGGTCTTTAGGTATGGGGAATCGCAACAGGTCGATATCCCTGACCCTTATCGCCGCCCCGAAAACGCATTTGTTTTGGCGTGGAATTTTATTTCTAAACTTACGCCCTATTGGGTTGAGAAAATCAAACAGAGTGAAGCAAAATGAAATATTTGAATTTACTACTGGGTTGCCTTGCTGCAACTATTCTTGGTGCCTGTGCTCTTGGTCCGCAGATGCAAATGTCTGTTCCAGGGGATTCTGCTGAATATAATGGCATAACGGTTCGTCTTCATTCCATTGAAGAGGGCGATAATGGTTCTGCCGAGGCCGTTGCCGAGAGTGATTCTGTTGATCTCGGTGACTTGCAGGATTTGGTCGTTGATTCCTTGCCGGATTTGGAATATCGCATTGGACCTTTGGATATGGTTCAAGTGGTAGTTTGGGAACATCCGGAATTGACGTCCCCGATGGGCCAATACCAGCCGGCTGGTCAAAAGGTGACGACAGATGGTAAGCTGTTCTACCCTTACGCGGGAGAACTGCAGGCAGCAGGCCTTACGGCCCAGGAACTTCGCGCCGAAATAACCAAACGTCTTTCGGATAAAATTTTGAATGATCCTCAGGTGGATGTTCGCGTAACGGGTTACAATAGCCGTAAAACCTTTGTCGCTGGTGCAGTGAATAGGCCGGGTTATGTTTCCTTTGACGAAAAGCCGATGACCATTCCTACTGCTATTGCTGGTGTGGGTGGCTTTGCTGAAGAAGCGGATCCTTCTGGAATGCAGCTTCGCCGTGGTAACAAGGTTTACCGTATAAACTATCTGGATGCTTTTAAATCAAATCTTCCGTTAGATAAGATTTTGTTGCAACCCGAAGACCAACTCTTTGTGCCGATGCTTTCTGAAACTCAGAAAGAAAACCGAGTGTATGTACTTGGTGAAGTCCAAAGGACTGGCATTGTTAACTTGAATCAGGGAAATCTCTCTCTCGTAGAAGCTTTGGCTTCTTCGGGCGGTTTGCAGGCTTTGTATGCTTCGTCCAGTTCAATTTATGTGCTTCGTAATACCTCTGAAAAACAGATTGATGTTTATCACTTGAATGCGAAGAACGCTATGGCCTTGGCTATGGCGGGACGTTTCAATTTGAATGCTCATGACATTGTGTATGTTGATGCATCTGGTCTCGCTACCTGGTACCGTATCTTAAGTTTGCTTAAACCGAATATGGATGTTCTTAACTCTGGTGCTAATGCATTCAAGGCGACTACGGGTGCTATGCGTGATATTCAAATGATGGAGTAGATGTTAAATGATAAATCTTATTCTTTGTGGCGGTAGCGGCACACGCCTTTGGCCAATCAGCCGTTCTTTGATGCCCAAGCAGTTTGCCCGTTTGTTTGCTGGAGCTTCGTTGTTTCAACGTACGGTAAAAACGAACGCCCGCATTTGCGATGCTCAATACATTGTGAGCAATGCGGAACAGTACTTTTTAGCAAAAGACCAGCTAGATGAGGTTGGTGCCAAACAGACTCGATTTTTGCTTGAACCGGTAGGCCGCAATACGGCTCCGGCGATTGCGCTGGCTTGCCTGAGCTTGAACCCGAACGATGTTGTTCTCGTGTCTCCTTCGGACCATGTGATTCGTAAGGGGGATGCCTATGCGGAATGCCTCAAAAAGGCAGAAGCTCTTGCCAAAGCGGGCTCCTTGGTGACGTTCGGTATTACGCCGACGGGACCGGAAACGGGTTATGGTTACATCGAAGCCGATGGCGAAAATGTTAAGCGCTTTGTGGAAAAACCCGATCTTGAAACGGCGAAGAAGTACGTAGAATCCGGTCGTTTTTTCTGGAATAGCGGCATTTTCTGCTTCAAGGTTTCTACGTTCATCGAAGAATTGGGTAAGCACTCTCCCGACATTCTTGCCGCGGCAAAGCTTGCTTATGTGAATTCCAAGAAAGAAAATCGCGATACGTTGATTCGTGTGCAGCACGATGACATGATGAACATCCCGTCGAACTCCATTGACTACGCCGTGATGGAAAAGTCCTCTAAGGTGAAGGTCGTCCCGAGTGATATCGGCTGGAGTGACCTCGGTGCGTTCGATAGTCTTTATGGTGAATACGAACATGACGAAAATGGCAACAACAAGAATGATCGCCATTTGGCCATCGGTTCCAAGGATTCCTTGGTGCTTGGCGGTCAGCGCCAGATTTGCACGATTGACCTCGACAAGATGCTCATTGTGGATACGCCGGATGCACTTTTGGTGGCTCCGCTCAGCAGTAGCCAGAAGGTGAAGAAGGTCGTGGATGAACTCAAGGCCCGCGGTTCTGATTTGCCGACGGTCCCGCAGACGGTAAACCGCCCGTGGGGTACTTATACTGTTCTTGAAGATTCCGAAAATTACAAGATGAAGCGCATCGTGGTTCGCTCCGGTGAACGTCTCAGTTTGCAAAAGCACTTGCATCGCTCAGAACATTGGGTCGTGGTGAGCGGTACTGCGACCGTGACTGTCGGTGACAAGGTGTTCTACGTTCGCCCGAATGAATCGACTTACATCCCGGCGGGGACGGTCCATCGCTTGCAGAATGAAGGCAAGCTTCCGCTCGTAATCGTGGAAGTCCAGGTGGGTGAATACACCGGTGAAGACGACATCATCCGCGTGCAGGACGACTACAAGCGTAGCTAACAAAATAATTTTTTGTATTAAGCCGTGGAAAGATTGCTCCACGGCTTTTTTTATACGAAATTTATTTATATTATAAGTGATTTTTTTCCTGGAGGTAATTATGAAAAAAATACTCTTTATTGCAGTTATTGCCTTTGCCGCGGTGCAGAGTTTCGCTGTTGGCCTTGGCCTTCGTGACGCCTTGATTATTGGCGGATTGACCGGAGATGCAGATGATTTCGCTGGAACGGGTGATGTATTTACGTTCGAAATGCTTTTCCCGATTAATGACGTGGTCGCTATTCACCCGGCTGTTGGTTTTGAATACGCATCATACGACGCTTCCTATGAAGAATATGATGGTTGGTATACCCGCAGCGCCACTAGTTATCTGGCTTATATTGACATGTCTATGCCTGTTATGGTAAGGTTTAACATTACCCCGGGTTTGTTTGCCGAAGGGGGCGTTAATATTGGACTGAACTTATTTACTATAAGTTGGTATGAGTATGGTAACTATGATTCCGATGCTGAAATCGTTGATGAAGCCAATTCTTTAAATGTGGATTTGGCTTTTGGCGCAGGCTATGTGTTTGGCTTTGGCTTGGGAATTGATGGCCGCTTTACCTATGGTTTGACTAACATTATTGATGAAGATGGGAGCGATGCTGGCCGCTTCGGTGTCCATATTGGTATTAGCTATTGGTTCAAAAAACGTTAGTTTTAGCGAATGTGCAAAAAAGAAAGGCGAACTCACTAGTTCGCCTTTCTTTTTTTTGATGCAAGCTTGCGCTTGCATTTTGTGATTTCTCTGCTGTCTAGAACTGATCCAGGAATCTCTGGTCGTTTCCGGTAAGGAGACCGATTTCCGGAATCTCGTGGCGGAGCATGGCGATACGGTCGAGGCCAAAGCCGAAGGCGAAGCCTGTGTACTTCTCGGCATCGATGCCGCAGTTCTTGAACACGTTCGGGTCAACGGAACCGCATCCGCCGATTTCCATCCAGCCGGTGCCCTTGCAGCGACGGCAACCCTTGCCTCCGCAGAATACGCAACTCACGTCCATTTCGGCACTGGGTTCCGTGAACGGGAAGAAACTCGGGCGGAAGCGCGTCTTGACACCTTCGCCAAAGAGTTTGTTCATAAACACCTGGAGTACGCCCTTGAGGTCGGCAAAGCTGATGTTTTCGTCTACCACGAGACCTTCGCACTGCTGGAACATCGGTGCGTGAGTGGCATCGTTATCGACACGGAACACGTGGCCCGGTGCAATCATGCGGAACGGCGGCTTGTGAGTTTCCATGTAGTGAATTTGCGTGCCGCTGGTGTGCGTACGCAGCATCACCTTGTCGTCCACGTAGAAAGTGTCCTGCATGTCGCGGCTCGGGTGGTCGGGAGGTGTGTTCAAGGCCTCGAAGTTGTACCAGTCCGTTTCGATGTCGCGACCGAAGTCCACTTCAAAGCCCATCTGGCTGAAGAAGTCGATGATTTCTTCGCGCACGTCGTACAGCGGGTGGGTTGATCCTGCCCCAATGCCTGCGCCCGGGAGCGAGATATCGACGGAACCGCTCGCGAGCTTCTGGGCGAGGGCGGCCTGGGCTGCCGTTTCGATAGCTTTTTCGATGGCTTCGGAAACAGCGACTTTAAGTTCGTTGACGAGCTTGCCGAAAGCCGGACGTTCTTCGGCGGAAAGCGAGCCCATCTGCTTCATGAGGTCTGTCACGAGACCTTTTTTGCCGAGGTACTTCACGCGGAGGTTGTTGACGGCTTCTTGATTGGTAAGGTCCGTTTGCGCAAGTTCTGCGTCAAAGGCCTGTTTGACATTGTTAATAGCTTCACTCATAGTGCGCGTAAATATAGAAAAGTGGTTAGTGGCTAGTGGCTAGTGGTTAGAAAATAGGGGCTGGGGAATAGGGAATGGTGGTTAGGGAAAGTATGGCGGCTATGCCGCATTATAATGGTGCGCCTTTGGCGCCTAACTTAATCTCTCGTCTCTCGTCTGTAGCCTCGGAGCGGCGTTCTCACATCTCAAACTTATTTTTCCAGATGCATAATCACGGGTCTGTTTTTTCCCGCTTCGGTCTTGTGGATGGTGAGCCTGCCGGTGGAGTCGTAGCTGAACTGCTCGCCAACGCGTTCGCCGTTCACGTAGGTGAGGCTGTCTCTGAGGATGCCGCTCCTGTACCAGTTGCGCCAGATGCCGTTGCGCTTGCCGTCTTTCCAAAAGCCTTCGCTTGCGATGAGTCCACCCAGACTGTCGGGATAGATGCTTTTGCTTTCGGCAATTTCTCCATTGCGCCAGATTTCCTCGTATCGGAGGGAGTGGCCCGCCTTGTAATACCAGAGTGCGGTCGGAACGCCTGCGACAAAGGTCGTTTCGGCGCAGAAGCTGGTCGAGCCTTCGCATACGCCGTAGGCTTTGCCGTTTCCGCTTTCAAAGGCTTCTTCGGCGATTTTGTTCCCGGCATTGTCGAACCATTGCCAAATGTTCTCGCGGCTGCCGTTTACCCAGAATTCGCGCTTGATGACTTGGCCGTCAATGTTAAAAGATTCTTGAATGCTGTCGATGATACCTTGTTTGTAATGCGCTTGCGTTTTTATTCCGTTCGCGTTGTTGTCGTAATAGGTGCTGAATTCCCCGTCGCGCTTGCCAAACTTATATTGGGAACTGCTTTCTCGGCGGCCATTGTCCAGGTATTTTTTGAGGTAGCCAGAAGCGACACTTGAAAAACAATTTTTTTCTTCGGCGAGGTTACCGTTCTCGTGCCAGCGTTTCCAGATTCCAATGCTGTCGCCTTTGTCGCTATAATGCTCTTCGAATGCTTTTTCTCCATTGAAGTGCCAGCCTTCCCAGTCCCCAACAGGGCGGTCATCTTTGTAGTAACGAATGGCTTCGGTCTTTTTGTTAAAATGTCCACCGTAATAGCTGGTCCATTTTCCGTGACGCAATCCTTTTTTGTATTCCCCTTCCATGACTAGGTCGCCAAAACCTGTCCAGCGTTTAAAGTCACCGTGTGGCTCGTTGTTTTTATAGGGAATTTCCAGTTCCTTGATGCCGTCGTTGTACCATTCGTTGCGCTTTAGAATTTCTCCGTCGGGGTATACCCAAATGGAAGTCTTTTTGATTCCGTTGGCATGGCGGGCTACAATCTGTTCTTCGGCGTGTTCAATGGTGCAACTGCAAAATAGCATGCCAAAGAAGACCCCAAAAAGGGTACTTGAGGCTAAAAAAGGTGTAAAAATCCTTACGAGCATACACACCAAAGTAGAAAAAAGGTATCTTCAAATTGTGGACGAAAATAAGAATAAGTCTATAGCCGATACCTTTAACGCCAAGATTAGAACTCCTTGGGTGTGGTTGGTCGTTGTCTTGACCATCGGTTTGACTATTCTCTTTTATTTTTCTCAAAAACCGCAAATCGTAATGTATTCGCAGTACATTAAGTCGCTGTCGGAGTATCAGTTGCTCGAAGCGAATTTGATGCGCTCCATGGAACATGTGCGCACTGGTTATGGAGCGGATTCCATGTTGGTCCAGTCACAGACGATGACGCTTCGCGAAATGACGGTTTCCTTTGCCCGCGAAATGGATGAACTGAACGTGATGGGCTCGGCGGCTCCTCCTTCGAGTATGGTTACCAGATTTGAACGCGAGGTTTTGGGTAAGGTTTCGGGAATGCGTCGCTACACGGCGATGCGTATGGTTTGGATGCAAAATTGGGAAATCGTGAGAGCGGCGGCTCAGGGGCTTCCTCAAGAATCAATGCCGATTATTTTGAGCATTCTGGATTCCGCTCGCGCTGGTTTCGCGGTGAACCGCCCGTCAGAAATGATTTTGCCAGATACGCTTTCTTTGGAACTAGATAACCTGCTTGCAACAAATCACGATATGGCGCTTGCCTGGAGCAAGTTTGATGACGAAGAGACGACCATGTACTGTGTGGACTTGATCCAGTTCTTCCAAATGGAAATCATGGGCGAAATGTCGTTGAAATCCAAGGTCCCGATGGTGTTCTACTTCTTGTCGCTAGTGCTTTTGCTTTCTACGTTCTTCTTTATGTTCAGGTCTAAAATTTAAATTATGGCTTCTTATTTTCGTACTCGCAGATCGGTTTATATAAACATTGCCATGTTTTTTTTGCTGGTAATCGTTTGGTGCGTATCGTATATGCAGCCGGTGATGCGCAGCTTTTTTAAGGATGATCACTTGTTTTTTGGCAAGGTGACCTATGCGGCCATCCCGAGTATTTTTGGCGGAAGTAATATTCCGTTTTTAGACAAAACATTCTTCCAAATCAACGGGGATAGTGACGCTACGTTTGTGCTGTATTCGTCGCAAGAGATGAATGAGGATATGGCCGAGTTCTTTAGTTTTGCGGAAAAGGGTGTAGAGAACATCCCGATAGAAGTGAGCGCTGTCCGTATCTCCGATAACAAGTTTATTGTGAAGTCCCTTGCTACGCGCGATGTGGAACTTGATTGGGATACGCTGTCGGAATATCACTTATTCTGTTGCTTTAACGGGCTTGGTGTAGTGGGCGTCGCTTTTGTAGGAATGGTTGTTTTCCTAGTGTTGGGAATACGATCCAAACGCTAAATGTTTATTCGATTTACAACTCTGGTTTTGACGTTGCTTATTCCGGTTTGCCTGTGGGCAAAGACGGATTCTCTGATTGTTTCTGCATCTGGTTTGCAAAGTCCAACGGGAATTTGGTGGCCGGAACCTGCCAAGAAAAAAGCGGGCAAGAAGAATGTGCCTATGGATAAAATTCGTGCCGAAGCTCCGGTGGTTGTTTGGTTCCACGGGGGCATGACCAGCGGTAATTGCAGCAAGGGACTCGTGGCGGGCGATGATTTTGCCAAACTGTTCCCGGACCGTATTGTGGTGAGTGCTTCGGCCTGCAGGCAAAATCATTGGGCGGCCCCGCAGACTTTGTCTGTAGTAGATGCCGCCCTCGACTCCGTCGCTGCCCGCCGCAAGGCTCCGGTGACCCGCGTGGACCTGGTCGGAATTTCTGATGGGGCGCTTGGCGTCATTTTGTATTCTTATTCGGGCAAGCGCGAAATTCGCAATCGCCTTTTGATGAGTTCCTATGGAGCCTCTCTGGGCGAAGCTTCCCAAATTGCGGCGCAACCAAAGCTTAAAACGGGTCGTTGGCGCTTTTTGCAAGGCGGTTCCGACCGTCTTTATCCGCAAGACCAGACTGTCCCCTGGATTGAAAGTTTCTGCAAAAATGTCGGTGTGGATTGCGACCTCAAGTTTGACCCCGCGGGTGAGCACGACTGGCAATACTGGAAGTTGAACCGCCTACCGTGGATAAGGGACGCTATTTTGGGTGCAACCCCTTGACAAAGCGGTGATTTTTTTCAAAATTTGGTGCACCACGCGGATGTGGTGGAACTGGTAGACACGCTAGATTCAGGTTCTAGTGCCTGCGAGGGCATGAAGGTTCAAGTCCTTTCATCCGCATTGAAGCCCGTCGAGCAATCGACGGGTTTTCTTTTTGGGGGAAGTCGCTATATTTAAATGCATGCAAGATTTCCTTGACGAAATCCCGGTAGAAACACTTCGCGGAGAACGCGTAGTTTTGCGTGCCCTGACCGAGGAGGATTTTGTTCCTTTGTATGCGGTTATTGACGGCAGCCGTGAATTCCTCTCGGAGCATTTGCCGTGGCCAGAGGAATGCCATTCGGTAGAAGACGTCGCTGCGCGAATTGACAGCTGGGACATGCAAGCGCAAATGGGCAATGGCGCCTGTTGGGGAATCTTTAAAAAAAACGCCGGCGCTTCTTGCGATGCCGCTCTCGAAATTGAACTGGCGGGGTGCATCATTGTGGGCTGGGTACAGTGGGCGAACCGCTCGGCCACCCTCAGTTACTGGCTAGGTAAATCCTATACAGGCTTGGGACTTGCAACCGAGGCGGTCAAAAAAATTTCAAAGTATGTATTCTCACTTGGAATAAATCGCCTGGAGATATCTGCTGCGGTAAACAACCCGGCAAGCATTGCTGTCGCCCGTCGGGCAGGCTTTGTGGAAGAGGGCAGATGCCGCGAATTTGAACGGATAAACGGAGTTTTTGTAGATCATTGGCGTTTATCCTTGCTTTCAAAAGACATTCAAATAGGATGATTTTATAGCTTGTTTACTTTAGGAAACGCATATTGCGTTTAAAGTTGAACATTTTTATTGTTGATATTGTAATTTATAAGTATGGAAAATGGAGACGAAATAAAATTAGTTGAACCGGATGTATTCCAGTACACCAATTTTAGAGTGTATTTGCGGGATTATTACGAGTTCAAGAAGAAGACCTTGCCGGCCTTCAGTCTCCGCTTTTTTGCCGAAAAGGCCGGACTTTCTAGCCATGCCCATTTAAAACTTACCATTGACGGGAAACGTAATATTACCAAGGGTACGGTGACAAAGCTCATTCATGGTATTGGACTTGAAAATCAACGCGCTGCGTATTTTGAAAATCTCGTATTCTTTAACCAGGCCGAGAACGAAGAAGAAAAGCACGTCTATTATGAACAGTTAATAAAGTGCAGTCCGCGGTCTAAGCTGCATAAAATGGATAAGGCTCAGTTCCGTATTTTTAAGGAATGGCACCATTCTGTAATTCTGGAGATGTTTTCGCTTCGCAATTTCCGCCCGATTCCCGATCAGATTTCCAAGCGGTTAAAGGGGCGCATTACGCCGGAACAGGCTCAGGAATCCCTGAATCTTTTGGCTCAAACCGGACTTTTGGTTAAAACGGCCAATGGATATCGCCAGCGTGACCCGATGATTACGACTGATGACGAAGTCCAGGATTTGATAATAAAAATGTACCATATGCAGATGCTCCACCTTACGAGTTCGTTTTTGACCGAACTGAAGGGGGGAGATCGAGATTTTTCTGCACTCACTTTTAGTATAAAACGTCAAGATTTCCCCAATTTGAAAAAACATATACAATTAATGCGAAAAGAATTATTAGATTATTCTGCGAAGGCTGGCGAAGCGGACGATGTTGTCCAATTAAACATCCAGCTTTTTCCATTAACTAGAGGGGAATAATATGAAATTTCCAAAATTCATTATCGGTGGCTGCGTCAGCATGCTGCTTTTGGTTGGTTGTTCCGGAATGAACGGAGTTTCCGGTGCTGAGATTGATGACTCCAGTAATGAAGTTGTCGAAACCAGTGAAATTAACCTCCCGGTCAAACAGCCTACGAGCGTAAAAGCTGGTACTCAATACAATGGCACTGTGACTGATACCGGCAATACGGTTATGCGCAACAACACAACCATGTTCAAGAGCAAGTCGGCAAAGCGTGACTCTTCCATGTTCAAGAGCAAGTCAACGAAGTTCTTCATCGGAATAGGCAATGCGAGCTCAGGACACACTAATGGTTAAATCGTAATCAACATCGAGGTCGGTAATTCTGTGGTTGCCGACCTCATTTTTTTGATGTCCGTAATGGATGAATGTTTTAAGTCAATTGTTTACTAGGGTAAACGCATATTGCGTTCTAATTTTTTATTTGCCTAGTAATGTGGGTATTTTATAAGTATGGAAAATGGAGAAAACATGAAGTTAACGGAACCCGATGTATTGCAGTACACTAATTACAGAGTGTACCTAAAGGATTACTACGAGTTCAAAAAGAAGACTTTTCCGGCCTTCAGTCTTCGTTTTTTTGCCCAAAAGGCAGGGCTTTCTAGCCATACGCATTTGAAACTTACCATTGAGGGAAAGCGTAATATTACCAAGAGTACGGTGTTTAAACTGGTTCATGGCATAGGACTTGATCAACAGCGTGCCTTTTTTTTTGAAAACATTGTGTTTTTTAATCAGGCGTCGACCGAAGAGGAAAGACAGGCTTATTACGAACAACTTGTAAAATGTTGTGCGCATTCAAAAATAAATAAAATAGATAAAACTCATTTCTATATTTTTAAGGAATGGTATCGTTCTGTAATTTTGGAAATGTTCTCACTCCGCAACTTTCGCCCAATTCCGAGTGAGATTTCTGCAAAATTGAATGGCCGGATTACTCCTGCGCAGGCACAGGAATCCTTGGATCTTTTGACACAAATGGGTTTTTTGGTTAAAACGGCTAATGGATTTCGTCGAAGTGTTCCAATGCTTATGACTGGTGAAGAGCCTCAGAATATGTTCTTAAAAGAGTATCATGAGCAGATGCTTTGCCTTATGGGCGAACTCCTGAACGATATTCCTGCAAAGGATCGTGATTTTTCTGGGCTTACTTTCGGCATAAGGCGTAGTGAATTTGCCAATTTGAAAAAGCACATTCAATTGATGTACAAAGAATTACTAAATTTTTCTGCAAAAGCTGGTGAAGCCGATGACATTGTCCAGGTAAATATTCAGTTATGTCCTTTGGTACGAGGTGTGTAATGCGAATCCTTAAAGCTATAGTCGGTTGCGGCATAAGTATGTTGGCCCTTATCGGGTGTTCCGATTCTAAGGAAATCTCTGGAATTGAGATTGGTAATCCTGCTATAGCCGAGGAATCGTCGGATTCTGATTTGATTTCTAGTTCGAGCCTTAGTTCAAGTTCTAGCTCAAGCTCTAATTCTAGTTCTAGCGATGTTGCTCCCGAACCTCAGGTTGTTTTGGCTTTGACGGCAGACTTCTCGGTTGATTACGATGATGTTGTGCATGCTCCTTCTCTTGCCAAGAAGGCTGCGAAAGATGAACCTGTTTTGTTGGATTCTTTTGCTATGACTTTGTCTGAGGTTCGTACGTACTCTAGTTACTACGAAGCTGTGACTATTGACCCGACCGAGGGCCTGCCTGTGTGGCCTGCAGAAAATTCTCCAGACACATCTATATTAATCTCGTTTACCGAAGGCTCTATGGTTGACGACGCCTTTAGCAACATCAACCTGGATGATGGCGGCCTTCTGAAAGAAATTGGCGTGGTGATGATTCCCGAGGGGGTGAACTACGCTATGAAGGGACGTATTCTCGTTGATGGTGAATATGTGCCATTTGAGTATTCGCTGAGTGCTTTCCAAAAGGCAACGCTTCGCTATCACTTTTCACAAGTTGATTGGGTTTCTGATAGCCTTGTGAATTTGTCTGTTTCTTTCTATGTGCGTTATTTTGTCAATAATCTGGATCTTGCTTCGGCAAATGTCTCGGATGATGGAATTATTCGCTTTAACAATGCTGAAAATACTGCGCTTTGGAATCAATTGAATCAACGATTCTTGCCGAGCTTTAGGCCTTTGCGCTTTAATTACGTGAATGCCCAGGGCAATGAACTTGAAGATTTTGTTTCAGATATTTGGGAAAATGTTGTTGGCGAAATGAGCGATAATACCATTGAAAATGGAGATTTCTCCGATAGCTTGAACAATTGGATTTTTGTCAACCAGTTCTCTGGAAAAGCTACTGCGACCATTCTTAAGGAAAAGAATGATAAGCATACTTTGAAAGTCGATGTTACGGATGGTGGCAATTGGTCTTATAGCGTGCAATTGATTCAAGAAGATGTGGCTCTTGTCAAGAATAAAAAGTACAAGTGCGTATTCACGATTTGGTCCAATGTTGAAGGTCAAATAACGGCCCGTATTGGTACTTACGATGACTACGAAACTGTTGGTTTCCAGAAGCATGTGGATGTAAAAACCACAGGGCAATCTGTGGAAATTGAATTCACTCCGAGCGAGAGCACTCCTTTTGCAAGGTTTGAATTGAATCTGGGCAATGAAGAACGAATCTTCTACATCAAGGATGTCCAGATTTATCGAATAGAAAAAATGGATTAAAAAATCTGCACCCACGGAATCAACAATTCCTTCTATGTTGATTTTATGCCATTTCACGCGAGCGTGAATGTCGCGATACCCTCTTTTTTTCTAAATTTTCGTGCGTGAATTTTAACTACGTAGTGATTGGTGGTTAGTGGTTTGTGGTTAGTGAAAGAATCCGCTTACGGCGTCATAGATAACGCGCGAAGCGCCTGATTTTCACTGCTCACCAGCCACTGCTTACTGTTTACTGATTCGAGGAAAACATGTTCCGTGAAGTAAAGAAAGAAGAGACCTGGCGCAAGCGCCAACTTCTTCGCCTCGGTCATGGGAGCCTGTAAACAGTCTCCCGCGACTCTCGGCTTGCGAAGTTGTCCCGCAGATCGAAGAGATCGTTCACTCATCCCCAAAATAGAGCGTAATTATGTCTGATACGAAAGAGGTCCTTTTGGGGTTAATTTGTTTTTTTTCTAAATTTTCGGCGTTAAATTTTTAGAGGTTACAATAATGGCTTTGTTTCGTGAAGTAAATAAAAACGATACGTTCCCGGATGTTGAAGAACGTGTTCTTTCCCTGTGGGACAAGGATGATAGTTTCAAGAAGTCTCTGGACTCCCGTCCGGAAACTGAACCGTACACCTTCTACGATGGCCCTCCGTTTGCAACGGGCCTTCCGCACTATGGTCACTTGCTTGCCGGTACTATCAAGGACATCGTTCCGCGTTACTGGACCATGAAGGGTAAGCGCGTTCCGCGCGGTTTCGGTTGGGACTGCCACGGTCTTCCGATTGAATCCTTGGTGCAGAACGAACTCGGCCTCGCTGGCGTTGCCGAAATCCAGAACCTGGGCGTCGACAAGTTCAACGAAACCTGCCGCGGCAAGGTGCTCAAGTACACGAATGAATGGAAGAAGACTGTCCGCCGCATGGGCCGCTGGGTCGATTTCGACAAGGGCTACAAGACCATGGACAAGAACTTCATGGAATCTGTGTGGTGGGTCTTCAAGCAGTGCTTCGACAAGGGCCTCATCTACCAGGGCTACCGCATCCAGCCGTACAGCCCGGCTCTCGCGACTCCGCTTTCGAACTTCGAAACGAACCAGGGCTATAAGGACCGTCAGGATCCGTCCCTCACTTTGATTTTCCCGCTCATTACCGATGATGCCAAGTTCAAGGACACGAGCATCCTCGTGTGGACGACGACCCCGTGGACTTTGTACTCCAACTTCTGCATCGTTGTGGGCCCGGACATGGACTACAACCTCGTGGAATTCGAAGGCAAGAAGTACTGGATTGCCGCAAGCCGTACCGCCGCCTACTTCAAGAATCCGAATATCCTGGATACTTGCAAAGGCTCCGAACTCGTAGGCAAGGACTACGAGGCTCTGTCGCACATTTCCGATGCGTACGTGACGCCGGAACAGCTTTCCCGCCACTACAAGATTTACGCTGCCGACTACGTGAGTACCGACGACGGTACCGGTGCCGTGCATACCGCTCCTTCTTTTGGTGAAGAGGACTTCCAGAAGGGTGCAGAACTCGACCTCGGTTTGTTCGACCCGCTCGATACTGAAGGCAAGTTCACCGACAAGGTGCCGATGTGGCAGGGCAAGGGCGCCAAGGAAGCCGACAAGGAAATTATCCGCTTCTTCAAGGAACAGGGCCGCGTGTTCAAGCAGGACACGATTGTGCATAGTTACCCGCACTGCTGGCGTACCGGCGTTCCTCTGATTTACCGCGCCTTGAAGACTTGGTTCTTGAAGATTGATGCGCCTGTGACCCGCGCCGACGGTGTGACCAAGACTCTTAAGGAATGGATGGTCGAAAACAACCAGACCGTGAACTGGGTGCCTGCGCACATCCGCGATGGCCGCTTTGGCAAGTGGATTGCGAACGCCCGCGACTGGAACCTTTCCCGTAACCGCTTCTGGGGAACTCCGATTCCTGTGTGGATTGCCGAAGATGGCGAAATGATTGCCGTCGGCTCCATCAAGGAACTCGCCGAACTCACTGGCGAAACGCTCGAAGATTTGCACAAGCATTATGTGGACAAGATTGTCATCAAGAAGGATGGCAAGGAATTCAAGCGTACTCCGGAAGTGTTTGACTGCTGGTTTGAATCCGGCTCCATGCCGTATGCCAGCCGCCACTACCCGTTCGAAAACAAGGAACTCGTGGAAGCAAGCTTCCCGGCCGACTTCATTGCCGAAGGTTTGGACCAGACTCGTGGCTGGTTCTACACCTTGACCGTCCTTGCGAACGCTTTGTTCCAGAAGCCCGCCTTCAAGAACGTGATTGTGAACGGCATCATCTTGGCCGAAGACGGCACGAAGATGAGCAAGAGCAAGCGCAACTATCCGGACCCGAACGAACTCATTGAACGCACTGGCGCCGACGCCATTCGCTTGTTCATGATCAACTCCGCCGCTTTGAAGGCCGAAGACTTGCGCTTCAGCGAAGAAGGCGTGAAGGGTATCGTGAAGCAGGTGATGCTCCCGCTGTGGAACGCCGTTGCATTCTTCGTCAGTAACCACAACGCCGACGCCGCCAAGGGCCAGCTCACGTGGCACCCGGGTGAAGACGTCAAGAGTGAAAACGAACTGGACCGCTGGATGCTTGCCACCTTGCAGGATTTGGCCGCGAAGGTTGAAGTCGAAATGAAGGCCTACCGTTTGTACAACGTGGTGCCTGCCATTATCGCCGCTGTGGACGACCTCACGAACTGGTATGTGCGCCGCAGCCGCCGCCGCTTCTGGAAGAGCGAAAACGATGGCGACAAGAACGCCGCCTACGCCACCATGTACAAGGTACTCGTGGACTTCTCGAAGATCCTCGCTCCGTTCCTCCCGCTTTTGGCCGAAGAAATCTACCAGATTCTCGTTCGCGAAGTCGATGACAAGGCCCCTGTCAGCGTACACCTCTGCGAATTCCCGAGTGCGGACCAGAGCCTCATGGACGAAGCCCTGGTGAACCGCATCGCCATGGTCCGCGGAATGGTCGAAATGGGCCGCGTCATTCGCGCTACGAACAACGTAAAGAACCGTATGCCGATTGCCTCCATGACTGTGGTTCCGCACGGCGCTGTCGAAAAGAACGTCGCAGAAACGATGAAGGACCTCATCCTCGAAGAACTCAACGTTCGCGAAATGAAGTTCATCGAAGACGAAACCGTGCTCGTGAAGCTCAGCGCCAAGCCGAACTTCCTCGGCATCAAGGCCAAGGGCCCTGAATACGCCAAGAACATGAAGGTCATCTCTGCTAAGCTCAACAGCCTCACCGCTGAAGAAATCAAGGCTTTGCAGGGTGGAGACACTATCAAGTTCGACTTCGGTGAAGTCGGTGCCGACTGCCTCATGATTCAGCGCATTGTGCCGGAAGGCCTCGCCGTCGAAGCCGACAGTCACTTTACCGTGGCTCTCGACTTGAAGATTACCGACGACCTCCGCCGCGCATGCGTCGCCCGCGAACTCGTGAACCGCATCCAGAACCGCCGCAAGGACCAGAACTACACTATTACCGACAAAATCGAAGTGACCTTGTTCAGCGATAGCGATGTGTTCAAGCAGGCCGTTGCGGAAAACGAAGCGTACATCGCTGGCGAAACTCAGGCTGTTAAGCTCACTTGGGCTGCCGCCGCTGACGGCCTCGAAGCAAATGACGCCGATGGCGAGGCTTTCAGCTTCACGACTGTGAAGGCCTAACAAGGCGAGAGCAGCGGCCGTGCTTGCACGGACGTTGCCGAGCCGCCCAGGCCTGGCACGAAGTGCCAATGCCTAACAAGGCGAGAGTAGCGCGAGAACTTGTTCTCGCATTACCGAGCCGCATAGGCTAGGTGCGAAGTGGCAAGGCGTAGTGCCGTCCCTGGCTTGACCCGCGCGTCATTCTCGCGAATCTAAAAAGTCCCCGAAGTTAAGTGCTTCGGGGATTTTTTTTTGTGTATAAAAAATGTTTAAACTATTGCTTTTGTATTTATAAACGATTATATTTGTATTGAGGTTTTAATATGGGAACGACGGTAATTCAGACTCGTGTTGATTCGGACTTGAAAAAGGAAGCGGAAGAATTCTTCCAGTCTATCGGTCTTGATATGACGACGGCGATTAGGCTTTTCCTAAATCAAGTATTGATTCAAAAGAAGATTCCTTTTGAAATTGTCTCGAAGGAAGCGATAACCCGCAAAAGTGCCTTGGATAATTTTTATGCACTGCGAGCCGGAGCAAAAAATTTGCAAGAAATGTCTTTAGATGAAATCAATGCTGAAATCCAGTCTGTTCGTGAAAGAAGCAAGTGCAAGGCTTATAAGTGATTCTTGCAACTTTTGATACGAATGTCTTGGTGTCGTCTCTGTTGTCGCGCCGCGATGATTCCCGCAATGATGGAGAATCTGTGGTAGTTTTTTGCTGTTCTAATGGAAAAAAACGTTGCAAATGCGATGAAATTTCCACTAACTTGCTCTGTTTTCTGCTTCTTTAGTACATTTGTGTTTTAAATGGCGAACCTGGGTTACAGTTTTCTTTTGGTCTTGACGGCTTTCATTTGGGGGTCGGCGTTTGTGGCGCAGGTGGAGGGGAATGTCGCCGGGCCTTTCGTGTTTACGTGCGTCCGCAATTTTGTGGGCGCCGCTTTTTTGGTGCTTGTGTTCAAGGCGCTTGACTGCTTGAAAATGTCCCCGCGCAGGCCGAAGACCGCTGCGGATAAAAAGCGCCTGTGGAAGGCGGGGACGCTTTGCGGGATTGCGCTGTTCTTTGCGATGAACTTGCAGCAGGTGGGGATTTTTCTGGGGACGTCTGCCGGGAAGTCCGGATTCCTGACGGCGTGCTACATTGTGCTTGTGCCGGTGCTTGGCGTTTTCTTGCACAAGAAGAATTCCTTGCGGATTTGGCTTTGCGTTTTGGTGACGCTTGTGGGGCTTTTCCTGTTGTGCATCAAGGGCGATTTTACGATTGAGCTTTCGGATGGTATTTCTCTGCTGTGCGCGCTTGCGTTCGCTATCCAAATTTTGATTGTGGATAAATTTGTTGCGGATGTGGATGGTGTTCGCCTTTCTTGCGTGCAGTTTTTCGTGTGCGCGGTGCTTACGATTATCCCGATGGTCTTTGTCGATTTGAAGTTCTCGCTCGCGGGCCTTTTGCAGGCGGTTTCGGCTTATTCGCATTGGAGCGCCTGGATTCCGCTTTTGTATGCGGCTGTTTTATCGACGGGTGTGGCGTACACGCTCCAGATTATCGCGCAGAACAAACTCAAGCCGACGATTGCATCTCTTTTGATGAGTCTTGAATCGGTGTTCGCTGTGCTTTCGGGCTGGGCGGTTCTTGGCGAACATTTGACCGCTCGTGAACTTCTTGGCTGTGCGCTCATGATGGCGGCTATCGTCGCGGCACAAATCAGCCCTTCCAAGAATTAAAAAACGCGCCGGTGAAGGCGCGTCAAAGTTGTGAATTTTCTTGCGATTATTTTGCTTTCTTTGCTTTTTTCGCACCCATCATCTTGATGGCGAAAAGGCCGCCGATGATGCATGCGATACCGAGCAGAATTGATACGATTGCGCTGCGAGTAAACCCTGCGACAAGGTAACAGATGAAGCTGATGCCTGCCACGCTCAAGGCGTAGGGCAACTGGGTGTTTACATGGTTCACGTGGTTGCATTCGGCACCGGCGCTGGCCATGATGGTCGTATCAGAAATCGGCGAAATGTGGTCTCCGCAAACGGCGCCCGCCATGCAGGCGGAAATACTGATAATCATGAGGTTGTAATCGACACCTCCGAAGGCGGCAACGACAATCGGAATGAGGATGCCGAAGGTTCCCCAGGAGGTTCCCGTGGCAAAGGCGAGGAATACGGCGATGCAGAAGATGATGGCGGGCATCAAGTTCATGAATCCGGAAGCGCTTCCGGAGATGAGTCCTGCAACGAAGTCCTTTGCACCGAGTGTGTCGGTGACGCCCTTGAGGCTCCATGCGAGAACGAGGATGAGGACTGCTGGCACCATGGCTTTGAAACCTTCCGGGAGGCATTCGAGGCACTTGCGGAGCTTGAGTACGCGGCGCATCAGGTACCAGATAATGGTGAGTACGAAGGCTGCAAAGCTTCCGAGAACGAGGCCGACGGAAGCGTCGCTCGCGCCGAAGGCATCGACGAATCCCTTGTGGGCTTCACCGCTCGAGAAGAATCCGCCCGTGTAGATAAGACCGATGAAGCAGAAAACGATGAGACTGCAAATCGGGAAGACGAGGTCGAGAATTCCGCCCTTGCAGTCGGTCGGTGTGATTTCCTGCATCTTGTCTTCGATCATGGCTTCGGCGGATTCGTACTTTTTCATGGGGCCGAATTCGACCTTCATGATGACAATTGCGAAAAGTGCGAATATGGTGAGGAGTGCGTAGAAGTTATATGGAATAGCCTTGATGAAAAGACCGAGTCCGTCTTCGCCGTCGACGAAACCCGTGACGGCAGCCGCCCACGAACTGATGGGGGCGATAATGCAAATCGGTGCTGCGGTGGAATCGATCAAGTAAGAAAGCTTTTCGTGACTGACCTTGAACTTGTCTGTAACGGGGCGCATCACGCTGCCTACGGTGAGGCAGTTGAAGTAGTCGTCCACAAAAATCAAGATGCCGAGGCATATCGTTGCAATCTGTGCGCCGACCTTTGACTTGATGTGCGCCTTTGCCCAGTTTCCAAAGGCGATGGAACCACCGGACTTGTTCATCAAGGCGACCATCGTTCCGAGAATCACGAGGAAGAAGAGGATGCCAACGTTCCACGGGTCGCTGACTTGCTTGATCATGCCGTCTTTGAAGACTGCGTTTAGGAATGCGGGGAAACTCCCCTGGCTGATGAACAGTCCGCCCATCACCACGCCGATAAAGAGCGACGAATATGCTTCCTTTGTGATGAGCGCGAGGACGATTGCCACGATGGGTGGTACCAGTGCCCAGAACGTTCCGTGGGCGAAAAGCCAAGTTTCTACAACTTGCTGTTCCATGATTTACTCCTATTTTAGACGTCCTTGCCACTGCGGGCAAGAAACGCCAATATTAAAAATGCTCCCGTGATAATTCCGATAAGCGGTAAGTCCGCTTGACCTTGCAAGAAAAATTTTAAGTAGCGGACGAGCTGCGAAGTTAAAAAGGCGTACCCTGCACTGCAAAGTACGATGAACAAGGCAAATCGACCTATAAAGGGAATGCTCCTTGTAATTCGTTTAAAATAGTTGTTGATGGTTTCGCCGTAAATCACCAAAAGTGTTGCTACAAGACCAATGGAAATGGAATCCATGTGGAAACGCAAGAAATCTGCAAACTGGAGAATATAAGGTTGCATATAAGGAAATATAAACGCTTTTATGTATATTATGAGCTATGCTAAACGAAAATTTACCAAGCCCCGAAAAAATCTTCCCGAAATCGGGTGTCGATTTTATGACGAACGTGAAGCCGACTATCAAGAACCCGAACATTGTCGTGGGCGATTTCACTTACTTTAGCGATGTTGATTTTGAAAAGCATGTCACGCATCATTATGATTTTCTCGGTGACAAGTTGATTATCGGCAAGTTCTGCCAGATTGCCGCAGGGGTTGAATTCGTGATGAATGGTGCGAACCACCAGATGAATGCTGTGAGTACTTTCCCGTTTTACGTGATGGACAGCTGGGATGCAAAACCGCCTGCTCCGACGGACATGCCCATGAAGGGCGATACCGTTGTCGGGAACGATGTGTGGATTGGTCAAAATGCGACGATTCTCCCGGGCGTGCATATTGGCGATGGTGCAATTATCGGTTGCAATAGCGTTGTGGCAAGCGACGTGCCTGCTTACACGATTGTGGCGGGGAACCCGGCGCGGCCTATTCGCAAGCGTTTTGACGACGAACTGATTGCGTTATTGGAAAAGTTTTGCTGGTGGAATAAAAGCATTGAAGAAATCAAGGCTCTTGTGCCTCTTTTGATGTGCGGCGATTTGAATAAAGTAAAAACTGAAATTGCTGGAATGGTGTAGCCTTGAGCGAACAGTTTGTATTCACGGCGGCTGTTGCCGGTTTTGAAATGGACTACATGAAGTTCGGTCGTGGTCCGAATGCGCTTGTGATTTTGCCGGGAATGAGCCTTATGAGTGTTATGCCGATGGCGCCTTTGTGTGCCGGGGCCTACCACTGTTTTACTGAAGACTATACGGTTTACCTGTTCGATCGTCGCAAGGAATTTGGCTTAGGCTACTCCATCGACGACATGGCGGCCGATACGGTGAAAGTCATGAATAGCCTGGGCCTTTCCAAGATTGACGTGATGGGCTTTTCGCAGGGCGGTATGATGGCGGAATCGATTGCCGAAAATCATCCGGAACTGGTGCGAAAAATGGTACTGGGGTCAACGGCTTCACGGGCGAATGTAATTTCCAATGCGGTATTTGACAAATGGATTCGCTGGACGCTCGAAGGCAAGATTGAAACGTTGACTTCTGATTTTGTCGATAAACTTTATACGGAAAAAACGGCGGAACTTTGTCGTCAGTCTGTCATTGAAGCGAACCGTGGCGCGACATCGCGCGATAGGGTAAAGTTTATCGCCATGGCGGAAGCGTGCAAGGCTTTTGACGGTTACGAGGCTCTCGCTAAAATCAAGTGCCCGACTCTCGTGCTTGGCGCCGCGTTAGACAAGGTTCTGGTTGCCGATTCATCCGTTGAAATGTACGAAAAGATAAAGGCTTCAGGAACGCCCTGCGAATTGTATGTCTACGAAGGCTACAACCACGCCGTTTATGACGAAGCCCCGGATTACCGCAAACGCGTCCTTGAATTTTTGAGAAAACCGTAAAATATTATTTCGCGAATCCGGGTGCGGGCAAGTGCATTCCGGCAAGCGTGAATCCGTTTTGCTTGGCGAGGTCCATGAGGCGCTTGCGACTTTCTGCTGATTTTTCTTTGTCCATGTCGTAGTTGGAGTTGATTTCGGGGTGGTCTTTTTGCAAGGCGTATCCGTGCATCAAGTCTCCGATGACAAGTACGCCATCTGCTTGGAAAACGGTGTGGCCAGGTGTATGCCCGACAGCGCCCAGAGCGACAATGCCGTGGGGGAGCGTTTCGCCGAATTCGAACAAGTGAAGCTTGTCCTTGTAAAGTTCAATGACGGTCTTCTGCAAATCGTTCTTGGGGAGGTTCAGCCAGGCATCGTGTTCAATTTTTCCGAGATAGATTTCGGCATTGTTGAAGACCTTTTGCTGCTTGCCTTCCTGCATACCGGAAACAAGGCCTGCGATGTGGTCCACGTGCATGTGCGTGATGTAGATCTTCTTGATGGAATCGGCGGGAACTCCGAGTTGTTCTAATTGCATTGCTGTTTCGCCGCCGAAACTTCCGAGGCCTGCGTCAAAGAGTGCGTATTCGCTGTCTGCTTTCAGCAGAAAAGTGCTTACGGAAGCCGGAATGCCGTTCGGCTGGTTGACGCTTGCGAAAAGGGAATCGCTTGCATCGCTAAAAAGGTCGCGGGGCATGAGCCTTTCGCCCTTGTTGTCCTTGATCCAGGTGAGGGTGGCCCCGCTTGCAAGCTGGATGGTCTTGGTGCCTTCGGGTTCTGCGGTTTCGGTAGTTGCGTCTTCTGCTTTTGGTTTTTCCTGATTGGTGCTGCATCCTGCAATAACGAATGCTGCAATGGTAGCGATAAAGGCAAAATTCTTCTTCAATCCCATGGTAAGACCTCCGTGATTTGCGTAAAACATATATATTTCATTGCATGAATAAAGATTGTTTTGCGGGTTTCTGCGACTTCACGAAGGTAAAGGCCTGAATTTGTGCATAAATCTGGACGAAAAAAGCATCTTCCGATGAATCGCTCGCAAATGATGCAAGCGGTTCATTCTAAAGATACCAAGCCCGAAGTCAAGGTACGTCGGGCGTTGTTCCATGCAGGTTTCCGCTACCGCTTGCAGCGGCGCGACTTGCCGGGGACTCCGGATATATTCGTTTTAAAGTATGGCGTGGTGGTGTTCATCAACGGCTGTTTTTGGCATCAACATGGTTGCAAGCTTACGACTCGCCCCAAGAGTAACCAGAATTTTTGGAACGAAAAGTTCGATAACAACATTGTGCGCGATGTGAAAACCTCGTGGAAGCTTTCGTTACTCGGGTTCCGCGTGGCGACACTTTGGGAATGTTCCCTGAATACGGATTTTGACCGTTCTATTGAACGCCTCGTCGCATTTATCCACAGCGACGAAGAGACGATTGAAATTTAAAGAAAAGGATTTAACTTTGATTGATTTTAAGAAGAAACTTTTTGAATTGCGCGATGCGGAATATGCCGCATTCCAGGCGAAGCTTACTCCGACGGTTCCTGCGGAGTTGTTCATTGGCGTGCGTGTGCCCAAGGTACGTGCGCTTGCGAAGGAACTCATGAAAACGGCCCAGTCCAAGACGGCGGAAGCGGGCGCAATGCAAACGGCCATTGACAAGTTTTTGAATCATTTGCCGCACAAGTATTACGACGAGAACATGCTGCATGGACTTTTGATTGCAGAAATCAAGGATTTCGACAAGTGCGTTGAAGTTACAGATAAATTCTTGCCGTATGTGGACAACTGGGCTGTTTGCGACATCATGTCGCCGAAGATTTTCAAGAAGAATAAGACGAAACTCCTCGAAAAGATTCGCGAGTGGGCCGCTTCGAACGAAGTTTATACGAGCCGCTTTGGCGTAGAAATGCTGCAGTCGCATTTTTTGGATGAGGATTTCAAACCGGAGTTTCTCAAGATTCCCGCTGCGGTCAAGGGCGAAGATTACTACATCAAGATGATGGTGGCTTGGTTCTTCGCGACGTCGCTTGCCAAGCAATGGGAAGCAACTATCCCGTATATTGAAAAGAAAAAACTTGCGCCGTGGACGCACAACAAGACGATTCAGAAGGCGATTGAAAGTTACCGCATCACCGACGAACAGAAGGAATACCTGCGTACCCTGAAGGTGAAGGAAAAATAAAACTTCGTTCTGTTGTCGTAAAATTTTAAAATTTGGTGCTTTAAACCCCTTATTCTTGTTCCGTTTAAGATTGTTTTTTCTTCGTTTTTCTAAATTTGCAGGCACTATGGCAAAGATTCTATTTAAAAAGCAACTTTCTCCTGCGGTATTCCAATTCCGCGTCGAGGCCCCGCTGATCGCCCAAGAACGTAAGGCCGGCCAGTTCATCATCCTCCAGACCAATAAGGACAACGGCGAACGCGTTCCTCTGACCATCGCCGATGCCGATACGACTGAAGGCTCCATCACCCTTATTTTCCAGACTGTCGGTAAGACCACCACCGAACTCTCCCGTTTCGAAGTCGGTGACGATATCCCGGTCCTGGTTGGCCCGCTCGGCTCCCCGACCCATATCGAAAAGTTTGGCCACGTGGTTTGCGTTTGCGGTGGCGTGGGCATTGCCCCGATGCACCCGATTGTGCAGGCCTTGAAGGCTGCCGGCAACAAGGTGACGCTCATCATGGGCGCCCGTAACGAAAGCCTCTTCCTCATGAAGGAAGAAATGCAGGCTCTCGCCGACGAAACGATTTTCATGACCGACGATGGTTCCTATGGCCGCAAGGGTCTTGTGACCGAACCTTTGAAGGAACTTTGCGAAGACACGAAGGGCAAGCCGGACATGGTCATTGCCATCGGTCCTCCGATCATGATGAAGTTCTGCTCTCTCACCACAAAGCCGTACGAAGTGAAGACCATCGTGAGCCTCAACAGCATCATGGTGGATGGAACTGGCATGTGCGGTGGTTGCCGCGTGACTATCGGTGGCAAGACGAAGTTCGTCTGCGTCGACGGTCCGGAATTCGACGGCCACGAAGTCGACTGGAACAACATGCTCCAGCGTATGGGCGCCTTCAAGCCCCAGGAACAGGAAGCTCTGCACCGCTTCGGTGCAAACGATGGCCACAAGTGCAATATTGATAAGGCTGCCGATGCCAAGATGGGAGGCAAATAATGTCTGAATTTATGTCTCGCGAACAACTCGATGCCGCTGCCAAGGCGGAACTTGAAAGAATCAAAACGCTTGAACAGCCGCTCAAGCCGAAGGACAAGCAGTCCATTCCGTCTCAGCCGATGCCGCAGCTCGAACCGAGTTACCGCGCTCACGTGATGGAAGAAGTTGCCCAGGGCTTTACCGAAGCCCAGGCTATTGTCGAAGCCAACCGCTGCCTCAACTGCAAGAAGCCGTTCTGCGTGGAAAACTGCCCGGTTCACATCAACATTCCGGCCTTCATTGCCGAAATTGCCAAGGGTGACTTCAAGGCCGCTATCGCGAAGATCAAGGAAACGAGCCTTCTCCCGGCCATCTGCGGTCGTGTTTGCCCGCAGGAACGCCAGTGCATGATGAACTGCACCATGGGTAAGCTCAACAAGGACGTGAACAAGGCCGTGGGTATCGGCCGCCTGGAACGCTTTGTCGCTGACTGGGAACGCAACAACGGCGCCGCTGACGTGCCGTCCGTGAAGCCCGCCACTGGCAAGAAGGTTGCCGTGATCGGTTCCGGTCCTGCAGGCTTGGTCGTTGCTGCCGATGTTCGCCGCGAAGGCCATGACGTGACCATCTTCGAAGCTTTCCACAAGCTCGGTGGTGTGGTCCGCTACGGTATTCCTGAATTCCGTCTTCCGAAGAAGATTGTTGACCGCGAAATTGAAACTCTCGCTGCCATGGGCGTGAAGTTTGAGACAAATTTTGTCATTGGCCGCACTCGCAAGTTGAACGACCTTATCGAAAAGGACGGCTTCGACGCCGTGTTTGTCGGTACTGGTGCCGGTCTTCCGCTGTTCATGAACATCGAAGGCGAAAACTTGGTGGGTGTGTTTGCCGCTAACGAATACCTGACCCGCGCAAACCTCATGCGCGCCTACGACAAGGAAAATGCCGATACCCCGATGTGGCCCGGCAAGAACGTCGTGGTGCTCGGTGGTGGTAACGTCGCTATGGACGCCGCCCGTATGGCTCTCCGCCTCGGTGCCGAAAAGGTCCGTATCGTCTATCGCCGCGGCATGAGCGAACTTCCGGCCCGTAAGGAAGAAGTTCTCCACGCCCAGGAAGAAGGTGTCGAATTCTGCACCTTGCAGAACCCGGCCAAGATTTTGGGTGATGAAGCCGGTCACGTTCGTGGCATGCTCGTCGACAAGTACGAACTTGGCGAACCCGATGAAAAGGGCCGTCCGCGTCCGGTCAAGCTCGAAGGCCAGAGCTTCGAAATCGAATGCGACACCGTTCTCGTTGCCATCGGTAACGGAAGTAACCCGCTCATCAGCAACACCACTCCGGAACTCTCCGTCGACAAGAAGGGTCACATCCTTCTCGAAGATGCCGCCGCCAACAAGACCTTCATGGAGAAGGTTTATGCAGGTGGCGATATCGTGCTCGGTGCTGCTACTGTGATTCTCGCCATGGGTGAGGGTAGGCGCGCTGCAGCCGGCATCAACGAATTTTTGAAAAAATAAACTTCGCATAGCGTCGTTCTCGGACCCTCGCTGTATTACAATACAGCTTCGGTCCTGCGGCCTTGCTCTGCTCGTTTCTTTTTTCAAAAATGAATTTCGGTTTAGCTCTCGCTAGGCTCTGAAAAATTTTCAGAATTTGAGCTCCGCTTCGGCGGGGCTTTTTTATGCTAATTTCGGGGCCTGCCACTACTGAGGCTCTGCGCTTTAGCGCAGGAGATTGGCTTCGCCAATCGTTCGCCGAAGGATGTCGTTACCATGTTTTGCCAGAAACTTGTTTCTGCAACAAAACATAGGTGAGGACCTCGCTCTGCTTGCTTCTTTTTCAAAAAATGGATTCTGGTTTAGCTCTCGCTAGGCTCTGAAAAATTTTAAGGAAGACGGCTTCGCGACCGTCTTTTTTTGCTTTGAAAATTTGCGCTTTTTTGAATGTTTAGTTTATTTTTGTTGATGATATGTCTGATGAACGGTAAAACATACGGTGAAAAAAATTCTGCATACCTTGCCGGCGCGACGAAGTTGTTATTATTGCCGAGGTAGCCTATGAAGAAGATTTCCCTAGCTTTCGTTGTCGCCTTGATTGCCTACGTGGCTTCGTGCAGTCTGCCGGATCCTGGCTGCGACGACCACAGCTGCGATGAAAAGTGTTTGCCATTAAATAAAAGACATGTGAAATCCATGGAAATGCATGTGCAAGTTAAATGCGCTTACGATTCAATCTGTTTGGCGAACATTTTTTTTGGTCTTGTTAAAGAGATGGGATGGTATTCTGTAGATTGCTATGATAAATATGAGTATACGTTTGTAAATGAATCTTTAAAAGCAAAAGCTGTATTTGGAGAAACGATTTCCAAAGTCCCCTTGAAGGAAGACCACCTCCGTTTTTCTTTGTTTGACGAAGATGATGTCGAGAAGAAGTACGATATCGACCTGTCGGAAATCGTCCATTCCTACAAGTACGTCGGCGATTCTATTGCGATAAAAATGCCTGAAACATTGACTGAATTTCTTATAGAGTGTCCGTATTGTACGTTTGCGACTAGATATGAGGAAAAGTGTAAAGGTTATATGGCTTGCGTTGGCTATGAAGAATTTAGAAATACCACTATGACAATAGGCGTTGACTCTTCATGGGGAAAAGCTTATATAATGTATGCTACGTTTGACTATCCTACAGCTTATGGCTCTGATATAATTGAAGTTCATGCAGAAGTTGAATTACGGGAGTAAAAAGGTTACCTGCCGCATCGATGTTTTTTTCCGTGTATATAAACGCTTCAAGTTCATCTAGTTCCTCGGGGAAGTTGAGTTCGTCGAGTGTGTCTAGTTCTTCTGCGGCGGCGGGTCATTTGGCTTTCAACAACAGAACGATTTTGTACTTTGGCGGAAATTTTTGGGTGATAGACCAACCCTCCGACAAGGGAATGGTCTGGCTTGCAAACTCGCCGATAGGAGATTGGAGCAAGCTAAAACCAATAGGTTTAAAGCTTTATGGTTCGGAAGAAAAGGAAATAGAGGGGGCTAATGGTGAGTATATTGATGATTTAACACAAAATGTTAGTGGTGGACTAAGATATTCAAAAAATAAAAATGAAGTTTTTATTTTGCCGAATTACTGGTACGCTATCCAGGATGACGAAGCCTTGACTTATGTCATGACGTATCCCGTGAATGACGAGGGTTTTGAAAAAACGACGAAAAAATGCCTCGCAGATTTCCAGTGTTTCCGTAACAAGAAGGACAACAGACGCTTGATTGTGCCACCCAACAAGAAAAAGTACACGGTATCCTCCGTACTCGGCAATCGCTACAAAGGCTTAAAGGCTCCGCTTCGGCGGGGCTTTTTTGTTTTCGCGGATGTTTTCTTTGTTTTGTGGTTGGCGAGTCAGTCTTGCTAAAAAATATTTACATGATTCTGTTTTGTTCGTATTTGTGCTAAAAATCGGACTATTTTTGGGTCAATTTTTCTGTTGTTATGGAGTGCAACGTGTATCTTTCTTTTTTCATTCGCTTCAAGGGTGTAATTGTTATTTTTTACACTAGGAGTTGGTATATGGGACCTGAAAATGGCCAAAATAGAGTGAAAAAATCTCTACTTGGGTTATTTTTGGGAATTTTATGTGTTGTTTGTTCACCCAAATTTACACAAAAACGCTCAAAAAACGGTGTTTTTAAAGTAGATTATGGAAAGCAAAAAACATATAATGTTTGTTAAGGGATTACAAACGAAAAACCATACACGGAGTTATTATGCTCGACCTTCTTGCGGTCCAATCCAGTACCGCCAACGCGACCATTATTACGTTGGCTTATACGCTAATTTTGGCATTTATTCTTTCTTCCGTTATTGCCTGGACTTACGAGAAGACATTCCTCGGTCTTTCTTATTCTAGAAATTTTGTGCAGGGCATTGTGCTGAGTTCCGTGGTTGCTGCCATGGTGATGCAGGCCATTGGCGATAACGTCGGTCGTGGCCTTGGCATGATGGGTGCCCTTTCGGTGGTTCGCTTCCGTACGAGCTTCAAGGACCCGCGCGACATTATGTTCATTTTTGCGGCTCTGGGCGCAGGTATCGGCTGCGGTGTGTACGCTTGGGGTGCTGCTGTTGGTGGCACCATGGCCTTTAGCAGCGTGGCCTTCCTTCTTTCCCGTACTGGTCTTGGCACCAAGCACTTTTTTGATGGCATGCTTCGCTTTGCACTCCCGAACGAACCCAAGGTTCGCGGTCAGGTCGAAGACATTATGAAGGGTAGCCTCAAAACATTTATTTTGATTACGATGCGTGAAGTGGATGGTGGCGCTCGTCTCGATGTTGCTTATCAGATTCGTTTGCGCGCTACAAAACCCGCTGCTGAAATTCTCACGGAACTTTCCAAAATTGAAGGCATCTCGGATGTGCAGTTTATGATGCAGGATGCCACCACAGAAATGTAGGAGATGAAAAATGAACAAGCTTGAAGATCTCCTCAATAATTTTTGGAATACCCACAAGTCAAACGCTGGCGTTGCCTACGTTTATACGCATAAACTTTCCCTTGCTTGGCTTTTGTGCGTTGTTGTTGCCGTTGTCCTTGGCGTAGTTTACCAAGGTAAGGTTGCTATGTTCCAGGGCATTGCCGAAGCTAGCGAAACCATTATCAGTGCTCCGGCCGCGACCGAAATCGTGAAGATTCACGTGGTGTCGGGGCAAGAGGTTCAACCGGGTGATACCATCATCGAATTGAATCGTCCGGACCTTGAAATGCGACTTGCCGAGCTCAACCGCGAACTAGATGCTATTGAAGGTCGCAGTAGCTTGGGTACAGCGGAAATTGATCAGAAGGTTGCTCAGATTAAGGCTGATGCAGCATCTCGTAGTTCTAGCCTTCGTTTTGAAATCAACCGCCTAGAAACGGAATATAAAAAGAATAAGGAAATTTCTTCCAAGTTGAAGAGCCTCTCTTCTTCTAAGTCTAGCAGCGATGGTAACGATGCCATGGCAATGCAAATCAAGAGTTTGAAGAATGAACTTGCCTTGGTGCAAAAGAGTGCGAACGAACAGATTGCTCTTCTTCGTGGTAGTGGCAGACTTCAAAAGTCCGCAGGTAAGAGCGAAGCTGAAACTCTTCGCAAGGAACTTGAGGCTTTGCAGAAGGAAAAAGAAGAATTGACCGTGGTGAGCAAGGACAACTGGGTCGTGGGCGACGTGAACGTTCGCGATGGTGAAAAGGTCTCGAGCTTTACTCCGGTGGTGACCCTTACTCGTAAGTCCCCGACGCTTGTTCGTGGCTACATTAACGAACGTGTTTACCAGCGCATGAATTTGGGCGAAGCCGTGAAGGTCACGACCTTGAGTGGTACGGGCAAGGCCGTTGTGGGCGAAGTGGTTGGCCTTTCGAGTCGCATTGTTCCGTTCCCGACCCGTATGTGGAAAATGCCCGAAATGCCCATTTACGGTCGTGAAGTGACCATTAAGATTCCCGAAGAAAATCCGTTCCTTCTTGGTGAAATGGTTTCCATTGCCGAAACGAGCGTCAAGAATCTCAAAAAGAATCAAAAGAACAAGAGTAAGTAATGAATCGTTTTGCTTTTATAGTTGCCTCGATGGCCGTGGCTACGTATGCGGCTCCGCTTACCTGGGAGCAGCTTATCGAATCTGTAAAAACAGACCCGGTTTTTGTGGCTTCGCAAAAACGTTCTGAGGCGGCATCTTCAAGTAGTCCGCTTAAACTTTGGGATAATGTTGAATTCCGCTATAAGCTGGATGGTTTCAGCTTTGCCAAGCACGATTTTGAATTGCGTATAAAGCCAAAGGCTTTTGGCTCGGGAAGTGCCGATAAGGAATACTACGAGGCTCAAAAGAATTACCAGAATGCACGCTTGTCGGTAGACCTCTCGTATGGCCTTTATGAACGCTATGATCGCGCTATTCGCTATGTCATTCGCCAGAAACTCGCGATGTTGAACCAGCAACTTTATCAGGTGAACCAGGACCGTATTGAAGTCTTGCATCTCAAGGCTGGTGCTTCTACGTTCAATACGCAGGAACTGATTGCTGCCATCGAAGAGGAATCCGCCTTGCGCGCTGAACTCATGAGCGATAGCGCGGCTCTCCGTGACGCTGAACTCAAGATGAAGTCCTGGGTGCCGGATTTTGATGGCGTTGATTTAGATAGCGCGTTTATGCCCACGATGGATGAGCTTTCTACCAGTCTTGGAGGCGGATTCGCCATTGATGAACATGCTCCGCTAATTATGAAGGCCAAAAGTAAAATGGCTAGCGAGCAGGCCAATGCCAAGCAGGATTTAGCCAAGAACCGAGATTTCATTTCTCATATTGGTATTGGTTATTCAATGGAAATTGAATCCTTGTTAGAAAAGTACAAGGAGCTGGAACCGGCTGATGTTTATGGTACTGGTAGTTATGCCGATTATAAAGACGACTTTGAAAAGAAAACGGGTTGCACTGGTGTATTTGGCTGTACCGGAACGGCAAGCATTTTGGTTCCGGACGTTGATAACCGTAAAACCGCAGATAAGTTCTTTGTGAATCTGGCTGTTAAGCTTCCGTTCTTCGATAGCAACAATGGAAGTGCAGTCAAAAATCAAGTGGCCCAGCTGGATGCCGAAAGCGATTACCTGGATGCCGTTCGTCAGGTGAACCAGAAAGTTGGCCGTTTGAGCGAAGAAATTGTTGCTCTTGTTGCCCAATGGAAGGTGCAAAAGGAATTTGTGCAAAAGGTGAACGCCGGAAGTATTTTTGAAGACTTTGCCAAGAGTGCGGGTTCCGATCCGTTGCTTTTGCTCCGTGCGCGTGAAAGTGCTTTGGAAAGTGACATCAAGGCTGTGAAGCTTGAAGCGGATATTTTTGACCGCTATTTGATGCTGCTTGATTATGCGGGTGTTTTTGCAAATCCGAGCGTTCAAAATCATCTTCGTGAAGGCTTGAAGTAATTATGGCAGAAGCTCGCGGTTTTAGCCTTCTCGAAAGGTTTGAATTGAAGTACCATATTCCTGTTGCGTGGGCAGACAGGATTGGTGAATTTTTAAAGCCGTACTGCGAAGAAGACCATTATTCCCAGATTACTCCGGGACACTTTTACTACATAACTAATTTGTACTTGGATTCGCCCACTTGGACGTTCCTTGGCTGGAAAAAGAAACAGCTTTTGGACCGCTTTAATATGCGCATTCGCACCTATGGCGAGCATCCGGCACAAGACGGTACGTTCCACTTTGAGTGCAAACGCAAGATTCGCAATATTTGCTACAAGAGCCGCGCGACAATCAAGGGAATCGACCCGGGTGAAGTGTGGCACATGAAACCCGACGAATGGCCGTGCAAGGGCGATAAGGACCGCATGTACCTCAAGGACTTCTTGTACAAGGCGAATCTCCACAATGCGCATCCGCGCCTTTTGACGCAGTACAAGCGTCGCGCCTGGTTCGGGCTTCGCGAAGAGTATTCCCGCGTAACGATTGATACGGGTATGCGGTTCCGCGAAGAGAACGGTTTTGACTATACGGTTGACCCGCATTATATGCATTCTACGGGCCTTCCGAGGTTTTTCCAACCGGGAATGGATGCTGTACTTGAACTCAAATGTCCTGCGGCGCAGATGCCTTATTGGATGTTTGATTTGATTAAAACCTTGAATTTGAAGCATGGCGCCTTCTCAAAATTTGGCAATGCCGCTGCCGAATGGAAACGCGTTTACGAAAATCCGCGCCGTTTCAAGAGTCCTTATTGGACTTCTCTGTGCGGAAACTTCTAAAAATTATTATATAGGATTAGGACATTAACAAGGACATCCTTATGAATATGAAAAAATGGTTGCTGACTGGTGCCTGCGTCTCGATGCTGAGCGTATTTGCCGCTTGCTCGGGCGATAGCGAAAATGAAGACCAAAATCCCGTTACTCCTTCGGATGATCCTTCTCTTTCTTCGGGAGAAGAACAGAATCCGACTTCCGAAGCGACCTCGGCAACGTCTGATGCTGGAACGAAATCTGAAGCGGCTTCATCGAGTTCTCGTGATATTTACAGTTCTGCGATGACCGATACCGATGCTCCGCAAATGGCTTGCTCCGAAATCATGTTTAATGCTTCGGACAATTCTGACCTGGAATGGGTGGAAGTCTATATCGCTGGCGGTATGGATATGGCCGCCATGACCGATTTTGATATGCATTTGAGTGGTGCCGTTGATTTTACCTTCCCGAGTGAACCTCTCAAGAAGGGCGAGTACATTGTTGTGACGAACGACCTCGCTGAATTCAAGAATGCTTATCCGTCCTTTGCGGGTCGAGTATTCCAGTGGGATGCCGAAGGAAAGCTCATTAACGAAGGCGATGTGGTCAACGTGAAAATTGCGGGTGAAGGCGACGTAAGCTGCGCCTTTAGTAACGAACCGCCTTGGCCGAGTCTTGCCAATGGCAAGGGCCATTCCCTTGTGTTTAAGGGAGGCAATGCCGCCCAGTCCGTGGCTTGGTGCGCCAGTAAAACAAAGGGCGGAAACCCTGGCGTTGGTGGCGACGAATGTGTTGAAGCTTCTAATACCGTACGTATAAACGAAGTGATGCCGAATGCCGCAGGTGCCGATCCGTGGATTGAACTCTACAACTCTGGCGATACCGATGTCGATGTGACCGGTTGGACTGTTTTTGTTAAGCGTCGCGATGAAAAACTGACTGTTGCTTCGGGCGTGGTTCCAGCTAAGGGTTACCTTGTTCTTGATGCAAAGACCAGTTTTGATAATGAACTTGTGGTAAGTGATCAGGGCGGTGAAATTTACCTCAATGGTCCTGCAGAAGGTCAGGAATCCAGTATCTGGATGTCTGCAGGCCAGTATTCGTCGGGTGTCCGCGACTTGGCGGATGGTTCTGTGGCACAGGGCCCAATGACGACGCCTACTCCGGGTGCGGTAAACTCTGCGTTCAAGATTGGTTCTGTCTATATTAGCGAAATCCATTATCATCCAAAGGATAGTGATCCAATTAATTTTGAATTCATGAAAATTGTGAACAACACCGATGCTCCGGTAACTTTGTTCAATGCAAATCTTAAAAAGGGCTGGAAGATCGAAGGTATTGGTAAAACGTTTGATGCTAAGGATGTTATTCCAGCGAAATCTACGATGATTCTTTTGCCGGATTCCCTGAGGGCAGTGTCTTCACAATTGCTCAATGGCTTGAAGATTGATATTTCTGTGACTCCGGTTTCTTTTTACGAAGGTAAACTTTCTAACCGCGGTGAAACCATTGCCATTAAGGAACCTTATGCTGTGGAAACTCTGAACATGGCTAACGAAAAAATCTTCTATACATGGCATGACGCAACGCTCTATTCGGACTGCTGGCCGAGTGTTAAGCAGACAGATGGTTATGGCTTTAGTTTGCACCGTGAAGATATAACGACCATGGGCTATGAAGAGGCTGCTTGGAAAGAGGCCGCTCCTTCCCTTGGTAACTAAAATTTGAATTTTATCTAGAGAAACCCGACGTTGGTCGGGTTTTTTGTGTTTATACGAAAATTGATGTGGTCGCTAGATTGCATTTTTTTTTATTTTTGATGGGCTATGAAAAGGTGTTTGGCGTACATTATTTTGGGTTGTGTTGCCGCTCAGGCAACGCCACTTTCGTTGCAAGAAGCTTTGGAAATGGCGAAATCCAGCAACTCTCAAATCAAGGCCGAAAAGGCCAAGGTTGAGATGGCCGAAAGCGGTCAGACCGAAGCTCGTTCTCGCTTTATGCCGACAGTGAGTTTGAGTGCAGGGATCACGAGGATTAATGACCCCATTTATATCAATTTGGAACCCATCCAATCGGCTATGAGTGGACTTGCGGGGGGCTTGGGCTCTGCCGCGAGTGGTGCCGCTTATTCAAAGGCTTATATTGACGCCTACAATCAGGCGTACGATGCCGCCTATGGCCAAATTTCGGCACAGGGGCTTGATGCTGCTACCGCGTCGCAAATGGCAAACGCCAAGGCGCGGGATGTGGCGCAAGAACAAGCGGATTCCTATGCGAAAGATGCGGCCCAGCAAATGTCCAAGGCCAAATCGCAAATTGACAACGCCGACTTTAACATGAAGGTGCAAGACGACTGGTTTTTTAATGCCAGATTGTCTGTGGTGTGGCCCATCTTTACTGGCCTCAAGATTTACTCTGCGTATGATGCCGCCAAAGAGAATGTGAATGCCCGCAAGGCCGAATTCGATATGGCGCAAAATACCATTTTGATGGATGTCGCTACCAAGTACTTTACGCTCCGTTTGGCCGAAGAACTTTCGGTGATGCGCGAAACGACGAAGCACAACTTGGAAGAACATTTGGAACGCTCCAAAAAGCTTGAAGCGGGTGGCCAGATTAGCAAGGCCGAACGCCTGCGCGCAGAAGTTGCTTTGGCCGAAGCCGAGAATGCTTACGAAGACGCTCTACGCGATCAGTCGCTTGCCCGTATGGCACTTGCAAGCCTTTTGCATACCGATACGAGTCTCTCGGCAACGACCCCCGTGGAAGCTCCGGAGTTTGTGCGCTCTATGGACGAATTCAAGCAACTTGCCAAAGAAAAACATCCGGGACTTCGTCAACTGCGTACGGAACGTAAGCGCAGCCAGGCTGCAGTAAGTGCTGCCCGTGCAGATTATTTCCCGACTGTTGCGCTCTTTGGCTACAAGGAACTTTATACTAAAGATTTAACCATTTTGGAACCGGAATGGGCTGTGGGTGCCAAGGCCCAATGGGATTTGTTCAAGGGCGGCGAAACTCGTTCTAAGGTAAGTAACGCAAAGGCTTTGGACCGCTCTCTGGCGAGCATGGAAGAACAGACGCTCGATAACATTAACTTGCTTGTAGAAAAGCGCTGGCGTGAATTGGAACATGCCAAGGGACGTTTGAATAGTCTTGTCAAAACCCGTGAATTGGCCGACGAAGCATTGCGCAGCCAGACCCGCGCTTACGAAGCGGGCCTTGCGACGGGCCTAGATGTTGTGGATGCCGAACTTGCCTTGTCTCGCTTGCAAGTTGCCGATTTAAAGGCTCATTTTGATGCGGTGATTGCCTGGCTTGGTCTGCTGGAAGCAAGTGGTGAAGTGGCCGATGCGGGTTCCTTGTTAAAGGCAAAACAGCGCCCGGTGGAACCTGCTCCGCAGGCGAATGATTCATTAAATGTACAGCCCGCTGTTGCTGATTCCACTCAAAAAACTCAAGTTGAAGTTGCACCTGTATTGGATGCGGAGAACTAAAAATGAACGCTCTAAAAATGCTAGGAAAAGTCATTGTCATACTCGTACTGATTGTACTTGTTATTTTGGGCATTGCTCAGCTGCAGCGCTTTGCGACGGCTCCCCGCGAACAGTTCTTGCAAGGGCAAATGGAAGCGCGCCGCGTGCTTGTGGCGGGTAAGGTTCCTGGTCGTATTGAACGTTTGTTTGTGCACGAAGGCGATATGGTGTTTAAGGATTCCTTGATTGCCATTATCAGTAGTCCAGAAATCGAAGCGAAGAAGATGCAGGCGCAAGGTGCTCTTGGGGCCGCCAAGGCTCAGGCAAACAAAGCTCGTAACGGCGCCCGTAGCGAAGATATCGTTGCACTCAAGGCTATGGCCGACCGCGCACAAGATGCCGCAAATCTTGCCAAGAATACATACGACCGCGTTCAAAAGCTTTTTAACGAAGGCGTGCTTCCGCTTCAAAAACGCGACGAAGCCGAAACGCAAATGAAGGCTACCCAGAGTGCAGCCGATGCTGCCAAGGCGCAATACAATCAGGCTGTTGCCGGCGCCCGTAGCGAAGACAAGGCCGCGGCGAATGCCCTTGTGATGCAGGCTCGCGGTGCTTCCGCCGAAGTGGACGCTTACCTCGAAGAGACCAAGATTCGTACGCCAATTACAGGTGAAGTTTCGTTGAAGCTCGCCGAAGAAGGTGAGGTCGTTGGTTCCGGTATGCCTGTAATTGCCGTGACGGACCTCGATGATTCCTGGGCTGTATTCCACCTTCGCGAAGATTACCTCAAGAATGTTTCTAAGGGCAAAAAGTTTGTGCTCCAGATTCCGGCTCTGGACCGCGAAGTCGAAATGGAAGTGAGCTACATTGCTTCTGTGGGTGACTATGCCACTTGGCGTAGCAGCAAGGAAAGCGGTGGCTTTGACCTCAAGACTTTTGAGGTTCGCATGCGTCCGACGACCAAGGTCGAAAACCTGCGCCCGGGTATGAGCGTTCTTTTCCCGGTAGAGAACATTCAATAGTTCGGGTTGTGCCGTGTTAAAGGGCCTCCTCAAGACAATTGCCAAAATTTATTTCGGCCACAACATTGTGCTGTGGATGATTCTTGTGGTGTTGCCTGTAGGCGTCTCCGTATTCATGCTCGACATGTTCTCGTCGCAGATTGTGCAGCATGTGCCTATTGGAATCGTTCTTCAGGACGATAGCCACTTGACCGAAGTTCTCGAAACTAAATTGCGTTCGAGTCCCGTGCTGGATGTTCAGTTGGTTTGCCATGACATGAGCGAGTGCGAACACGCCGTTATTCGCGGTGATTTGCAAACGTTCATTGTATTCCCGTACGATTTGGAACGCCGTGCCTTGCGCTTAGAAACGCCGGTCATTCCGATTTATTCTAGTGGGCAAAATTATTTGACAAATATGTTTGCCACCAAGGAAATTCGTGCGGTAATTACGGCCGTGGGCGAGGATATGTTTACCGCCCAAATGCAAAATCCTGTAAAAACAGAAATCCACTCGGTTGGGAACGTAGAAGGCAATTACCAAGGTTTTTTGGCGCTCGGTCTTGTGGCTGCCATGTTCCACCTGGCTGCAATCCTTGTGGCGGTTTATTTGGCATCGCGGCCGCTTCGCGATCATCGTGTTAAGGAATTCCTTGCGTATGCCGAAGGCTCGCGTTTGACTTTGTGGGTTGCGACCTTTGTACCTATGATTGTGATATTGTGGCTTTGCTTTATGGGCTGTTATGCCTACACGCATCGTGTGCTTGCTCCCATGACGTTTGAAGAATTTGGCATTGTCTCGGTGGCGCAACTCTTTATGGTCATTGCTTGCGCTGGGGCTGGCATTACGTTTGTTGGTGTTACCGGAATCATGCGTATTGCGACTGGTGTTGCGGGCGTTGTCGGTGGCCCGGCTTTTGCGTTTGCCGGCCAAACTTATCCGCTTATGGCCATGCCTTTTGCCGTTCGGTGCTTTGCGTTTTTGCTTCCGCTGACGCACGTTTTAAAAGTCCAATCGACCATGCTTTTGGGTGACGTGGGTATGCCTTATTGTTGGCCGTCCATTGAACTGCTTATAGGCATGTCTGTTTTTTGGAACTTGTTTGGCGGACTTTTGATGAGCATGCGCTGGAAACAACATGTTCGCATTGAATCTATTATTGCACCGTCAAAACTTGAAGGAACCGCAAAGGAGGCGTCATGCTAGACCGTCTTCTCAAGGTGACTCTTACCGAATGGAAATTGTTTGTGACGGACCCGGCGGCCGTGCTTTTGCTTGTGGTGGCGGGATTGCTCTATGCGTTCTATTACCCCACGCCGTACATTTACCAGACGGTTTCAAAGGTTCCCGTGGGCATTGTTGATTTGGACCATTCCGGAAAATCTCGTGAATTGGTGCAGATGGCTGCCGCTGCACAGCAAATAGAAGTGAAGGCCGTTTACAACGACATGCTCGAAGCCGAAAACGCCATGGCGCGTGATGACATTTACGGCTTTATGGTCATACCCGAAGATATGGAAAAGAGCATCCGCAAAAATGAACAGGTTTCGCTGAACATCTTTACGCATGGAGCCTACGTGATGCTCCATGGCGCCATTGGTACGGCGTTCTCGACATGTGCAATGACACTTGGGGCGACTTCCAAGGTGCGCCAGATTGCGCTAGAAAAAAAGGTGCCGTCTAGCAAAGCCATGGCCATGCGCGACCCGATTCCCATAAGCATTCAAACGATGTTCAACAGTACGGGCAGTTACTCTAATTACATTGTGCCGAGTGTACTCATTTTGATTTTGCAGCAGTCGCTGGTCATTGGCATTGGCGTTTTGGGTGGCGCCCGCGCTCACCGCAGGTTCCGTCGCAAGTACCGCGATAGCGCCGTGGAAAATGAAAGCTTGACTTACCGTTATTTTGGTCGTTCGCTTGCGTACTTCTTGCATTATTGCTGCTTTATTTTGTTCTACCATTGCGTTATTTACAACCTGTTCGACTTCCCGCGTCGCGGTGAACTTTTGCCGATGATGGTGTTTGCTATTGTGTTCCTGTTTGCGGTTATCAATTTTGGTATGGTGATTTCGCAGGTGTTTTTACGCCGTGAAACGAGCATGCAGTTGTTCCTGTATCTATCCATTCCGATTCTATTCCTTGCAAACTTCAGCTGGCCCACATACCTAATGCCCGATGCCATGAGAGCGCTCTCGTATATTTTACCAAGTACGTTCGCTATTCCGGCGTGGATTTCCATTGAGCAAATGGGCGCTGATTTGTATGATGTGGCTCCCAAGTTGTATATTCTCGCCATTCAGGCGGTTTTGTACCTTGGTTTGGGATTGACGTTGACAAGTATTCGTGATAAGGCGCCTTTTAAAACCGGCGACATGTAAATTTGCTATTTTAAAAATGTTGAAAACCCTAACCCCAAACCTCTCTCGTCTCTCGTCTCACTAACCACTGCATACTATTATGATGTTTGATCCTTTATACATGATGATTCTTATTGTGACGCTAGCCCTCTCGGGTGGCGTTTCAATGCTCGTTAAATCCCGCTTTGCGGCTGGTCAAAAGGTGAATATTTCCAGTGGCCTTACCGGAGCAGATGTTGCCAAGGCCATCCTCATGGACGCGGGCATAACCGATGTCCAGGTGCTTGTGCATCAGGGATTCCTTTCGGACCATTACAACCCGCTTAACAAAACGCTCAATTTGTCTAAGGAAGTCTATTATGGGCGCAATGCGAGTGCTGCGGGTGTTGCCGCGCACGAGGTGGGCCACGCCATTCAGCATGCGCAGGGCTATTTCCCCATGTGGTTGCGTTCCTTTATTGTGCCTGCGGCAAACGTGGGCTCCAATTTAGGGCCGTGGCTTGTAATTGCTGGCATTATCCTCATGGCTTCGGGTTGGGCCCTTGGTTATTCAATGGCGGTGATTGGCGTTATTTTGTTCGGTATCGCTACCGTATTTACGCTTGTGACTGTGCCCGTGGAGTTTGACGCGTCGTCTCGCGCGAAAAAGGCGCTTGCCCGCATGGACGTTGTTGCGCAGGGGCGTGAATACAATACGGTTTCCGGAGTGCTTTTTGCTGCGGGGCTCACTTATGTGGCTGCGGCGATTTCCTCTATTTTGCAGTTGCTTTACTGGGCGTATCGTGCGGGTCTCATTGGCGGGCGTCGCGACTAGGAGGATTTATGGCAGTTAAAACGCTTACGATTGAATGCCCCATGTGCAAGGGCGAAATTGTAGTGGACGCGGAATCCGGTGAAGTTCTAAGCCACAAGGAATACAAAAAGGAAGTCAAGTCCTTTGATGATTTTTTAAAGGAACAGAGTTCGCGCAGTTCCGATTTGGAAGCGAAGTTTGCCGCGGCAAAAGAAGCTCAAAAGAATCGTGCGGAACTTTTGCAAAAGAAGTTTGAGGCGGCGCAAAAAAATAAGGATCTCAAGGATCCTCCGCCAAGCATCAACTGGGACTAATTTTAATCCTTGGCTCCGTACACCACGGGGCCTTCTTCGTCATCGTCGCTTTCTTTTTTGCGGCTGGCCTTTGCGCTGCGGTTGAGGAACGCAATGTATTCGGCGTCCGTCATCTCGTTACCGGCGCTGATGGGTGCGTCTTCCCAGTCATTGCTAGAAGAGGCCGGCTTCGATTCCACTTGGTCATCGCTATCTTGCGGAATGTCGGAAGTCGCCGTCTCGGCATTTGTAGTAACGGTTGCCGTTGCGGATTCTCCGCTGTAGAATGCCTGGGCCTTCTTCATGAATTCGGCGAATTCTTCGTCGGACATTTGCTTGGACGCATCTTGCGGAAGGGCCGCAGACGTTGCTTCGACCGGAGCAGACTCCTCGACTTCTGAACCCGTTTCGGTGCTGGGCCCAATGTCCGTTTCGTCGTCTGCAACGATGTTGTTCGTCTCGATGGCACCTTCTGCTTCGGCATCGACGGTATTATCCGTTTCGCCAATAGCATCGGTAGCGGTGGCCGCATCGACAGGAACATCGACGGGAACATCTGTTGTTTCAGCCTGGTCGGCGGCTTCGGTTGCTGCTTCGGAAACAACTCCTGGAGCGGCTCCAGGAACTTCTCCGTTCGCGCCTTCTGCATTCTCTCCGTCTTGGAGCATTTCCGCAAACGGATTGTCTTGCACTTCGCTCAGGTCCTCGCGGCCTTCGAGCATGGCCTGCAAGTCTTCTTCGGTCACGTTCCTGCCGCGGCTAGTCCACAATACCGCTTCCTTCATCACGGCGGCGATGTCGCCTACGCTGCCCTGCTTGCTGCGGGCCACCGCCATGTTGCGCACTTCGTCCACGAGCCCCTGCTTGACTTCGGGATCCTTCGAGAAGAATACAGTCTCGCGGGCCATTTCATCGGCGTATTCCGCGTTGTTCTTTTTGCGGTAAATCCAAATCGGGCCAAAGAGCTCGCTCTGGCGGAACACGATCTCGTCCGTTTTGATCATCTCTAGCATGGCCATGAAGGTCACGGCGGCGACAATCGGGTGGCTGTCGTTATCAAGAAGATCCTCGAACAGCGCGCGTCCATTGGCGGCGAGGAAGTTGTTTATGGCTTGCTGGCGGTCCTGAATGGTCACGTAATCCAATTCAATGTGGTGGACCGTTTCTGAAATTTTTGTCTTTAAACTCTTGGTGTACGCGCGGAACAACTGCCAGATATTTGCATCGGCGAGGGTATCCTCGTCGCTCTGCGTTTTTTCAAGACGCCCGCGGCTGTAAGTACCAAAGTTTGCACCCTCCATTTCCTGGAGGCCTCCGGCGACCTGCTTGTAGCGCTGGTATTCCAGCATTTCTTTCATGAGCTGCTCGCGGTCGGCGTTGTATTCTTCAACGAGTTCGGGGTCGCGTTCTTCGGCAGGCAAAAGTTCCTGAACCTTTAACGCCATGAGGCGGCTCGCCATGTATAAAAAGTCGCCCGCTTTCGAAAGGTCCGTGTCGCCAATCCTATCGACCCACTTGCAAAAGTCGTCGGCGATTTCGGCGATGGGAATCTGGTCCAAGGACATTTCCTTTTTTTGGACCAGGTACACGAGCAAATCCATTGGCCCGTTAAATGAACCAATTCGAACTTCGTAGTCTTCCTGTTCTTCGATATCCTCGACCATCGTTGAACAATATAGAAAAACCGCGCTTGGCGGGGGAAGCCTCCCCCCCCTCGCATAAGCCTTTCCGCATGTCACAACGAAACCTTCCTTTCCCGCATTGTCACTGCGAGGAGCGAAGCGGAGCCTGTCCCGGCCTTGAGCCGGGATGGCAGTCCATTGCTTTTTCCACCATTCCCTGGACTAAAAAAAGAGTGTATTTGGGTTATTGTGGAGTTTGTTTACAATGAAAAACTTTTCTAAAGTGTCATTGAATTTTTTAGCCGCCGCTTGTTTGACCTTCTCGCTTGCCGCTTGCGGAGACAACGACAGCAGTAGCTTCGTTGAACCGGAGAAGGAGACAAACACTTCCTTAGCCGAGTCATCCTCGGAGCGAAGCGGAGGGGATCCATCCACTCCCTCTGTGAAAAGCAGTTCATCTGAAACCTCCAAGGACAGCTCCTCGAGCGACTCCAAGGGCGCAAGCAGCTCCGTTGAAAAGGCGAAGTCGAGCAGCAGTTCTGCTGTCCCACTACGGTACTTGCCGTTGACGGAGTTTCGTTTGATTTCCCGGTAAGCCGTGCTGCGGTCAATTCCGAGGCTTATTGCTATCTCGGATTTGCTTTGAAAATAAAGTATCTTTGTTTTTCGTCTAGATGTTCCATTTGCAACTTTTGGTGGTTCGAAAGTGCAAAGTAGAAACTTTAGACAGCCTCCCTTACGGGAGGCTCTTTTGTTTTACAGGACTATCGAATCATGCCTGTGTTGCATTGACGACTTGAAACCGCCGTCATAATTGTGCGGTTCCCTACGAGGGACCGCACTTCCCCCTAACACTAACCACCAACCACTAATTACTCCACGGTCACGCTCTTGGCCAAGTTTCTCGGCTGGTCCACGTCGTTCCCGCGAAGGACGGCAATGTGGTAGGCGAGGAGCTGCAGGGGCACGCAGGTAACAATCGGCATGAGCATCGAGAGCGTCTGCGGGACCTTGATAATGTGGTCGGCAATCTCATCGAGCGGGTGGCAATCTTCGGTAGTGATGGCGATAACGCGACCGCCGCGGGCCTTGATTTCGCGAACGTTGCTGATAATCTTGTCGAATAGGGAATCCTTCGGGGCAATCACCACCACGGGCATGTTTGCGTCGATAAGGGCAATCGGGCCGTGCTTCATTTCGGCAGCGGGGTAGCCTTCTGCATGAATGTAACTGATTTCCTTGAGCTTGAGAGCGCCTTCCATGGCCACGGGGTAGTTGAAGTGACGACCCAGGTAGAGGAAGTTCCCTGCTTTGGAATACTGCTTTGCAATTTCGGCGATGCTGTCAGAGAGCTGCAGCGTTTTTTCGACGAGAGTCGGAAGTTCCAGCATGGCTTTTGCAATATCGGTGCCATGTTCAATGGAGAGCCTGCGTTGGCGACCGAGTAAAAGGGCAATCATGGCGAGTACCGTCACCTGGCTTGTGAACGCCTTGGTGCTCGCGACGCCGATTTCCGGGCCTGCGTGCAAGTAAACGCCGCCGTCGCTTGTGCGGGCTATCGTGGAGCCTACGCCGTTACAAATGGCAAGGGCCGTTGCGCCCTTCTGCTGGGCTTCCTTGAGGGCCGCGAGCGTATCGGCGGTTTCGCCGGACTGGCTAATGGCGAGTACGAGCGTGCCCGGCTTGATAATCGGATTTCTGTAGCGGAACTCAGAGGCGTATTCCACTTCAACAGGAACGCCCGCCAAGTCTTCGATCATGTATTCACCGACCATACCGGCATAGTAGCTTGTGCCGCAGGCCGTGATAATGATGCGGTTGATGTTTCTCAGTTCCTTGATGTTCGTGTCGAGACCTGCGAGTTTCGCGTTACCCTCGGCGGTGAGCAAGCGTCCACGCATGGTGTTGCGGAGAACTTCGGGCTGTTCAAAAATTTCCTTCAGCATAAAGTGCGCGAATCCGCCCTTGGCTACGGCGTCCGCGTCGAATTCCACGTCCTTGACTTCGCGCTGCACTTCGTGGCTGTTCATGTTTACAATGTTGTAATTGCCACCTTTGATTTGTACTACGTCGTTGTCGTCGAGGTACACCACTTTTTGTGTGTGGTTGATAATTGCAGAGACGTCGCTTGCAAGGAAAAAGTCGTTGTCGTTTCCTATGCCGAGGATTAGCGGACTTCCGCGGCGGGCGCCGATGAGCGTTCCCGGTTCCTTGCTGCAAATGACGCCAAGGCCAAAAGTTCCTTCAATCAGGGCGAGTGCCTTGAGTACGGCGGCCTTGAGGTCACCCTTGTAAAACTTGGCTATCAAGTGGGCGACAACCTCGGTGTCGGTCTCGGACTTGAATTCTACACCCTCGGATTGCAACTTCTTTTTCAAGGAGGCGTAGTTCTCAATAATGCCGTTGTGGACAATCGAGATGGTTCCGTCAAAGCTTGTGTGCGGGTGGGCGTTTTCTTCGGTCGGAGCGCCATGGGTGGCCCAACGCGTATGGGCGATACCGATGTTTCCCGATACTGGGCAAACTTTCAGCTTGTCCTCGAGGGCGCTGATTTTGCCGGAAGCGCGAACTACATCGATTTTTCCATTGCTTATAAGGGCGACACCCGAACTGTCGTAACCACGGTATTCCAGTTTTTTTAGACCGCCGACGAGTATAGGCAACGCTTCATTTTGACCGATATAGGCAACAATTCCGCACATAAATAATCCTTAGGTGTGTTTTTTTTCTCGCAATTAGGGCTTGCGACGTATTTTATAGCGCATAATATACGAAAAGTTTATGTAAAAATTCGTTTTTTGTGAGATATATCACTCTTGTTTTGCTATTTTACTCGTGTCAGTTTTTAAAAAGAGGATTCTCATGAAGACTAAATTAATCGTTGCTGCAGGCGCTCTCGCTTTGCTTATGACCGGTTGCGATCAACTTTGCCAGGGCTCCAAGGCCAAAACTGCCTTGGTGACTGAAAAGGACAAGTATAGCTACGCTCTCGGTGCTCATTTTGGTAATCAGGCTCATTTCCAGTTGGTGACCCGTGATTCCATTGATTTGGATATCGACGTCTTTATCCAGGCTTTCAAGGAACGTTACAATGACGATTCCGCTGCCTTCTTGATGGATGATTCCACGATTTTCCAGACTCTCACGGAACTTTCTCAGAACCGTCAGGCCGAAAAGGTAAAGAAGGATAGCCTCGCTGCCGAAGCCAACAAGGCTGCTGCCGAAGCTTTCCTCGCTAGCAACAAGACTGCCGAAGGCGTTGTGACCACTGCTAGCGGTCTTCAGTACAAGGTGATTACCGAAGGTACGGGTGCTATTCCTAGCGATTCCGATATTGTCAAGGTTCATTACACTGGTACGCTCCTCGATGGCACCAAGTTCGATAGCTCTGTCGATCGTGGCGAACCGCTTGAATTCCCGATTAACGCTGTGATTCCGGGTTGGACCGAAATGCTCAAGCTCATGAAGGTGGGCGGCAAGGTCACCGCTTGGATTCCGAGCGATCTCGGTTATGGTCCGCGTGGCCGTGGCCCGCAGATTCCGGGCAACAGCCTCCTCGTGTTTGAAATGGAATTGATTGACACGCACGCTGCTAATGCTCCGGCTGCTGAACCTGCCAAGGAAGAAGTCAAGGCTGAACCGGCCAAGGAAGAAGTCAAGGCTGAACCGGCCAAGGCCGAAGTGAAGCCGGCTGCCGAAAAGAAGGCTGCTGCTCCGAAGGCCGAAAAGAAGGCTGCTCCGAAGGCCGCTCCGAAGGCTGAAGCTAAGCCTGCTGAAGCCGCCGCTGCTCCTGCCGCTGCCCCGGCTGCCGCTCCGAAGGCTGAAGAAGCCAAGCCTGCCGCTGCTCCTGCCGCTGCTCCGGCTGCTGCTCCTGCCGCTGCTCCGGCTGCCGCTCCTGCCGCCGCTCCTGCTGCTGCCAACTAATTTCGCAAGAAATTTTAAAAACACCTCTCGTAGTAGGGAGGTGTTTTTTTATTTTTTGAATATCTAAATAAATTTGTCATTAGAGGTATTTGTGATTCGTGGTTTATTTGTTTTGCTTGTTTTGCTTGTTTGCTTAACGGGGTGTCGGGAAGAGGCTAAAATTCAGGATTTGACTAGGGAACAAAACGCATTGCAATTAAAAGTGGATTCCCTAAATGCAGAAATAAAAAAAGAGCAGAATATTGCGGATAATTCGCGCATTATTTCTGATACGGTATGCGCAGGCGAGGGACCGTTCCATGTGTTTTCACGTTTAAAGGCGCAGGTGGCTAATGGTGACGAGGATCTTGGTAAGGTTTACCTGGCCATGCAAGATAGTGTGGAGTTCAAGCTTCGCGTGGGCGAAAAATTTTATGTGATGGTGGACTCTAATAATCGTGTTCAAAAATTTCGCTATGCGGTGAACCCGATTACCATTCACATGGTTTCCCGTACAGATACGGGCTTTGTATACCAGCTGGTTGAAAAACCTGTCGTCAAGAAGCAGTCTATTTACGAGGGCGTTCTCGAAGAAGGTAGCACGCTTAACGGAATCCTTTTTAAAGTGGGAATCCCCGCCCGTATGGTGGGTATTGTAAGTGGTGTGCTGCAATGCAAGGTCGCCTTCCCGCTTGCCCGTGCTAGGGATCGTTTCCGCATTTTGCTGGAGGATTCTTATTATCAAGATTCCATCTGGGTGAGTGGCAAGGTGATTTACGCCGAATTCGAGGGCCGCATTGTGGGCCACCACGAAGCCTTCCGCTACGAAGATGTAGATCCGAGAAGCTCTTACAATGCTCATTATACCGAAATGGGAGACGCCTTGATTTTTGATGGCCTTCGTTACCCTCTTGAACATTTACGCATTACGAGTTCATTTGGCTCGCGTATTCACCCGATTACGGGTAAGCGTACGGGGCATAACGGCATTGACTATGGTGCTCCCGCTGGGACTGTGGTTCATGCGGTGGCCGAGGGTGTGGTGACGGTCTCTGGTTACGACGGATTGAGCGGAAACAAGGTCGCAATTAAACACCGCGATAATTCCGTAAGCTGGTATATGCACATGCAAAGTCGTGGCGTGGGCGTGGGCGCAAAGGTGTCGCCTGGGCAGGCGATTGGCCGTGTGGGCTCAACGGGGCGTAGTACTGGTCCGCATCTTCATTTTGGATTTAAAAATGCTCAGGGCGCTTGGATTAACCCGGCCTCCAAGACTATGATTGCGACTCCGAAACTTGCTGGCGCACGCTTGGCTCGCCTAAAAGAACAGGTAAAAGAAATCCGCAAGCAAATCGAATTGACGCTTGCGGCTCCTGCGGTAAGGGCTAACGATAGCACCGATGTGATGGTGCGTATGCGTAGCTTGAACTAGTGCGTGAATTTTTTTAGAACGTTTTCACGTCGAATGATTTTATACATTCCTAGGTCTTTGCGGCTAGGAATGATTTTTTTATCTGCCGCTTTTTTCTCGAGTGAATACGGGTTTTGCCTAAAGTTGGGTTGAACGATGGTTCCGTATGTAGCCGTGCGTTGCATAGAGCCCTCTTTTGCGATGGCGAGAGCAGTGTCTAAAATGTCGTCGTCATCATGGAGCTCTATGTCGGGGGCGATTCCGTACATGTGGTAGGTCTTGTGGTTCAAATCGTAGACAATGACGGTTGTTACAATAATGGCGCCTTCTAAGTATGAAGGGAGAATGGAATAGCCAACGCCTTTACCGTAAGTGAGATTCCCGATGACAGGAGAGTGCTTGTTGGCAATGACTCCTGCCATGTGGTATTCGGAACAGCTACCGGAATTTTCGTTGGCGAGGAAGATTGTGTAGCGGTCTTTGGCAATACCGTCTTCGGTCGCGAATATGGTGTCCGTTACGATTTCGCCGGTTGCCGCAGTGTCAACGCTGTATTCAATGCTAATGATGTCGTTTTTGTTGAGCGATTCTGCTGCGATAGCCTTGCATTGTTCCCCGTCTCCACCGGGATTATTGCGCAGGTCAATGATGGTGGCCTTGGTGTTCTTTGTGGCTTCAAGCGCTTCGAGAAATTCCCCGTATGTTCCTTGGTCACTAGTGGTATTGGTTTCTGTGTATTCCGTAATTTGAATGACGGCAATGGAATCGATGATTTTATAATTCACTGTAGGAGGCAGATACGGGACATAGGTAATGTCTAGAGTCTTTTGAACGGTCTCTCCATTCTCGTTTCTAGAAATAACTACGGAAGTGCTTGTCCCGGCAGGTCCATTTGCGATTAATTTGTAATCTGCTATGGTTTTAACAACGAGACCGTTAATCGTCAAAAGGGTATCGCCTTCGGCAATTTTGGCTTTTTCTGCGGGGGATTCTTTAAACACTTGCATAACGACGAGAGAGGTGTCTCCATCGTGTACAATGGGGTGGACGTTGACCCCCAAGTCTAGCAGATTGTCGCGGGCTTCCATTTCTTCAACAAAGTCTTCAAAAGAAAACTCGGCGGGATCAATATATTGGGTGTACATGTCAGATAGAGCGATGTACATAAAATAAGTGTCTAGAATCTCAGCTGGTTTTTGTATTTGCTTAGTGTCAAATGCAAATGAGGAAGATCCTATATAGCGGTATCTTGGCTGTAGCTGATTATACCATGCGGTTCCTTTGGGCTTAAGAGAATCGCTGTGTGCGAACAGATAAAAGTAATCCAAAATTTCGTAGCAATATTCGAACTCCCTTTGGTTCTCTGTCATGTTGTCCCAATAGAAGTCAAATGTTTCTTGCGACGTGATGTTGTCGAGGTCTGCAGGGTCAATAGATTTTTTGCTAGAGGTTCCGTTTACATCACAGGCGATAAGGCCGAGAATGCTACAGAGTATTAAACCGGTTTTTAAAATCGTTGATATCATTTTCATAAAGCGTCCCCTTTTTTATTTGCTAATGGCTAGGTCTTCTTGCTGCACGATGGCTCCACCTAAACCTTTGGGTTCTTCGATGTTTACCAATTGGGATTCATCATAGGCTGGCCTGCCTTTTTTAGAAAGAGCTCCTGATCCAAAGTGGGTTTGGAGTGCGTTTATGGCGCACTTATAGAAGTCTTCACTGTCGCAAGGGTAATTGGGCTTGAGGCCTTTTTTATGATAGACTGTTCCATTAGGTGTTTTAAACAAAAGGTTGGTGATTATGGCGAGTCCGTTGTCTACGGTCTTGTAATTGGTTTGGCCGATGCCCTTGCCGTAGGTTGTGCTTCCAATAATAGGCGTGTCCGAAAGTTGCGATACGGCTGCGGTAAAGATTTCTGCGCAGCTGGCACTTCCGCCATTGGCTAGAATGGCAAATTTCCCTTTTTCGCCCGCATCGCCTTTTACCGCATAAATTGCTTGCGATGGATTTGCGTACCCACCATCGGGAGTGAAGGTCCTCCAAGAATAAGCCGAGAGCATTCCTTCACTAACAAATTGGTCGGCGGCGCCAACGCATTGTGATACGTGACCACCAGGATTATTGAGAACGTTGATGACTCTTGGCTTGGTTTCGTTTTGCGTGGAATCCAAATAAGACTTCAATTCGCCAAGGGTTCCGTTTTCCAGGTCTGCCGTATTGAGCTTGAATTCACTAATCGTTATAAAGGTTGTCCCGTAGAGTGTATCTAAAAAAATGGTCGGAGCGTACACCGTCTCTTTTGTTAGTTTGTATGTTTTTTGAATCTCGTTCTTGTAAATGACTAGCTCGACTTCTGAACAAGTGTCGAGTACAGATCGATAGGTGTTGTAGGCGTCTTCTCCGGTGAGTTCTATGCCGTTAATAGAAACGATGTTTGCGTATCTGGGAATGTGAGCCTTGCCTGCTGGTCCGTTTGGGTAAACGCGATAGGTAATTAGCGGGTGTGCGTTTCCTAGGGCAAGCTTGTACTCCATGCCGACGTCGCCTTCCTTGAGGCTGGTGTTGATGCTAATGGATGTACTAGTACTTTTAGATGGCGGTGCATAGCGGGTGTACCTGTCGTCTAGGGCATCGTATAGGAGTTGTGTTGAATCCCCGTTGGGGTCGAGCTTGGTAAGCTCTTCTTCAAAAAGGTAGGTATGCTGTAATAGCCAGTAGTTGAATTCGTATTCTGTTGGGGCACCAGTGCTTTCAACGGGTTCAAAAAAATTACTACAACCACACAACGCCAAAAGCGCCATTAAAAACAGGAATAGCGAAGTTGACCGCATAAGCGTTCTCTCGCGAATGTTACTGGTCAATGCTCAGATTTTTCTTGTCGAGCAATACGCGCGGGACACCGCCTTCCATCGGGTTTTCGATAATGGAAATGGTCTGCAGGCTTTCGCATTCAGCTAGACTTTCGGGGAGAGTCTCAAGCTGGTTCGCATCAAGTACGAGTTCGCGAAGCTTGGAAAGTTTGCTGAATTCTGCTGGAATGGCACTGAGGTTGTTGCCAGAAATCATTAGGATTTCCAGGTTCTGCAACTGGCTGAGTGTACTTGGAATGCTGTTCAGTTCGTTGTTGTCAAGGTAAAGTTTTACGACGCTCTTCATTTTACCGAGCGAAGCCGGAATTTCGGAGAGCATGTTGTCGTGCAGGGAAAGCTTTACAACCTTGGTCCAGTTGCCGATTTCTTCGGGAAGTTCCAAAAGCTGGTTCTTGGCAATGTTGACCGTATGGAGGTTCGTGAGCTTGCCGACGGTATGTGGCAGTTCGGAGAGGCTGTTGTAGCCAAGGTAAAGGTTTTCGAGCTTCGTGAGGTTGCCAATGCTATCTGGCAATTCCATCAAGTCGTTTTCGCTAACGGAAAGGCTCTTCAGGTTTTTCAACTTTCCGAGGTCGTCGGGGAGTTCCACCAACTTGTTGCGGTCCAAGTTAAGATCTTCGAGAGTATCTATTTCAAACAGTTCCGGCGGTAAAATGCGGAGCTCATGCTGGGACAGGTCCAGTGAAGTTGCCTTTTCGGCCTTAGCTTTTGCAAAAACATCTATCAAGTTCATAGGGAAACTCCTATTGTTCTAACCAAATAAATCATAGCTTTTTTGTGGCGAAACGTGCAAATTGTATGCAAAAAAACTAAAAAAAAGCCCGAATAGGGGCTTTTTTTATTTCAAATCGGCTAAAAGGGAGTCTAGCCTCGAGGTGAGGACGGTAGAACCTTCTCCACTTAGGTGGTCCATATTGTACGCCATGCTTTCGGTATAGTCGTGGTCGCCCATTTTATTTTCGTCCATCCATATAAGGTCCATTTTTTTCGCTTCGTTCAAAATGAGTTCGGCATCGGAACGTTTGGGACCGTATACACCATAGGAACCTGTTTTTTTGTACATGGGACTTTGCGGAGCAATGAGGCAAATGACTTTTATCCCTTTTTTGTTTGCCTTTTGAACGATTTTTTTAAACAACCCAAAGTTTTCTTTGTAGTTCGGATTGTTTAAATCCATTTCGGTAGTGTCAACAAATATCGCGGGATTGTTCCAGTTAAGGGATGGTAATTGGAACTCTTCAAGGGTATATGGGTGCTGCAGAGCCGAGGCCGGTCTGGGGCAGCCGATGACGGCTCTCAGGAATTCTTCTGAGGGTCCACTTTTAACCCAAAAGTCGTGGTTCTCGTCGTATTTGTAGCCAGGGACTCCGTTGTAAATCAAGTCCCAGGATTTATCGCGCTCGTACCATAAAAGATCCGGAGACAGTTCAACGACCAGGACCTTGAGGTTCTTGACGTGGTTCAGCAAGTAATTTTCAAATATGTAGTACATCCCGCGCATGTCTGCTGCGGAGTAGGCCATGTTCAAGAAGTTTTCGTTGGTAACTTTTTTTTCGTTGATGCCGAACATCATTCTTGAACTTCCGATTCCGGCTGCCGTGACATCATTTTTGCGGAACCAAAAGTTTTCCATCTTTACGCGAAGTTCAAGGGCGTTGTACCAAGCGTATTCGTTGTAATAGACGCCTGCGCTGTCTATCGAAATATTCCTGCTGGGAGTGAATTTTTTTTCGGTCCACAAATAGGGGTGCCAGAGTTCTGTTCCCTTTACAAGCTCGAGGCGGAATCCATTGTTTGTATTTTGGGCGGCAATGAGAGTATGCGCCCCATTGTTATTTGCAAAAGTGAAGGTGGCTATGTCTGATCTTTCGGAAGCCCATTCCGTGTGGTCATAAGTCATTCCCTTTGGAGATAAGAAACCCTTGTACAGGGAGCCCATGGCATTGGTAACCAATAGTGCTTCGTGTGTACCGTAGGTGGTGTCTAAAAACTTTCGTCCTGTTTTTCCGCCAAAGTCCAAAAATAGAACTCGATTTGCTCGGTCTTGCGAGAGCGAGGCGTTGCAAGCTTGTTCTCCGTTGTACCAAACGGAATCGCGTCCCGCCGAGAGAGCGCTATCCTTGGGGGTAATGTGAACTCGTAAAATGCGACCTCCGCTCAAGGCTAGCTTTTGATCTTTGCTGACGCTTTCGTGGTAGGCTCCATTCAAAATTTTTTGAGGCGTCCCGAATTTATGGTTAGAAAAAGTGACTTGCCACGTGGATTTTTTGAAGAATTCCGTATTGTCTTTGTTGTTGCCTGCATTATCTACGTACACAATCGTCGTGTCTCCTTCGGCGGTGACTCGCCAACGGGGGATGACGGCGGAGGGAACATCTAGCTTTACGAGATTGCTGCCTTCGGGGTTTAGATCGCGAACATATAGGTTGGAGGGGCCGTCAATGCCTTCGAACCCAGTACAAAAGGCGACAGACTTTCCGTCCGGAGAAATAACGGGGTGGTAGGCATTAATGGTGTCTTCAATTTCAATGATGGTGGAACTCCCTTCGCTATAGTCAATGTAGGCGAGGTTTCTGCTAATATCGTTTCTAAAGACGAGTTTAGATTTAAAGGAACTCGTGAGAGAACGGACGTCTGAAGGGTTTGCTAGAGCGACTATCCGGTAGTTTTGAGACTTTCCGTTACGGTTCAACCATGTGGGATTTTTAAAAGTGCCGCGGGCAATGCGAAATCCTACGTATTCCGCCTTTGATGTTGAGGTGACAGTATAAACGTCCGTTCGCTTGGTTACGTTTATAGAGGAATCCGCATCACGATAGCTTCCACCCTTAATAATGCGCTCGTCAAAATTTCCTCCGTCCATTGGGCCTACAAAATTGGAGAGGGTCGTGTCTTTGTAGTAGCCGAGCCAGTCGTAGACCCATTCCATTACGTTTCCCGCCATATCGCATATGGTTGCCATGGAATCGGCCGAGCATACGTTATGGGCAAGGTAATCGGAGTTGCTTGTGGTCCAAGAGTGCTTAAGGTTCCAGTTTTCGTTTGCTGCAAAAACCCATTCCGCTTCGGTGGGTAAACGGTAGCCATCGACGTTTGTATTGAAAGTCAGCCCGTCCAAGTGGGTACAATGACCCTTGGCGTCGTAGAACGCCCAGTTGTAGGTATAGACCGTATCGAGCTTATGGTGCATGCTTTTGGCGTTTGCAAAAAGGATGGCGTCGTAGTAGGTTACGTTTGTTGCTGGGTAAACGATGGTATCGCAATCCAAGAGGATGCTGGAGGGCGAGTAAAACCTCATGAGCACGTTGAATTCGTTACAGGTAACTTCGTTTCGGCCGATGCTAAAATCGTAATCAAAATTGACCTTCATTTGAGGACGTTCATCTGCTTTGGCGAGGGAGTCCGTTGTGCCAAGAGTCACCGTTTTACCTTTGGAGTTGATTTTCACCAAGGGGCTTTCTTCAAAATCAGTACACGCAGAGAGCGTGTTGAAGCAATTTATTTCAATAGGAGATGTTGAATTGGAACATGCGTCTAAAAGCGCGATAAGGAATGGCAAAATTGCAAGTTTGAAAAATTTCATATGCGGACCGAACGTAAACCCAATCAAATTTAGCTATATCGTAAACGAACGTCTGGGTTTATAGGAAACACTTTGGCTTATCCTGACTGTAAAAATTGGTAAACAAAAGTGTCTGTGAAGGGTTGCTTACCGCATTCGGATTTGTGCATTTGAGCACTAAATTTGCCAAAAATTGGCCTTTTTACAAAAGATTTGTTATTTTTGTACTCAAAATAGTGTTTTTGAAACTATTTTTAGTGAGCGAAATACGGCAGTGGCATTGCCATATAACAAAAATATATGGTGTGCCTTCAGTATAAAATTGAGGATAAAATGGAACTTACAAAATCGCAGGAACGCCGCTTAGCATTTGTAGCTAGCCTTTTGAGCTTGAACCCAAACGACCCCAATGATCGAATAAAAGCTCTTCGGCACCTAAACCTAGACGAAAACGGTTGCTTCCATGGATTCCAATATTCTCAGGGCTTTATGGAATTCTTCATCTTCCTCGATGAAGATACTCCTCTCGAAAAGGTTGTGGCTCACCTGAATGCCGACCTCAAGCAATTGCAAATCGCAGTCTTCCGCACTAGCGATCCTACGAATCCGTTCTTCCTTTCGTTGCGTGAAGAGGCTGATCCGTGGGCTGTCAACAAAATTAGCGATGACGAGGAAGAAGAGGGGGACGATGCTCCTGCTAGCCGTCCGTACATGGAAACGTTGGAAATCACGGTGCTCCGCACTCGTGCAAGCCGCGACGTGACCGACTCCGAACTGGAACGCACCCTCAAAGATATGCGCCGTAAGCTCGGCCTCTGGAAAAACGAAGTCAAGGCCAAGCTCGAAATTATTGCCGAACACGATGACCTCACTCGTGACTTCCGCTCTGCCGATGACAAGCTTGAAATTGTGATGGATTCCGAACCGCTCCACCTCACGAGCGATCATGGCGAACTCTTCCTCGGTTTCTGCCCCATCCGTACGATTTTTGATTACCATGTGAACTTGGGCAAGCGTCTCAAGACCAAGCACAACATGGCTATTGTGAGCTCCAATATTCGTACCTATCTTGGTAACCTCACGCACACGAACGCTGCTCTTATCGATGCCTTCCAGACCATGGAACGTAACGATGACCAGAACGTGAACGTCGATGACTTCCCGTTCCTCCACAACGGTATGACCCTTACGGGCGATGACCTGCGTTTAAAGGATCGCGATGGCAAGAAGGTGCTCTTTATTGAACGCCCGAAGATTATTAACGGTGCCCAGTCCCTCTTTACATACGAACAGTATGCCAAGAAGAGCAAAAAGCCCGTGAACCCGCAGGTTCTTGTGAAGGTCGTTGTGCCGTACCAGGGTGCCGATAACTTCTTGAACCAGGTGACCATGGCTAACAACCGCCAGAACCCTGTGTTCAGCTATCACCTGCGTGCTGCCGATGACCTGCAGTTCTTTATTTGGCAGCGTTACCAGGAAGAAGGCTTTACCTACGTTTACAAGGACGGTGTTCGTCTCAAGGCCCGTACACGTAAGCTCGAAGTGCGTATGCGCCCGGAACTTGCCAAGACCCTCTTTATGATGGATGGCAAGCTCAGCGAATGCCGCTCCAGCGATTGCATCTTTGATAAGGAAACCTTGTACCAGCGTTGCTTCGGCGCCTTTGTGCGCGTTGCTCCAGACAAGGAAAAGGATTTTGTCCGTAAGACCATCGCCTTCACCAAGGCTTGGCAGCTTCTTAGCCGTCTCCCGATTAAGATCCGCAAGGTGACCCCGGGTAAGGGCGTTTCTATTGAAGCGAACGACGATAACCCGCTGACCAAGATTACGTTTAACGGTCGTCTTGAAGACAAGTTCATTTTCCGTAGTGCGGTGAAGGACCTCGTTGTTGCCTTGGCACTCCGCCACTGGCTCATTTACGGTGATCCGATTCAGGATTTTGAATGGCTGGTTGAAAACGAACTCAACTTCAACGATTCCATTCTCAAGTATGCCTCCAAGATTTATACCGATGACTTGAAGGGCATCTTGATCAACGAATTCAAGGATAATCCGGCTTACTACGACACCATTACGACCATTGACAAGGATTCCGGCGAATCTGTGGAACGTCGTTTGTGGAAGGGCTTCTCCAACACGGCTACGTACGACAAGATGATGGAACTCCTGGTGAAGAAGAATCCGTCTTGGAGCCGTTGCTTGGGTGGTATCGAAGCGTTCATTTAACTTTCAAAACTAAGCGAAGTAACGCTAGAATCCACTTTTTTTTAAAATTTGCCCTCGGTTTAGTGCCGAGGGCATTTTTTTTACAAAAAAATTGCTAATTTCCCCAAAAATTTCAGCTTTTTATTGAATTTGGCAACGTCAAATTCAGTATTTTATGGCCGTTGAATTTGAATAGGTTCTTACATAGAACCCGTGTGGGTTTGTTTTCGCTCTGTGCCTTTGTCTTAGGTGCAGGTGGTTTGGTATGGTCCCAAGAAAGCGGGGAATATAAGCCCGAAGAAAGGGAACCTGACCCGGCGGAAACAGAATGGCTGCCTACGTACCAGTACATGGAATTGCCGCCTTCTGCGACGCCGTTAAACAACCTTCTGCCGTTTGGCGGCATTGGGGCCTCCCCAAGGCTCATGAAAACGACCAAGGGGCAGGTGTTTAGCCATGACATCGATATTGCCACCCGTGAAATGGACGTGAGCGAAAAGCGCGTGAATGGTATTTCTCGCGATACGACCACCTTGTGGACGGCGCATTATCCGGAATTGACCGATTACGTTTCGGACATGTACGATGTAGGGCGCAAGAACCTTTGGCTGAACGGGCTCGTGGGCCAAAGGGACGATGGTTACGAAGCTCCAGAAACGGGCTCCATGTTCGATATTACGGTGCCGGTTTCCATGCCTGCCTGGATGAGGGATTTTGGTTTGGATAAGCCGAAGCTCATGCTGCAGGGGTCCATGGATATTCGCCTTAAGGGCTATGGCGAAAAGGACGATGCCGAAGGTAGTACCAAGACGAGCCTGTGGCCGTCACCGACGTTGAATTATGACCCGAGCTTTATGGTGAAGGGTAAGATTGGCCCGTACATCACGGTAGAAATCAATAACGTGGAGAGCGGCCTTGGTGTGCAGAACCAGGTGCGCGTGGTGTACGAGGAATCGTACAAAGATGAATTCGAAGATTACATTCTGCAGCGAGTGGAAGCGGGTACTACTTCTCTCTCTCTTGCAGGTACGGAACTTACGGGTTATTCGGAAAACCACCAGGGCCTGTTCGGTATCAAAGCCGACTGGAAACTCGGAGACTGGCGTCTCACGACGATTGCCTCTCAGGATGGTGGCAGCCAAGAAGAATATACCATCAATGCTAGCGAAACCAAAACGGAATACCAGATTCTCGATAAGCAGTTCGTTGCTTACCGCTATTACTTCTTGAATCACGAAGCGCGAAACAATTATATTGAAAATGCCGTTTTGGGGCGAACCACTTCAAGTTATCCGGCGACAAACCTTAAGTTGTACAAACGCAGTGCGTTGAATTCCTCGAAGGACGTGTTTGAAAATATTACGGTGGTTTATATTTCGCCGGATAATAAAACAATTGAAAAAAAAGTGGAGCGCCTGGTCGAGATTCCGTCGAGTGAATTTACCTACGACTCCAAAACGGGTATTCTTAAAATCAATGGTGTGAACCGCAACACTTTGATTGCTGCGAGCTGGAGTAACGATGGTACCGACCGCACTGGTACGACCATTCGCGATGGCTCAAAGGTTGTGCTTATCCAGTGGGATGCGACGCTTTCGGAACTGACCGACATTGACAAGTTGATGCTTCGTAACGTTTACTCCGTGGGCATCTCGGAATCCAATAGTAGCGGCTTTGTTTTGCGCATGAAGAATAAGTCCGGCGTAACAGGAACGTTCCTCAAGACTTTGGGACTCGCGGACTCTACCACGGGTAGTCCGTTGGTCAATGATGCTACCATCTTCAAGAAGGATGCTTCGGGTAATTATACGGGTGAAATGTGGTTGCCTTGTAAATCGTATAAAGACAATATATACAAGAACGATAAGAATCCCATGGAAACCGCTAAAGCTCGATGCCTAGAGCCTTTGCGCAATTTGGATACCTCCAATGCTATGGCTCAGCTGTATACGCTTCCGGTTTATAACTTGAATCGTTATACGAGCCGTTACCACTTTGAATCGGTTGGTAAGCGCCGCAATTCTACTATTAGCGTCCGTGACCCGAACTCCAGCTATTCTGTGAGTGCAGGTTCTTGCATGGATATTTCTCCGGGAACCGAAAAATTGATGGCTGGTTCTACACAGCTTATTCGTGGTACCGACTACGAAGTGAACTATGAACTTGGCCAGATTGAACTTTTGAGTGAACGAGCCCTTGACCCGAATAAGGAAATCAAGGTGACGTTTGAATGCGAGCCGCTGTTCGAAATTGACAACAAGCTATTGCTTGGCGCTCGTGCGGAACTCCCGCTGGAACGCTACGGGTTCGGTACAGGTTCCTTGTTTGGTGTTACCGCTTTGTACAAGAGCCAGAGCACGACCGCCGAAACTCCTACTCTCGGTAATGAACCGTTCAACAGCTTCCTTTGGGGAATGAACCTCCGCTTGCAAGATACGGTGCAGGCTTTGACGGACCTCGTTAACAAGATTCCGGGTATTAATACGCAGGCGGCCTCTAGCTGGCAGTTCGAAGCGGAATTTGCTGCGAGCCGCCATAATGCCAATACGAGTGACGACGCCGAAGCGCTTGTGGAAGATTTTGAATCAACGGCGAACGGTTTGACTTATCCGCTTTCCAGACTTTCCTGGTATCCGGCGTCTCCTCCGGGTGGTGTAGCTTCTAATGCTGCAACGTATATTCCGGAACAAGACTATCGCCATCAGGGTGAGTTTATTTGGCATAGCAATAATACGGAACTTTACAAGTACATTTACCCGAACGTGGGTAACTCCGATGTCGATAACCAGCATCTTACCGTGCTAAAGATGACGCTCCGTGCAAATGACAATTTGGCGGGTAAATCCTGGGGCGGCGTTATGCGCCCGAACAGCAATTACTACCAGGATTTGAGCGACATGAAGTACATCGAAGTGGTTGCCCGTGGTAACGTGGGTTCTCTCTACCTCGATTTGGGTTTGCTCAGTGAAGATATCTCTGTGAGCGGTATGGAACCGAACGGCACTTACGATGGTGAAAATGAACTTGGATCAACGACGGCACTTCACGATAAGGGCTTGGATGGACGCACCGGTTCCGATGAAATTCTTAGAAAATGGGACTGCCGTATTTCGGAATGCGTTTATACGGATTACAGCACATTGAATTCCGATGCCTCAACAACGGATATTGCCCGCGATAATTACGACGACGATTTGGAAGATGAAAGTGATCCGCCGGTACAAATTAACGGTACCGAAAACAACTCCGGAGAACGCTCGTACGATACCGAAGATATCAACAAGAATGGTTCTTTGGATATGGACATTAGCTTTGTCCGTTACCGCATTGACCTCTCCGATACTGACCCTGCAAACTTTGAAGAATTGAAGAACGGTTGGCGCAAGTGGCGTATTCCGCTGAACCAGTATGATACGATTGTCTCTCCGACGGGTAGTGACTACAAGACCATTTTGGCAGAAGCTCTGTTCACTCGCTTGTGGGTTGGTAAGCTTAATCCTGGGGTCTCCGAGGCCAAGGTTCAAATTGTGAGCTTGGGTGTTGTGGGTAATGCTTGGGAAGAAACCACGGTGGCGGATTACTACAAAACCAGCACCAATGAAAATTCCCAGATTGCCGAAATCAACGGTGCTGAAACGAACATTACGGAATCTACGGATACTCGCGATACAACTTATGTTAAGGTAACGACAATTAATAACCGCGAAAACTCCAACGTGTATGTTAAATCGCCGAATACCAAAACAGAACGCGATTCCGAAACTAACGCCCCGATGAAAGAAACTGCGCTGGTTCTTGATTACCACAATATGTCGCCTGGTCAAGAAGTTGGCGTGACTCGCATTTTTGAAACGGATAAAAAAGATTTCTCGGCGTACAAGTCCCTGAAACTAGAAATACATTACCAGACCGCAGCGAAAAAGGTGCCGGTGCGCTTTGCCTTGCAATTCGGTGAAGGCTCGCTAGAGGGTTCCAGCGACTACTATGAATGGAGCTTCCGTCCGGTGAACTTTGAATGCTCTTCGTCGGAGCGTCCGCAGGATTGCCACGAACAGAACTGGCTCGATAATGCCTTTGCTATGGATATATCGGATTTCTCCGATATGAAGATTGGCCGTCGTCCTCCGTTTACCGAAGCAACCGTTAAAAAACTCGATGGTGATCGTGAAGAGCAAATGAAGTTGGTCGGTAATCCGTCTATCACAAGCATTGACTGGATGCGCTTTGTGATTATTGCTGATTCGAGTGCTGACCCCTCTGATTTGGAAGGTACCTTCTGGATTGACGATTTGCGCCTCTCCGATATGGATACGGAATGGGGCTATGCTGCACGTACTGGCGCCCAGGTGAATTTCGCAGACTTTATTTCGTTGTCGGGTAAGGTGCGCTATCAAGATGGAAACTTTGCAACGCTCTCGTCTACGGGCGGTTCCCCGAAGCCCAAGCTTTCTGAAGCTGCCTCCCAGTTAGACCTTGCGGCCGACATTAACGTTAGCTTGAATAAATTCCTGAACGATAGCCTTGGTTTCCATATTCCTTTGAGCCTTGGTTATAACAGCTCGACCAAGCGCCCGTACATGAAACCTACAGACGACATTATCCTTCACCGCAGCAGTTTCTCGGATTTGACCGGGGATATGTTCCAGAATGATTTGGCCGTCACTTCGAACCGAAAAGAAAATGAACTAAGAGATAAGGGCGAATCTAAGGGTTACGAAGAATACAAGCGTAGCAAGAACTTTAGCATTAGCTATAGTAAGGACTATGTAGCGGCCGATACCAAACTGGGTGAAGTCCTTTCGCAGGTGTTCTTGGAACGCCCCGCCTTTAGCTATTCGTATACCGAATCAGAAGGCCGTGCGACTTCGAGTGCCGATTCCACGTATTCGTACCATACGATTTTGGAGTACAAGTTGGGCACGTTCAGTATGTTCAAACTCAAGCCGTTTGAATCTCTCGCTTCGTCCAATAATGCTTTTGTAAAGGCTTTTGCCAAAACGGAATTTGAACCGTGGCCGCAAACATTTGACTTGACCTTGTTTGACTTTAACTATGTGCGCCAGGTTGACCAGGATCGTGACCCGAACTATGTGGAACCGCAGGTCGATAAGGTGGTTACTTATACCGCCGATTTGAACCACAAGTTGAACATGCGCTGGAATATACTGTCGTTCCTCTCTACAAGCTATTCCTTGAATATTCGCCGTGACATGTTTGGCGGTGGCGACCGCGAAGGATTCGTGAAGGAAAACTTCTTTACTTTTGATGAAGGCGGGCTATTTGCGAGCGACTACATTTTTGACTATGACCATACCGATAGAAAAGTCTATGTTTCTCGTGATAGTTTGGTGGTGGTTCCTCGCGATACCATTGCGAAGATTAAGGATAATGGCGATACGCTCGTCATTAACATGCAGAATCCAGAAACATATACCATTCGTTACGATACGACGGCCTTCTACCGAGTTGATAGCGTAGGCCATCGTGAATATGGCCGTACTTATGGTATTTTGAGGAACGAACGCAATAGAAGCCAGCAGTTTAAGATTGCGTTTAATCCGCGCTTGATTCCGTTCTTGCCTTTTAATGCGGCATTCTCTTCGGAATTTGTTCAGCAAAAAACGATTCCCGATGATTTTAACATTATGGACGAGACCACAATCGAAAAGAACTACTGGACCATATCGCAAATGAACCGATTTGAGTTTAGTCCGACCTTTAAGATTATGGATCTTGCCAATAGCTTTGGTAAAGAAAATGCGATAGCCAAGGCTCTCGAAAAAATCAAGTGGCGTGAAATCCGCTTTAACTGGAACGCTTCGACGAATACTATTGGCGAAAACTTTACGCTTGCCCAGTTATACGAAGAACAGCATGTTACGCCGTTGCAGTATTACCTTTATGGTTTAGGCTTTGGCAACGGATACCGTAATCGTGGCTTCTGGAATATTGTTTCGGGTGATATGGGCCTTGACGATCGCGACGACTATAGGGACTTTGCAGAATATCGTAACCATCATGTAGATACTCTTGTTTATCAAGGAAACTTCCGTCATAGCGTTTCTCGTCAGTTCCAAATTGCAACGGGTATTACGCTTCCGATTTGGGATATTGGCATAACGGGTGACTTGCAATGGAAAGAGGACTTTGCTCAATCTAGAGAATACCCGCTGTACATTGATACGACTACCGTGTGGCCCAAGATTGGTGTCGCTGTGACTGTCCCGAACTTTGCCCAGCGCATTTCGTTCCTCAATTCGTTCCGCAGTGTAAGCGCAAGCCACAGAACTGACTTTACCAAAACGACTACGGTGCGTCCGTTCCAGAGCGCCGAAGATTCCTGGAGTTACCAGTGGAACTTTAACCCGCTGGTTCGCGTGACGTTCTTGACACAAAAGAATATGCGCATCGAGAATAGCGTTCGTATGAAGATTGAATCAACGGACCGTAGGCCCAAGGAAGAAGTCATTGGATCCCCGAGCTGGCCGGATACAACCTCGAATAGCGCGGATACTACAGATTACTTCTGGGATACTCCGTGGATTCACACATCGCTTTATAATGATTTTGCCTTTAACATTGGTAATGACTTTACCATTTCGTACCCGCTCAAACTCAAGCGCGGCTTCCACTTCTTTAAGTGGTACTTCAAGTTTGAAAACGACATTGATTTGAAGCTTACTGCAGGTTACGACTATAACAAGACTATCCGCAAGGAATATGACCCGGAACAGGGCTATGACAAGTGGAATAAGGAAAGTGGCACCGATGGCGTGTATCGTGACTTTGGCGCTTATGGAGTCGTTTTTAATCCCAAGTTGGAGTTGACGGACCGTACAGTTCCTTCTCGTACACATGAATGGTTCGTGCGTCCGAGCGCCGCCTACACATTCAATAAGATTGCTTCGATGAGCAGTTACATTGAATACCGCCAGATTCACGAAAAACTGGACGATGAAACTCCGCACCTAAGGCAAATCCTGCAATTCGAAATTGCCTTGATGCTCAGATTTAACTAATTGCGTTAGCTAGAACGTCTACTTGACGATTCCCACTTCAGAGAGCTTTACAAAGCCTTTGACCTTTTCGCCAAGACGAATTTCGGCGAAATTCCCTTGTGTGTTGAGAACTTCGAAGCTTGTGCCCTCGGATAGGGTATTGAGTGTTTGAGATTTATCGCTTGGGGCGCTGGTGACGTCGGCGTTTTTCGCGGTAACGACGCCGGTAATCTCGGTTTCAATCACAAAGATCTTGTAAGCGGCGCTGGCTCCAATCACGCAGAAGACTGCGGTCAATGCAAATACGGCTCCAGTGCAAACGTTCTTGCTTTTTTCGCTTGCGGTTAGGCGGCGGACTATGCAAATGATGGCGATAATCCAGAAAATGGCGAGAAGTACGAGCAGCTGGACTTTTAGCGAAAGAAAATGGTGAGCCTTAAAGAGTCCGGCGAGAATCGGGTTCTCTTCTTCGTCTTCGTCCACCTTGTCCTTGGTCATAGCCTGGGCGAATTTGAGGTTGTGCAAAATATCTTCGTCGCTAGCGCGGAGGCGAAGGGCTTGCTTGTAATAAAAGATGGAAAAGCCGAGGTTGCCGTTGCGGAAGTATGCGTTGCCGAGATTGTAGTAAAGGTCGGCGTCGACCATGCCGTTGTCGACACAGGTACGCCATTCGTCAATGGCGCGTTCAAAATCGCTTTCCTGGTAAGCCTTGGAACCGGTTTCTAGACCGGCACAGTTTTCGCCGGCAAAGGCAGCTGCCGTAAATGTGGCTACCGCAAAAATCAACGTCATCAATTTGTTCATCATAAAATCCTTCCGCATCCTTATTTCAAAATCCCAAGGCCTTCACAAAGTTTTTCAACTTCCTTGAGCATTTGGGCTTGTTCTTCGGTGGTGGCGCTTACAGGGGCGAAACGCACAAAAGCGCACTTTTCGAGCCAGCTGTCAATTGCTGCAATCGTTTCGGGCTTTACGCCGAGAGCTTCGAGTTCCTGCTTCATTTGCGTGCGGGTCATGCCCTTGAATTCAAGATTCGTAAGGTTGCTCAGGTAATCGATGAGGCCGTTCTCGAGGGCCGCAAAGAAAGCCTTGCCTTCGCCCTTTTGTAGCGCTGCACGGGCGTTTGCAAACTTTTCCTTGAGCATCTTGTTGGCTTTGCTTTTGCGAACCAGGGCGGCGTCGTTATTGTATTTGCGACGGCTGGTGATGATGGCCGAAACAATAAAGTAGAACGGGATTGCCGCGGCAAAGAGAATCCAGAAAAGGATGTTCCTGTGCGGGGCGTTAGAATAGGCTTTGCCCGTTACCGCATGGATAAAGCGAATGTCGGAACCGAGGGATTCGATTTCTTGTTTTTGCACTGCGACCGGGCCGGTGACGGCTGCGGGTGACTGGAATATGGCTTCGGCGGCGTTATCGCCCTTTTCGACGTTAATAGTCCAGGGCCCTGCCACTGCGGTTTCGTACTTCTTTTTGCTAGGATTGAACCAGGAGTAACTAATTTCGGGAATTTCAAAAGTACCCTTCTTTTTGGGGTAGAGGAATACCTTGATATCCTTGGTGGTGACGACCTTGTTCCCAGTGATTTTTTTGGAAATGTTGTTTTCGGGTGGCACGGAACGGAAGTCGCTAAAGTCGGGGAGCTTTGGGTCAGTTATGGTACCTGGCGTGCCGTCGCCCTTGATGTTGATGGCGAGGGTTAAAGCTTCGCCCACTTTTAATTGGGTGCGGTCAAAGTCGGCTGTGAACTTGTAGTCGCCAACCATGCCCGAGAAGTTGGCTGGTTTCCCTTCGGTGGGGAGCGGCTTTACGTTAATATTAATAATGGGGGAAGTTGCCTCGTCTTCAATGGATTCCTGGCGAACGCTGCGGCTGGTAAATGACATGCCGCCCATTTGCTTTTTCTCTTCGACGACCTTGGGCTCGCCGCGCTTATTGTACTTGAATTTGAATGGCGGAATTTGCAGATTGCCCGACTTGGTGGGGCTAAGCCAGGCGAACTTGGCACTGGCCTGCATTTCGCGGCGGGCTCCTTCAACGGGTTTGAACTCCATATTGGCGAGGTCACTCCTGTGAACGATGAAATCGTTTCCGGTATTCATATCGGTCGCTTGCAGACCGCCTTCAAAGTGCTCGTAGGTGTGGAAACCGAGTGTGACGCTAAACTGTTCGCCTTCGTAAATGGATTTTTTGCTGGGGGTGAGGCTTACGGTAATGGCGTCATCGCTGTAGGACTTTTGCACGTTTACCGGAATTCGTGAACTTATAGTTTGAACTTCGCCGTCAATTTCCCAGGTGATTTGGCCAACGTCAATTTGGCCGGTCTTTTTGGGGGCTCTCACGTTAAAAGAATAGACTCGTGCTTTGTAGGCACGGCTTCCGCCACCAAAAAATGCTTCGAACATGTCTTCCATGCCGGGGCGAATCACTTGATCGGCGCTGTCGAGACCGAGCAGGGTAAATCCGTTGTGGGCGTTTAGCTGGGGGACTCCTCTGTTTTCGGGGAGTTCCTGTATGGGCATAATGAGCTGTAAATGGAATGTTTTGCCAGCTTCAATACGCTCTGTATCAACCTGGAGGCTTGGGCGAGCGCTTACGAAGGCAACTAAAGAGAGAAAAAACAGCAAAAAACGTTTCATAAGCAGAAATTTACCAAATTTGCTCTCTCGGCGTTGTTTTGTTTATGTCAAACTTGCGTAAATTACCGCCCTATAAGGGTTTCTGACGCTTTGTAAAATGAGAAACTTGAAACCTGTTTTTGAAGAGCGTAAATTAATAAATATATATACTTTTTTCCCTTGCAGCGGTAGTAAAAAATTATTAATATTGGCGCCGTTAAAAAAAAGCCTAAAAAATGGTTAAAAAAAAGGAGAAAACGATGTACTGCATCCTCGCTGCTATCTTGGTGAAAAGCTTTAAGAAATACGCCAAGTAAGTTGTAATCAACCAATAAATGCGCCAAAGAATGACCTCAGTTCCCAAAGGACTGAGGTATGTTCTTTTTTAGGGGATTTTAGTCAAAATTGAGGCTTCGACGGTAGGGGACGAAACCTGCGTTTTTGATAAAACTTTCTGCGGCTTCGATACTCGTGAGTCCATGATTTGTGAGGACGTTTTCTTCGATGACAATGCTGTTGATGTCATCGGCGCCAGCGTGGAGCCCGAGTTCGCCCAGCGAAAGTCCCATCCCGAGGAGCGAAACCTCGATGTGGTCGATGTTATCAAGGTACAGGCGGCTAAGGGCCAGCAACTTGAGGTATTCGTCACCGCGTACATGACGGATGGGGAATTTGTCTGTTTGCGGCTGGAACGTCCAGACGACGAAACTCTTGAATCCGGCGGCGCCTGCGTTGCGGGCAATGTCCTGCGTTTTGCGGACGTATTCCAGATGCTCTATGATTTCTTCGGGCGTCTCGATGCTCCCGAATACGATGTTCGCGCTGCCGGGGAGGCCCTTCTTGTGGCAGGCGGCCATGGCGTTGCACCATTCTTGTGCAGAGAGCTTTCGTGGGCTCAAAAATTCACGCATGCGGTCAGAAAGGATTTCGGCGCCTGCACCCGGGACGGAACTGAGACCGGCCTCCTTGAAAATGTCAAGAAGTTTGTCCAAGGAGATGCTGTTGAATTCCGCAATGCGCACGAGTTCTACTGGCGAAAACCCGCGAACCTTGACGCCCATCTCTTGCGTGAGCATCTTTAAAACATCGGTATAGTAGGTCAGCGGAATATTCCTGTTGACGCCTCCCTGCAAAAAGATATGGTCTGCGCCTTTTGCCTTTGCCTCAATAGTCTTTTGACGAATTTCGTCTAAACTAAGTACGTACGCTTCGGGACTGCGTTCCGGGCGGCAGAAACTGCAAAAACTGCAAGTCACTTCGCAAACATTGGTGTAGTTCACAATGCGGAAAGCCGTGTAGCCTACGCGATTTCCGGGGAGGCGCTGTTGACGTACGTGGTCGGCGGCTTCGACGACTTCGGTCCACGGGGCTTTTTTTAAAATATCGAGAGCCTCGGCGGGGCTTAGACGGAACGCTGGACTACCCTGTGTAGCGGAGGGCTCGGAATCAAGGACTTTTTGCAAAAGGGGGTACATGTGCTTAATGTAATTTTTTTTTGAAAAGCGAATGTGTTCTTGTGGATGAATTATCCACGAAAAATGAATGCGGCGAAGAGGGTTTAGAAGTTTGCGGAAATATTTTATACCATGAAAGAATATAAGGAGGTTGTATGAAGTATTCTTTCATGTTTGGATTAACCATCGCGATTGCGATGGCCTCGACGGCGCATGCCTTTATTTTAACGGGGAAGGTTTTTGACGAAAAGGGAAAAAGAGTCAAGGACGCTTTCGTAAGCTTGCCGGATTTGGGCTTTTCTACCACAACAGACGGTGTAGGCGCATTTACTCTCCGAGATACTGAAATGACTACTATGGGTTTGCAAAGAGTTGCAAATCCTGGGTACGTTAGCGTTAAGAATGGCGTTCTCTCGTTTTTGCAGGCAAATTCTGCTCCAGTTCTGGTCCAGATTTTTGATGCTGTGGGTAATCGCGTTATGAATAAGTTCCTTGAAGGGGCTGGCGTTGTGGATCTTCGCGGATTCGTAAAGGCCGAGGGTACTTATTTTGCCCGCGTCAAAATGGGCTCCGCTGTGCAGAACCTTAAATTTACAGCTCGTGGCACCTACGGCTCCTCTTTTGGAACCCCGACGGTTCACGGACTTAAAAAAGAAGGTACGGGCGAAAGCTTTCTGGTAATTGCCGAAGGATTTGACACCCTCAATGTAGTGCTTGCTAATTTGGATACGAATGTTAAATTGGTTCTCACCAAGCCAAAGGGCACTGAACCTGAATATGAGTTTGGTTGGGGCCTCAAGAATGAACCCGTGCCGACTCGCGGTTGCGGCAAGGCTGCCCCGGGCAATATTCCCAAGAGCGGCAGCTGGGATTTCCCGTGGAGCAAGGGCGAGCGTACGGTTCGCATAGATGTCCCCGACAACTACGACAACAACAAGCCCTACCGCTTGGTGTTTGGCATGCACTGCATGGGCGGTTGGGCCGGAGGCGTCCAGCAAGAGGGCTACTATGGCTTGAAGCCCCTCGATACCGAAAAGACGACCATCTTCATTGCTCCGGAAGGTAACGGCGATCAGGCCCCGTGGGGTCAAGATGACTACACGCTGTTCGATGAACTTTTGGCCTTTATGCAGTCCAACTACTGCATTGACTCTTCGCGCGTGTTCTCGACGGGCTTCAGTTACGGTTCCATGTTCAGTAATGGGCTTTCTAGGAATCGCCAAGATGTGCTTCGCGGCGTTGCCGTTTACGAAACTGCCGAAGTGAATATTTGGCTACCGCAGCATTCTGGCAAGCCGATTGCCTGGATGGGCGTGCTTGGTCTGCAAGACGATCTTTGCCGCCCCGAAATGGGCCGTGCCGCTCGTAACACTGCTTTGAAGTACGCAAGTGCCGAAGGCAAGGACGCTACAAAGGAACAGGCTCAGGAATACGGAGGTAATGGCCCGCACGTGTGCTACGATTACAAGGATGTGGACCCGCGCTTCCCGGTGCGTTGGTGTACGCAGAATGGCGGACACATTTGGGACCACAAGGATCCGGGCCAGTTCCAGTCCTGGGTTCCGGCGGCCACATGGGATTTTATTAACCAGTTCTAGTCCAATCGTTGCTCTTTGATTTAAAAGGAATCTCCCGGCAGAAATGTCGGGAGATTTTTTGTTTGATTTTTTTTTGAAGAGGTTGGCTTTCGTGGTAAATTTCTAAATTCAGTTTTATGGAATTTAAACGTTTTGAAGCTTTGATTGAAAAGTTTCCGCAGGTGCAGATTTTTAGCACCGAGGGCGAGGATTTAGACAGAGTCATCACCCATTTTTTGAACCAGCGCGAAAATGTCTCCACGATGTCGGAGGCCGTGCAGCGCAAAATCCAGCAGGCGCTTGCCCCGTTTTTCCAGCAGCGCTTTATTAGCCTTCATGACGAGGAGGCTCCGCTGGTAAAGAACTTGCTTTTGAACAAGAAGTTCTTCTTGCAGACTGACCGCTACATCGACGATATGGCTTGGCCCGAAACCGACCCCGACAAGCTTGGGGAAGCGTTGAAGATAGCGGACCTTGCCGAGGGAATTCTCGACCGCAAGCTTTTGAGCCTTTCGAACGGCGAACTTCGCCGCGTATTGCTTGCGCGCATGTGGATGGAAAAGCCGGAGTGGGTTTACTTTAACGATTTGTTCGGCGGGCTCGACCCGGAATACCGCGCGCATTTGGCCGGTTGCGTGGCGGACCTTGCCCGTGATGCCCGCGAAAAAAATCCCGATGTTGCGGAACAGTTGAAGATTGCGGTGCGTCTCGCTCGCGAAGATGAACTTTTGCCGGAAATTCCTGCTTTCGTTTATGCGAACAAGACGTTTACGCAGTATGAGGGCGATTTGCCTGTTGCTGCCACCCAGCCTAAGTTCAAGAAGGCGGAATTGCGCGATTACGAAATTGTGCAGTTTCGCGAAACGCCTGCCGATGGCGAAATTCTCTTCGACCTTAAAAACGTGAACATCCGCTTTGGCGAAACGACCGTTATCAAGAATCTGAACTGGACGGTTCGCAAGGGCGAACACTGGGCGGTGATGGGCGAAAATGGCGCCGGCAAGAGTACGCTTTTAGGGCTTCTCACTGCAGACCACCCGCAGATGTACAATAACGACATTACGCTTTTGGGCGAACGTCCGGGGCATGGCCTAAACATTTGGGACCACAAGGCGAAACTTGGATTCTTCTCTCCGGAACTTGCGCTGCAGTACCGCGAGGATTTGGACTTGTGCGAAGTGCTTTGCACGGGCTTTACGCCAAACCTCTGCCGTGCCGAAAACGTGACCTGGGAAGAAAAGGCGAAGGCCCGCGAATGGCTCAATTACCTGGGCTTCGAAGATTCGACACTGAGCGTTCGAAAACTTTCCCCGATAGATAAGCGCCTTGTGCTCATGGCCCGCGCGGCCATCCGTCCGCCAAAGGTCTTGTTGCTCGATGAACCGACGCAGGGGCTCAAGGGCGAATACCGCGAAAAGTTGTTCCACTTGCTGCAACTGCTCTCGACCGAGACGACCTTGATTTTGGTGAGCCACTATGAGGAGGAATGGCCGCCTTGCATCACTCACCTCCTTAGAATGCCGAAGTTTTCATTAGAGTGATTTGTATGGCTTTTCTGTTCGTTGCGCTCGGAGGCGCTTTGGGTAGCATGCTTCGTTACTTTTTGAGCCTCGTCATTCCGAAGGCGGCCGGATTCCCGTGGCCCACATTTGTCGCAAATGTTTGCGGTTGTCTTTTCATAGGGCTTTTTTCTGGATTGTTCTTCAAGTGCGGTTCGCTTTCTCCAAATCTCAAACTCTTTTTGGTGACTGGATTTTGCGGCGGCTTTACCACATTCAGTACGTTTGCGAACGAAAACTTGGCCCTTTTGCAGAGTGGAAAGATTGGTTTGTTTGCCGTTTATGCCATTGCGAGTTTTGCGGTTGGCGTTGCCGCTTGCGCTGGCGGTTTTTATTTGATGAAAAATTGATATTATTGTGATTGAAGAGAATTGAGTATGCAATTGAATGAACAAAATATTTTGAGTGCCTTGCGCGCCGTTCAAGATCCGGATTTGCACAAGAATATCGTTGAACTGAACTTTGTTCAAAATCTGAAAATTGAAGGAACGAAGGTTTCCTTTGACTTGAAACTCACGACACCGGCGTGCCCGATTCGTGACCGCTTTAAGGACCAGTGTATTTCGATTGTGAAGTCCCTGGGGGCTTCCGATGTAGAGGTGACGCTTACGTCTAGTCAGGGCCGTGTAGGTGACGACAACTCCGCTGCAAAGGCTCCCGAAAATTCGCACATTAGCGAAGTCGCTCATGTGGTGGCTGTCGCAAGCGGTAAAGGCGGCGTGGGTAAATCGACGGTGACGGCAAATCTTGCTATGGCGCTTAGTTTGTCTGGAGCTCGCGTTGGCATTTTGGATGCCGATATTTATGGTCCGAGCATGGGCCTCATGTTCGGCATAGACAAGGCTCCTGAGGTTTTTGAAGACAATACGATTGCGCCTGTCGAAGCGAAGGGCGGCATTAGCATTGTCTCTATGTGCATGTTCGCGGATTCCGATAAGGCGACCATCTGGCGTGGCCCGATGGTTTCACAGATGATTCAGCATTTTATTCATCACGTGCGTTGGGGAAAGCTCGATTATCTGCTGGTGGACTTCCCTCCAGGAACTGGCGACATCCAACTCACGCTTACGCAGAACTGCCCGATGGCTGGAGCCGTTGTGGTGACGACTCCGCAAGAAGTCGCTCTTGCGGACTGTCGCAAGGGAATTGCGATGTTTGATTCCGTGGGCGTACCGGTGGTGGGCGTCATCGAGAACATGAGCTACTTCATTTGTGACGAGTGCGGTAAGCATCATCAAATATTCCCTGCAGGTGGTGGAGAACGAATCGCCAAGAGCTGGGGTGTCCCTCTTATTGCCAAAGTTCCGCTTGAACCGGCGGTGGCGGGTTGCGGTGACGAAGGCACACCTGCGGTACTTCGCTATCCGAATTCGGAATCGGCCAAGGCGTTTATGGAAGCCGCCGACCAGATGGTGCGCACGCTTGCCGTATTTAAATCTGAGGGTGACGGTGTGCTCAAAAACTTTAATTACGAATTCGAACAACTGCCGGTGGAGGACGCATGATCCAGCCAAAGAAAGTTTTTAGAACTGCCGAAGGCAAACTCGGCTTTGAATGGAACGACGGCACTCGTGGAGTATGCGGTATTCGAGAACTTCGCCTTGCTTGTCCGTGCGCCTTGTGCGTCGATGAACATACGGGCGAAAAACTGTTGGATGGATCTACGGTTCCAATGGATGTGAAATTGGAGCGGGTGCAATCCATAGGTCGCTATGCGGTGGGCCTCAGTTTTAATGATGGTCATCGCTCGGGAATTTACCCGTACGATAAAATCAAGGAATTGACGAAAACTGCATAAAAAACCATATTTGTTTGGACTTTGGAATATTTCCGAGGGATTTGAAAGGTGTAGAAAGATATGAGTGATTTTAACGAAGCTCTTTATTTTCGCGATTTGAATCGTTACCCGACTCTGTCTCCGCAAGAGGAGGCGGCGTTGCTCACGATTATCAAAACGGGCGAAACGGAGGAAATTCGTAAATCCGCTTTGCAACGCCTGATCCGTGGCAACCTCCGCTTTGTGGTGAGTGTGGCCCGCAAGTACCAGGGCCGTGGCCTAGCTTTGCTTGATTTGATTAATGAAGGCAATTTGGGTTTGTTCAAAGCTGCAAAACGTTTTGATATGGACAAGGACGTGAAGTTCATCAGCTACGCAGTGTGGTGGATTCGCCAGTCTATCCAAAAGGCTTTGTTTGAACAGGTGGGCGCGGTCCGTATTCCGCCTAACAAGCTCGCCTTGGTAAACCGCTTTAAAAGAGCGCTTATGCTCAATGGCGGTGATTACGACAAAACCATTTCTATGGAAGAATTCGCACCCTTCGAAAAGGATATCGTAGAGGTGATGGAAAAGATTGTGGACATTTCTCTTGATGCTCCCATTGGGGATGATGCGGGCGGCAGTTCTGCTGATTCCGTGAGCACGCTTATGGATGTGCTTGGCGACCAGGGAAATCAAGACGACGATATGGAAAAGGAAGAACGCAAAAAGCTCATCCAAGAGACTTTGGCTTCTCTCCCGCGTCGTGAAGAAGAAATCCTCCGCATGTTCTATGGCTTGGATACGGTCGAAGATACCACTCTCAAGGACATTGGTGAAGACTTGCGCTTGAGCCGTGAACGCGTTCGTCAAATTAAGAATAAGACTTTACGTCGCTTGCAGAAAAGCAAGGAACATAAAGAAAAACTCGCAGACTTCCTGGAGCTCTAATGATCAGCTCGACAGCCCAGGCCCGCAAGGCCGCCTATTGGTTCCTTACGCTTTGTGTTGGGGCGTTGCTTTCGCTTGGGGCTTATCATTTGTACGAAGAGTTTGGCCCATCCAAGGTCTCGGTCGAAGCAATACCCTTTGGACTTTCTGCAGGAAGCACTGTGGTGAAGGGTGATGCTCCGGAGTCCTTGGAATCTGCGCCTGAGCTTCCTGTGCAAACGCAGGCCGAACTGCGTAGGGCGGTAGAACTTTCCCGTGGTGGAAACACCCGTGCTGCTTTTGAAATTTTTGATGCAGTGACTATCATGTACCCGAACCTTGTTCCTGCTATGTGGGGAGAGGTGAATACTTTGTTCGAAATAGACTCGCTCAATGAACTTGAGGGCGAACGTTTGAACTTGCTGGTGGGTAAACTCCAAGGTCTTTTCCCGAATACGGGCTTGTCTATTTATTTAGATAGCCGTAAGACTTATAAGAGCGGTAATACATCGTCTGCTTTTGAAATGGCTCGCGTCGCTTGTGATAAGGCTCCGTCCATTTACGAACTCCGTTTGTGGTACGCACAACTGCTTTACGAAAACGAGCGCTATGCTCAGGCCTCGGCGGAATGCCGCACGGCGATAAGCCTCTCGGCCGGTTCTGATCCGCGAGCTTATGAACTCATGGCAAATCTTTTTCACGACCAGGGCGTGATTGATAGTTGTACGGCTCTTGTAGAATATGCTCTTTCGCAGTATCCGGCAGATGTCGAGATTATGTTGCTGCAAGGTTACCTGATGGAATACCAAGGACGTTTTGATGCGGCCGAAAAAGTTTACCAACGTATTTTGGCTTTCCGTCCTGATTTTGCAAAAGCCACTGAGGCTCAGGCGTCTTTGGGAGAAAAGTCTCCTCCGGGTGCGGGCTCTGGGGTGGCTCTCTCGCCGCGTGATAAGGCCGAAGTGGCTTGCGATATTTTGGAACCCCTGGTCGAGAAGTATCCCGAGAACTTGCCTCTCCGTGAAGCTTTGGGACTTGCTTACCTTAAGGGCCGTGATTTTGACCGCGCTCGTATCCAGTTCCGTGAAATTGCGGCTCGCGATCCGGAATACCCCGATATCCAGCAACGCATTCAAGAATCGAACGTGACGAAGCCGACTCCTGTGGCGGTGAACGAGGGTCTTGCTGCGAACCTGAACCGCGCCGTAGATAGCTTGCGTGGAACATTGGCTCCGGCTACTAAGCATGACTTCTCGACAATGTTAGGTCATTATCTGGTGCGCTACGGCGCCACTCCGGGTGAATTTTTTAAGCGTTATGCTGTTGGCAACTTCCGCCCGGTAAAAACGAACGTTTGGCAGGAGTCCTTCTATGAGTCTCCGTACAAGCACACGTACACGGTGGTGTTTGATTCCACAAACCGTTTCCGTGAAGTTCATGTGGCCGTATTCGATTCGTCTTCTTCGTCAAACCACTTGGGCATAGCTCCTGAAGTGTATACGCGACTTCTTAAGCAAAATTCCCGTATTTCTGGCATTGGCAACAGTACCGGCGAAACCGATTGCGGAGATGGCGTGGTTATTGATGCTGCGGTTTGGGAAACTCAGGATAATTTTGAAATTCTGGCCCGCTTTGTTGGGAAGCCAGCCGAAGTCCGTATGGTCCGTTTTGACAAGTCTGCGCTTGCTCCGGGCCTCAAGCTTTGCGATTACATCCCATACTTGAACGAGTTCTAGTTTCTGGGCAACTATTTTTTGTATTTTTGCCCTGTATGATTCGTCGTTTTGCTGTTGCAGCTGCTTTTGTAGTGTCGGCCTTCTTTTTGGATGGCTGCACGTGCTGCGCATACCTGAACCACATGTTCAATGCGGAACGTCTTTACGATGAAGCCGGCGAACTTCGCACCGCGCGCCTGGATAGTGTTCCCGACGAAACAGCCTCTACTCCTAGCAGTGAGGAACGACAAAAATACGATAAGATTATCGAAAAGGGAAGCCACGTTTTGGAACGCTTCCCTAAAAACAAAAAACGCACCGCTGAAGCTGTATTCCTTATTGGCGAATCGTTCCGTCACAAGGGCGAATGGGCCAAGGCCATTACAAAGTACGATGAGTACGAACGCTACTTTGCCGATTATGATTCTATGCGTGCGGTAGAATACCAGCGTGCCTACTGCCTTTACCGTAACCAGGAATACAACATTAGCCGTTTTGCCTTGGAACCGGTGGTTGCCGACAAGGCCCACCCGTACTATTTCCAGGGATTGAACCTTCTTTCGCTTTTGGACGAACATAGCGAATTCCCGGATCAGGCTATAGCCGCTTTGGAGGCTGTTCTTGCCGATACCTCGGGAACACCTTTTATGCGCGGAAAGGCCCATTTCCGTTTGGCCGGGCTCTACTTTAAAAAAGAAAACTGGGATAAATCCAGAGAGCATTACACAGCTAAAGAAATCGAGCAACTGACTCCTCGTGAACGTCAAACGGCGGGCGAACAGGCTGCGGAATGTTTGGTGAACCGAAAGGAGTATTTGAAAGCCGCGGACGAATATAAGGCTTTGTTCAAGAATCCCGATTACGAAAAGGAACAGCCGCAGTACTTGGTTCGAATCGGCGAAATCATGTTGCTTGCGGAACGCTATGCCGATGCTTTTGTTGTTCTCCAGAAGGTGAATTCCGACTATCCACGTACGGCTTTTGCAAGCCAAAGCTATTACAACTTGGGCAATTACGAACAGACCAAGACTGTCAATTACGACCAGGCCATTATTTATTATGATAGTAGCTTTATTTCACGTTCCATTTGCTCGTATGGTCAAAAAAGCCGTGAACTTCGCGATGCTCTTCGTCGCCTAGTCGCTCTTCGCAACACAAATAACGCCGTGAAAAAGGATTCCGTTCCCAACGTGGCGAACTTCTTTAGCAATGAATTCCAGATTGCAGAGCTCTTCTTGTTTAAACTCTCTGAGGTCGATAGTGCTATTGGCAGGCTAGACCAAATCATTGCCAGTTCCTCGGATTCCACGAGAGTCTTGCGTGCCACGTATGCCCGAGCGTTCATTTATGATGAATTCAAAAATGATGAGGACAAGGCCGAAGAACTGTACAAGGAAATTATTGAAAAGTACCCCAATACGGAGTATGCAAAGCAGGCTCAGGCGAATATGGGTATGCGCGTGACATTGCAGACTACGGATGACGTGGCTCGTGAACGTTATATGCAAGCCGAGAGCCTGTGGACCATAGCGGCAGAAATGCCGCTCGATAAAATGGATATGGTGGATTCTGCCTACGCGACTGCGTTTGCCGCTTTTGATAGCTTGTATCACGAATTCCCGCAGACGGATGCTGGGGCTCAGGCTTTGTACATGAAGGCTGTGTATTTTGAAATGAATCCGAATCGCTTGGATAGCGCTGTGATGGTGTACCATGAGTTAAAGTCTAAGTATCCAAGAACCCCATGGGGAAAACGAGCTTCGGAAATGTTGAACACTCGTAATAAGGATACCGAAAAGGAATTGGAGCGCCTTCGCAAGCGCGTTAAGCAGAGTCTCGAACATATTGACCAGCTTTCGGCCCAATACTACGAAGATTTGAATAAAAAGCCCGAAGAGAAAAAGATCGAAGTTAAAAGCAAGGAAGACGAAGTCCTTGAAAATACATACAACAGCATGTATGATTTTGAATAGACGTTTTATAGTTGGATTGATTCTTTTTACGCTCATCTGCTGTTTGGGCAGTTGCGCCGGTAAGGCTAGCATTTCGGCAAGGCAAGGTTTTGTAAGGAACCCGGAAAAACATTACGCTTCTAAAGAAAAGGCCGAAATAGGCATGGAAATTACTGGAGTCGCCAGTTATTATGGTCCCGGTTTTGATGGTAAAAAAACAGCCAGTGGCGAAATATTCAACCAAAATGATATGACTTGCGCACATAAGAGTTTACCGTTTGGTACAAAACTCAAAGTGGTGCGCAAGGATACCGGCAAAAGCGTGGTTGTGCGTGTTAATGACCGTGGCCCATATGCCAAAGGACGCGTCTTGGATTTGAGCGCTGCAGCGGGCAAAAAACTAGGGCTCGATAAAGTGGGACACGCAGAAGTTATTGCGACAGTTGTTGAATAAAATTTCAAAGTGTCAAATTTTGACATTCCTCTTTTTTATATTTGGTGAACAGAAGGGCACTTTTTTGTTTGTGTGCCTTTTTAGAAGAAAAGAGGATAAAATGAACCACAAATACCGCAAGCCGAATCGCGAAAAAATTGTAGAACAGCCCGAAAATAACCTTTGGGAATCCGGCTTCACCATTTTCAAACGTCGCATTGACGAACAGTTGCAATTAAACGGTTTTGACGAGGGGGCTGTAGATGACGATGACCTTTTGCCATTTTACCGGATGGGCGAGAGCGAAACGTATGTACTGGGCGCACTAGGCTGTGCTGTAGGTATGTAGCGTTTCTGGCGCATTTAGTGACGCAGCACTCGCCTCGCTGTCATTGCACTTCGTGCATGACGCTTCGGCTCGACAATAAAAATGAGCAAGCTCATTTTTGCAGCACTCGCCTCGCTGTCATTGCGAACCCCGTAGGGGTGAAGCAATCCATTGAAGTATGTTTGGACTGCCACGGGCTACGCCCTCGCAGTGACATTTGGGACGAATGTGGGTGACGCAGCACTCGCCTTTTGCAAAATGGCGCTTTTCAAGCGCATTTAGTGACGGCTCGGCCATGTCAATAACGCAAGCGTTATTGTCACGGCACTCGCCTTTTGCTAAATTTGCCAGCGATGAAAGACAAAGCACGCAAATTAATTGAAAAGTACGAGGAACTGGAATCCGAACTCGGCAATCCGGATGTTTTGGCTGACCAGGCCCGTTATAACAAGATTCACAAGCAGTACAAGGGCATTGAAAAGGCTGTCATCAAGGCGAAAGAGTTCTTGAAGATGACAAGTGACCTTGAAGAATGCAAGGTGGCGCTTGGCGACAGCGACCCCGATATCGTCGCTATGGCCAAGGAAGAAATTTCGACTATTGAACATGCGCTTCCGGCACTCACCGATGAACTGCAGATTCTAATGGTTCCGAAGGACCCGTGGGATTACCGCAACGCTACGCTTGAAATTCGCGGTGGTACCGGCGGTGATGAATCCGCTTTGTTTGCGGGTGACCTGTTCCGTATGTACCGCGGTTACTGCGACAAGATGGGGTGGAAGATGACCATCCAAGACGCAAGCGAAGGTACGGTTGGCGGTTACAAGGAAATCCGCGTGTTCATTGAAGGCGATAGCGTTTATGGCACCCTCAAGTTCGAGAGTGGCGTGCATCGTGTGCAGCGCGTTCCGGAAACCGAAACGCAGGGACGTGTGCATACTTCTGCTGCGACGGTTGCGATTCTCCCGGAAGCCGAAGAAGTTGATGTGGAAATTCGTGAAGCTGATATTCACATGGATACCTACCGCAGTAGCGGTGCAGGTGGTCAGTACATTAACAAGACGGATTCCGCTGTTCGTTTGACGCATATTCCGACGGGCGTGGTGGTAAGCTGCCAAACGGAACGTTCGCAGTTGCAAAACCGCTTGCACGCCATGGAAATGCTCCGCTCCAAGATTTTGGACGAAGTCATTGCGAAAAAGGAAAAGGAAGAAGCGGCAAACCGCAAGGCCCTCGTGGGCACCGGCGACCGTTCTGCCAAGATCCGCACGTACAACTACCCGCAAAACCGCGTCACCGACCATCGCATAGGCCTTACGGTTTATAACCTGGACCATGTGGTTACGGGCGACCTAGAAGAAATTATCGCTGGTCTGCAAATGGCCAACGCACAAGAAAAACTCGGCAAGTTCACAGCTTAACGCACAAAGAGTGGCTCCATGAACAACGTAAGCAACAAGCCTATGACGGTTCTTGAAATTTTGAACCGTACCAAGGTATTCTTCGAAAAGAAGGGCGTTCCCGACCCGCTGCTAGATGCTCAGTACATCATTAGCTTTGGCCTCGGCATGAAGAGCCGTATGGACTTGTACCTGAATTTTGAAAAGCCGCTTACGCCTGCTGAACTTGATACGCTCCGCCCGCTGGTAGCTCGCCGTTCGAACCGCGAACCGCTGCAGCACATTGTGGGTGACACGAGTTTTCGCGGCTTTACCATCAAGTGCGACGCCCGCGCCCTGATTCCGCGCCCCGAAACCGAGGAGCTGGTGGACATGGCCAAAAAGCGTCTCGAGGGTAACGCGGCTCCGCTGGTTGTAGAAATCGGGACGGGCACCGGCGCCATCGCGATTTCTTGCGCAAAGGAAATCGGGGGCGCTCAGGTAGTTGCCTCTGACGTTTCCGCCGACGCGCTTGCGCTTGCCCGCGAAAACGCCACCGCAAATGAGCTCGGTGAAGACAAGCTAAAGTTTTTTGAAGGTGACCTGCTGCAAGCGATTCCGGCAGATACCGCTAAAATCGACTGCCTCATTGCAAACCTGCCGTACATCCCGGATGGCGAAAAGGACAACCTCCAGCCGGAAGTTGCGAAGTTCGACCCGGCGCTCGCCTTGTTTGGCGGTGCCGACGGGCTTGATTTGGTTCGTCGCCTTCTTGCGCAGACCGAAAACCGCATGAGCGCGGGTGCCTCGATTCTTTTGGAAATCGGTTCCGAACAGGCTCCGATGCTGGAAGCCGAAGCCGGCAAGTATCCGTGGCTGGAATTTATCGGTAGCCACAAGGACTACTGCGGCAACATCCGCTTTGTAAGCTACAAGGCTAAATAACTAAACCGAACGTCGCGACCCGCTTTCAAGCCCGGCGACCCGCGGTGACTCTCCGCCAACCTTCGCGCCCCGCTTTCAAGTGGCGCGACTTAAACTTCGCGGCTACCGTCAATAATCCATTTGCACAATTCTATAATGCTGTCATAGTCCGGCAGATTTTGTACAAAGTTCTTGGACTTGCTGCGTTCAATAAAATTACTCCACGCCGTTTCGTTTTTGGCTTCCAGACCCAGGTGTTCTTCGATGGCGCCCTTGGTCCACACCCAAATACCTTGGTAGCGGAGCTTTGCGTGAATACTTCTAATTGGCTTTTCGGCCTCGGGCATCGCGGCCATCATGGCGTATGCCTTGGATGCATTGATATTGCTGTGCTTGTTCACGGGGAGCCCATTCACCAAGCGCAAGTGATTGCGGAAGGCTAGCTCGCGGAACAAGTTGCGGCAGAACTTTATATCCGGGTCATTTTCTTCGAGGAACCCATCGCGAGTCGCTGTAGTGAAGGCGTAGTCCAAATCTACAATGGCGCGTACCGGCATATCCATGGCGTCGAGTACCTGCATACTCTTGCGGGTGTTGCTTACACCGCCCTGGCGGACCAGCGCACACTTTATAAGCGCAAAACTCTGGCCCGTGATGCGCTCAAACAGCGCAGGCAGCACTCGCCATTCCGTTTTACCTTCGGTAAGCAGCACGTAGTCGGCGAACAAAAGTTCATTGCTGTTCGAGAGGCTAAATAGCATTTGCAACTGGCTTGGAGCGTCTTGCACCACCTGGTGCACGGCGTCTTCCATTCGCTTGCGCATAAACGTACCGCGCTCCTTGTTCTTGCGAATCAAGAGGGACGTGCTCACGTCTTCGCTAGTCACCATCTGCGCGCTGTGCGTTGCAAAAACAACCTGGTAACCTTCGTTCGAAAGATTCTTGAGCGCCACGCGCACAAGCTCCACGGCCTGCGGGTGTAAATACAGTTCCGGAGAATCAATCAGCAGCATCGTACGACTCAGGTAGTGATTGTTGTGGTGCTTTTTGATTTCGGACAAATAGCGGATCAAAGCCATTTGAATCGCACGCTGGCTGCCCGCACCCATGCGGCTGATGTCGCGCTCAAAACCATCGTCCTCGTCAATAACCTTGAGGCTCGCCGTTTTGAGGAACGTCTCGAGCGTAGGGATTGGAATATTCAATTCCACACGCACGCTCGGGAACAGCGGCTTGAGTTTGTCGTTCACGTCGCGGTCAAAACTCTGGATTTCGGCGGCCTGGTTCTCGCCACCCGGGCTCAGCATATCGCTGAACTTACTCAGTATGTCGTTGAACTCGCCGCCAAAACGCCTTTCGAGCGGCTTAAAAATCTCGTGCAAAAGTTTGGTGAACGCCTGGTTCCCCTCAAAATCCCAAATGGCGATGGATTCCGGGAACATACGGCTAAAGGCGTGGCGGAACGTATCGGAACAGCGAACCCATTCCTTGCGCTTGTCCTTGCGGCGGTTGGGCGGAACGAATGCCCAAAGCTCCACGTTCTCGGGGATTTCGCCCGGCACGCGCTGCACCTTTTTTATTTTGATCATGTCGCCCGAGAGAAACGGCACGATCTCGACAGCCTTCTCCTCGCCAAGGCGGTTCAACACCGTTTCGGTGATACCCTCGAAAGTACCTTCCACTTCAACGGGGCGGTTCGGGTCGTCAAAATACGAAATGTCAAGCGAAAAATGCGAAAGCAACCAGCGGATACCCATCAAGATATTCGTCTTGCCGGCATTATTGTAGCCAATGAGCGCCGTAAAGCCACTGAGCGGAAACGTCTGCCTCTGTATGGAGCGCAGGTTCGAAATCGTAATCTCAGATAATCTCAAAGCTTGTGGTTGCATGCTTTGAATGTATAAAAAAAGCACGCAAAATGACTAATTTTCAAGTTTTTTATGCTTTAAATAGGATTATTTATGTGAAAAAAATCAAATACCCCGCCCCGCGTCATCCTGGACCCCGTCAGTTGCGTTGCTCCTTCCAGGGGGACGAGGCGCTGCCCCCGACGAAAATGAGCAAGCTCATTTTTGCAGCACTCGCCTTATGCGTCATTGCACTTCGTGCATGAGGCTGCGGCTCGGCAATAAAAATGAGCAAGCTCATTTTTGCTGCGCTCGCCTTATGCGTCATTGCGAGGCGCATCGCGCCGAAGCAATCCATTGCATTACGCCCCCGACGGGATCCATTGCGTTCCATCCCCGCGTCAACTCGCGTGTCATTTTTTTATAAATAAAGGCACAATTTCCGTCAAATTTCCGTCTTATAGTATGTAGGGCCATGTCGGCTCTGCCGCGAAACCGTGGCGCATGCGGCACTATAACATGGAAAATAAAGAACCCCAAAAAACAAAGTCCAAAAAATACAATCACGATTCTTTCGTGAAAACCATCTTCGAAAAGCCGCAGAACACTGCGGAACTTCTCACGGTCGCTGCCAAGATGAACCCCTCGCTCAAGAGTTTCTTGGACATCGTGAACCTCAAAACCCTCAAGGCAATCCCCACGGTCGCCCCGCGGGAGGGCCTGCTGGGTGCAGCTGACCTGGCCTTCGAAATAAACCTGAACAACTCCACGCAGCATGCAGACTTGCTCGTTGGCGTTGTTCTTGAGCACAAGTCTAGGAAGGATACGCAGGTCATTAATCAGTTGTATCACTATTACTTTGAGGTTATCCGGCAAAAAATTTCTGCGAGCGTGCCTACCGTGGCAATTATTTTGTACAACGGAATAGAGGACTGGAACCCCACGGATTTCAAACTCTACCCGGAATACCCCGACTACTTCAAGGATATCGGAGTCCCGTTCAAATTGGAATTCATTGACGTCGGCAAGCACTTCAAGCCGGAGGACCTGGAATCCATAGACCCGCGCGTGTGCTGCGCAATACTTGCCCTGTGCTACGTCAACAACCAGGAAAGTTATCGGAAGGACTTTGTGGAGGCTCTCAAAAAAATGCAATCCCTCAAGTTCGAGGAGGTCATTGACACGCTCAATGCGATTATTGTATATTTAAAGGAGAACGTTCCCATTGACCGAAAGGAGATTGTCATGGATACTTTGGAAGCATACAAAAATAAAGGCTTTATCTCCATTGCGGAGGCTGAAGAAGCCGAACGGGAAGAAATGCAGAAGAAGATTGACGAAGCCAATGCCCGCGCCGACGAGGCTGAATCCCGCGCCGACGAGGCTGAATCCCGCGCCGACAAGTACGAGGCAATCCTGAGACAACACGGCCTGTTGTAGCGACTCCCGCCCCCCCCGCGTCATCCTGGACCCCGTCAGTTGCGTTGCTCCTTCCAGGGGGACGAGGCGCTGCCCCCGACGAAAATGAGCAAGCTCATTTTTGCAGCACTCGCCTTATGCGTCATTGCACTTCGTGCATGAGGCTGCGGCTCGGCAATAAAAATGAGCAAGCTCATTTTTGCTGCGCTCGCCTTATGCGTCATTGCGAGGCGCATCGCGCCGAAGCAATCCATTGCATTACGCCCCCGACGGGATCCATTGCGTTCCATCCCCGCTTCAACTCGCGTGTCATTTTTTTTATAAATAAAGGCACAATTTCCGTTAAATTTCCGTCTTATAGTATGTAGGGCCTTGTGGACCCTTCTGCGAATCGGCCGCGTTGCCGGGGAATACTATATGAACATTAAACTTTTGCATGATTCCTTTTGCAGGGGCACGCTCTGCGAAATTCCGCGCTTCCTGGAGCTGCTGAACTACCTGGCCGCCCGCGATGCGGATCTGTCGACAATCCTGAGCCTGTTGGATCTGGACAGCTTTGTTCGGATTCCTGGAGATTACAGCGATACCGCGACCTATGGCTACGCGGACCTCGCCTTCATGGCGAACATCAAGGATTCTGAAACGGACGTCTCGAATGCGCCGCCGGCACGCGTTTGCGTGGGCTTTATGGTGGAACACAAGTCGTCGCCGGATAACGGCGTAATGGGGCAGCTACGCAAATACTACCATCATTTGATGGTCCAGCGCCTGCAGCGGAACGTGGTGGAGGGCATCCCTTCCATTGCGATAATCTTGTACAATGGCATCGAAAATTGGGACCCGCTGGAGGAACTTCTTGAAAAGTATCCGCCGGCGTTGCGCAAAATTGCACTGCCTTTCAAATGCGTGATGCTCAACGTGGCTAGCGTGCCTAACGAGGATTGCCTTAAACAGATGAGTGCCGAACTTGGCGCAATTATTGCGACCATGAAGTATGTGCGCGATCCGCCGAGTGCGCGCGAACTGTTCAAGGCTGTGCTTGCCCGCCTCAAGGGCGAGGAAGATAAATTTACGGATCGCGCCCTTGACTTGATACACCAAATGGATGTATATTGTAATGGTTGGATTTGCAAAGAATTCAAGGAGACGTTGAAGATGGATTTTGTGAGACCTCCGTACAAGACCGTGGCTGACGCCATTCGCGAGGAAACGACTGAAGAAGTGACCAAAGAAGTCTCCTATAAGGCCATTGTCAATGCGCTTAAACGAGGCAAGTTGACATTGCAGGAAATTGCGGAAGACAACAGCGTTCCTCTTGAGCGCGTGCTTGAAATCCAGGAAGGACTCAAGGCTCAGCTGGCATAAAAAGCGTCATCCCGCCCCCCCGCGTCACACCGAGCCCGTCAGGGCGAGTGTGTCTCTATCATGGATTCGTAACCTCGAGCACTTAATGCCCGGGGCTTTTTGTAGTACTAAGGCGTGCCGATGCCCTGCCCGTCGGTTGCAAGCTTGTCAAAGGATGCAGAGAGCACTGCGCATTCTCCAGCAGCCCCTCCAGTAATTTTTACAGAATAAATTAATCTGTCTGTACTCGAAGCCGAAAGATCTATACGCCAAACACTCTGCGCCTTGCACCCATTCAAAGCCCCGACGCTTACAGCTTTCCAACCACCAATTTTACCATCGGTCACCTCGACGCTACTCTTTGCTGGGTCGCCGTTCTCGGAGTTCCCTTCAAAGTATTTAAAGTTGGAATTGCTCTTTTGTTCGTAACCGATGCTGGACCACGAACCGATTTGTTTCTCGTTAATTATGTTGTATGCATCTTGCAGCTTGATGTAGGTGCTTGCGGAAATCACAAGCTCGGAAGCCTTTGACTTCGCCATGAGCCCAAATAACTTTGGCACGGCGACTGCGGCTAAAACGCCCATAATAACTATAACCACCATGAGCTCGATGAGCGAAAATCCATGTTTTTGAGCGGTATGCATAAGCAAATCCTCCTTATACAAGGTAAAATAATGCCATTTTCCCGAATTGTATTACATTTTTGTGACAATTCTTCCTGAAACGGGTGTGATTTATTCCACATTGGAATAATTTTTTTGCTCGAATCGCCCTTTTTTTTCTGGAAAAATCTATAATTGATACTATCAAAAACACCTCTAATGTGGCGTTTTCTTTACAAAAAAGCGGTTTTTGCGTCATCTTGATGATAGAATGACGAAAAAATGACAAAAGTTTGACAAAACTATTGCTTTTTGAAAAGAAAGTGTGTATATTAGTTAATGTAACCGAGCAATAACGCTCACAACAAGTGTGTAACAAACAACAAGGAGTACACTATGAAAAAGCAAGGTTTTACCCTTATTGAATTGATGGTCGTGATCGTGATCATGGGCATCCTCGCCGCCGTCGCAGTACCGAAACTGTTCGGCATGATCGCCAAGTCCAAGGCTTCCGAAGTCGGCCCTGCCGCCGGTGAATACGTGAAGTTGCAGGATGCATTCGTTGCTGAAGTTGGTACCGGCATTGGCGCTTGGGACAAGATTGGCTACAAGATGGATAACTCTACAGCATTCGCTTATGGTGGTTTTACCGGTAACACGACTGTCGAACTTACTGCTGGTAAGAAAGATGGCTGGACGGCTACTGCCAATGGTGCTTTGAATGACTGTAAGGCCAACTCCACTTGGGGCTTGAACGTTGTTGCCAATACCTCTGCTGGTGGTACTGTGGTGTATGAAGCAACGATGAGCGACAAGGCTCACTGCGAAGGCCTGACCCCGAACTTCAAGCGTCTTTCTACTGGAAATAGCTTTGAAGTCAAGTAACTGTCTTTCAGTTGGTTATGTGTTTAAAGGAATCGATCTTTTTGATCGATTCCTTTTTTTGTTGGTGCTTTAAAATAAGTTAAATTAGTTGTCAAACTAAATAAATGAAAAATTTTTTTGAAATTTTTTTTCTGTTATGCTATGGATTGATTATTCCGTGGTGCGTAAAAACTTTTCCTCTTGATGATGCAGAATTGGTTGTTTCAACGTTGTCTTTGCCTCTAGACGGGTTCATTAGTTATTTTGTTTTCTTGTTTTTTAAAGAGGTGGCGTTTCCGTCTTTGTTGTTATCAATCGCCATAAGTATTCTCTTAGGGTTCGCTGAAAAAAAACAATTAATATTATTTGTTCGAAAAAAAATATTTTGGTTTTTTCTAGTGTTGTTGATATCTGGTTGGAATGTAATTGTTTTTTTTGATCATAATATACCAGTAAGAGAGTATTATTTTTATTTACGAGAAGGAATGAAACAAAATACTGTTCATACGCAATTTATTCAAAATAATTTTGTTCATTTGTCTTTGTCTGATGTAAAGGAAAAAAGAAAAAAAAAGAATCTTGTTGTTGTTTTTTTAGAGTCTATGGAAAATTCTTATGAAGATTTTATTCCAGAAATAAAAAAAATTGCGAATGAAGAAATTTCGTTTTCAATGGATTCTTTGATGGGAGGAGGTGTGGAAACTATAGGAACCTCTAGTACAGTCAGTTCCACCATAGCGAAGTTGTCAGGCTTCCCGATGTTAAATTATACTTACTCCTATGCTCAATTTTTATCAAATATTCCGAGTGTTTATGATGTATTGAAATATTTTGGTTATAAGAATGTTTTTATTCAGGGGACTTCCTCTAATTTTGCCTCTTTCGGAAAATATTTGCAAAAACATGGTGTTGATGAATTATATGACTTGAACAATATTTCTTCGGATATGATTAGAACTGACATTTCTGGATTTAAATATGTAACTGATAAAAATATTTTTCAAATTTCCAAAAATGTACTTGATTCTCTGAATTTAGAACAACCATTTTCTTTATCTTTAGCGACAATAGACACTCATTCCCCTTATGGTTATTATAATCCTGATTGCAATGAAAAACTAATGGCCAATTCTAATGTTGATATTTACAAAAGTATTTTACAATGTACGTCTAGAGAATTAGATTCCTTTTTGCATTGGCTACGAGTAAAGGGAATGTATGAAAATACGATGATTGTTGTGGTTGGGGATCATTTTTTTAAAAGTGCTAGACCGATTGTTTCAAAGAAAATTAAACAAAGGGCATGGGTGAATATTTTTATAAATACTGAACAAGATAAAGCTAAGGTTGGAATGCGCAGATATTTTAGTTCTGTTGATATTGCGCCTTCAATTCTTGAGGGGATGGGATTTGAATTGATATCACATAAAATGGGTTTTGGTGTTAGTCTTTTTTCTCCTGAATCGACTTTATTGGAGACGATAGGACTTGATAGTTTGAATCATGGCTATAAGGAAATGAAGTATTCTGTGGAGTATGCAAAAATGTTTTTTTTCGAAGATGTGAAAAGTCCCAAAAAGTAGATGAAAATTGTACAAACACCTTCAATGGAAGGTGTGTTTTAGTGAATGAAAAGTTATTTTTTACCGTGTATATCTAATTAAATGCAAAAGTCTATGTTTTAATTGGAAAGTGATATGAAAGTGATTATATGTATATTCATAATTATAATATCGTTGGTTATTGTTGAGTTAGTACCTATCCTTAAGGTTTCTTTCCCTATAGATCATGTAGAAGCTGTTTTGTTTACGATAAATCAAAATGTGACGGGATCTGAGAATGTTATCTATTATCTTGTTTCGAAAACATTATACAATGCTTTGTATGATATTTGCTTGTTTGGAATTCTTATTGCGATTATTCTTTGGATTTTAAAAAGGAAAAAAGTCCAAAATTTTTCTAAATGGAAAAACAGAATATTGCAATTAAGTACGTTTATTTCTTTATTTGCTGCGGTTGTAATGACAGTTTTGTCAATTCCTGTTTATCAATACATTTTAGTATGGTATAATAGTATTAAAGAGCCTAATCATTCACAATTGTATACAAATGAATATGTCGAACCGCGAAATGTTGTATTCAACAATAAAAAAAATCTTATTTTATTGTTCCTTGAATCTATGGAATTTAATTTTCAGGATTCGGCTAATGGTGGAAATCTTAAAAAAAATAGAATTCCGGAAATTACCAAATATATGAATACATTTGATAGTTTTAAACCAGGAGGCGAATCTGTTTTCGGAACTAATTGGACCATGGCGGCGGTTGTATCTAAAACTTGTGGAATCCCTTTAAATTATCCACCGGGAATATACCATAGCGTTAGTGGATTGAAAAAATTTCTTCCTGGGGCAGTATGCTTGTCTGATATTTTAAAAGAAAACGACTACAACGTTCTTTTTTCCCAAGGTTCGTCAAAAGAGTTTGCGTCGATGGAAAGTTTTGTGCGAACGCATGGAAATGCGCCTATTTATGATGTTAATTATTATCTTTTAAATAAAAGATTTCAAGAAAAGGACAAAGCTAATTGGGGAATTAGCGATCGAGACTTATTTGAATTAATGAAACAAGATTTAGATATTTTAGCGCAACAAGAAATTCCTTTTGCATATATAACTCGAACGGCTGATACTCATATGCCTTATGGCTATATGGATCCCCATTGTAATCATCCGTCAGACAGGGGGGCGAAGGAGTTGTATCCTTATATATTAGAATGTTCTTCAATGCTGTTGAATCAATTTCTCCAATGGGCGAAGAATCAATCGTGGTACGAAAATACAACTATCGCTGTTATGGGGGATCACGAAACCTACGTTCCTGCAAAAGCTGTAGGTTTCTCGGATACCAGTATAACCCATCGTTGGGTTTGTTTCTTTATCAATTCCTCGGTACAAACAAATCAGTATAATAGAAAGTATACGTCCTTTGATATGTTACCGACAGTTTTGGAAGCGATGGGCGCAAATGTACCAAATAATGCGCTTGGCTTAGGTAGATCTCTATATTCAAGTAAAGAAACACTTTTGGAAAAATACGGGAAGGATTCTCTGAATAGCTTATTAGAAGGTCGGAGTATAGAGTATGATAAGTTTTTGTATCAATAGTGAATTTTCTTGCTGATGATTATGAAATGGTAATGAATTTTTACATTCTGACAAAGAGGATGATAATTTGGATATTTGGGCTTCGATAATAACGTACAATCCTGATGAAGAACGCCTGCGGTTGAATTTAAATGCGGTACGTCCGCAGGTTAATAGATTGCTTATTGTAGATAATGGCTCAAATAATCTGAAGGCAGTCCAAGATATCGCACAAGAGTTTAAATGTGAACTTATTTCCAATGGGAAAAATGTCGGAATCGCGAGAGCTTTGAATCAGGTTGCTGAATATGTTTTTAATCAAGGCGATGAGTGGGTACTGACATTGGATCAAGACTCCGTTTGCCAGAATAAATTAATTGTAAATTATCGTCCCTATTTGAATTGGGCTAATGTTGGCATGATTACCTGTGATATTTATGATCGTAATACAGGTGTCGTGTCTAATGGAATTGTTGAACGCCATTTGAAATACAAAAGAATTGATTGTGGTGAGTATTCTATAATACCAATGGCTATAACATCTGGTTGCTTGATGAATGTTCAGGTCTGCAAAGTTGTTGGTGGTTTTGATAATCAAATGTTTATTGATTATGTGGATTTTGACTATTGTCTAAATCTGCATTGCCATGGATATAAAATTATTAATGTCCATTATACAGGATTGTTGCATGAGATTGGTCATGGGAAAAAAATAAGGATATTCGGTCGAGATTGTATTTTGACGAACCATACTCCAATTCGTCACTATTATATAGCACGCAATACAATTTACTTTATAAAGAAATATTGGAATTGCATAAACAAGTTTAGTATTATTAGCGAATTATTGGCGCGCGTATTTGTTGTACCATTCTTTGAAAAGAATTCTGTTAGGAAATTGATGGGTGCAATAAGGGGTTTGCGAGATGGTGTAAAGATGAAGATAGATGTGGATTAAGCTTTTGAAGTGTTTAAGGCTGTTTGAATAGTTTAGCTTTGATTCCGTGTATGTATACTAAAATGGGAATGTTTTTCTTTAAAAGAAAAATCTCAATTTTAAGAATTAAAGGAAAATTCATAAATAAAGGTTTTTGAAGATATTCTTTTAGCGGACTTTGCTTTGTTAATTGAATGATATCTTGTATTCTTGTTGTGAATGGACGAGTATTGCTTGGATGCAGATAGCATATTTTCCAACTGGCAAAGAATACGCGAACATATTCTTGAATAATGGAATCGCTATAATTCTTTTTTTGTTCTTCGGTGAAATCTTGAAGAAATTTTGTGTATTCTGTTATCGCGTTAGGTACGAACTGATGGGAGGCTGAAGCTTTGTGAATCCTATAATAATAGAATGATTTCCCCAAAAAAGAAATGGAGTTTGCTTTTTCAAATGCTTTTATGTTAAAAAAACGATCTTCGCTAATTTTGATGTTGTTTGGGTAGGCTATGGAGTTTTTGATAATTAGATTTTTTTTAAAAAGTTTACAGCAAACTAAAGAAATGTTGGAATATTTTTTTGATGATGTATAAATGGAGTTTTTACAAAGCTTTATTACTTCATCTTTGCTTAGTTTATTTATGCTTTTCGTGTCGTATACTAATGGATATATTTTTCTGTCAATATATTGATTTGCATTCCAAAAGAGAATATCACTATTCTGTTGCTTTGCGAAATTGAAAACTTGCTCACAACATTCTTTATCTATCCAATCATCCGAGTCAACAAATGTGATGTACTCACCATTGGCTTTTGAAATGCCGAAATTTCTTGCGGCTGATACACCTGCATGTTCGTTTTCGAAGAATCTAAATCGTAGATCTTTGTTCGTGTATTCTTTACAAACGTTTCGTTCTGCTTTGGGAGATCCGTCTGAAATGAGGAGAAATTCACAATCGGGTAATGTTTGTGCAATGAGAGAGTCTAGACATTTACGGAGGTAGTCTAGAGGAACTTTGTAAATTGGAATAATTACGGAGATTTTAATCATAATTACAATTAAATATTTACTATAATTAAATATAATAATGAATTGAGAGTTTCATATGAAATACGTTTATATTTTAGTTGAAGATACGAATGGTTTTTATTTTGAGCAGACCTTGGTTTCTATAACATCGCTAAAGTATGTAACCCCAACAGCGAATGTAACTCTTTTAGTTGATGATAGAACTGATTTAAATGCGTCTGATAAGGTTGCTTTAATAAAAAAGATGTGTAATGAATACATTGTTAAAAAATTTGATGATTCCATAACTAGTGTTGCTCGATCAAGATTTTTAAAAACATCAATGCGTTTTTTGATCGAAGGAGATTTTTTGTATGTTGATTCAGATACTGTTTGGGCATCACCTGTAGAAGAATCTGATTTTACTCAAGATGTGATGGGGGTGCTAGACGGGCATTGCTTGCTAAATCAACATCCTTTGATAAAGGGAATAAAAAAGGATTTTGAACGGGTTTGTTTAGATCCGATGGTGGAAAAATATGTCAATGGAGGTGTGTTGTTTGTGAAGGACTCTTCTGTTGCAAGAGAATTTTTTTCTGTATGGCAAAAAAAATGGAGTGAAACCTCGACTACAGGATGCTTTATTGATATGCCTTCTTTAAATTATGCATTTAAGACCGTTTTCCCGAATGGAAATTTTTTATTATCTGGTGAATATAATTGTCAAATAAGTCGATCTTGGCGTTTTTTCCCTAAAGCGAAAATAGTGCATTTCTTTACAGGCTGGATGTTTGAATATGGTGAAAAACCGTATTTGTTTCAGCGTGTGTCTTTTTGGGAAAAAATTAGAAGGGACGGCTTGGATTCTGGATCATTAATGAATATCAAGAATCCGCTTTGTGCTTTTGATGGAATCGTCGCTTTGAAAGACTTGGTTGATACGGAACTGCAAAGAACTGCAACCTATGGTTTATTGCGAGATTTATTTGAAAAGAAAAAACAGGGAAAAAAATCAAAATTTGATTTGATTGAAAAAATAGTTTTACTGTTTGCTCAAAAAAACAAATGAATTTTTTGTATAGAATCAAATTATGGGGACGAAGCGTTATTTGATTTTTTTTGAAGTAAATAGCTTTCATAAACTAGATGCGAAGGAAATTTTTTTATCTCTTTGTTTAAAGAGTCTAATCCAATTTGTTCTATAAGAGTTTTTTTATCACTAAACAGATTGACTCCGAATCCGAGTTTGTCCCCGTTGATTTTAAAATTTAATGAGCTGAGAATGGTCGGAAACATATCGATGTCTGAAAATGTGCGATTTTCATTTATAGCTGAAATCTTTGGTGCGTTAATAAAAATGTCAATCCATTTTCTGTTTGGAAAATCTTTTACTAAACGTGTTCCCATGAAAAGATGATCGCCGAAGATGATTATGGATGTGTTTTTATAGAAGGATGATTTTTGGATTGAACTAATAAATGTGTATAATTCTTTGGATGCGCACCGAATGCAGGCTTTTAAAAGTTCATCTTTATTATTTTCGTCATAGACTTTAATACAATCTGGATCGTATAGTCCGTTTGGAGCGTGACTGTCAATGGTGAAAAATGTTAATGAAAATGGTTCTGGTATGGAGTCTAATAATTTTGTGGCGAATTTGAAAGCATCTTTGTCTTGGATTGTTTTATATCCTTGCTTTTTTAGGCTCTTCTAAACAATGTGTGAGCCATTTTTCATAAAAAAGCCCTGAAAAAG